>JAFUPP010000025.1 GCA_017481115.1 Clostridia bacterium | reverse complement strand
CTAACGATGTAGAAAAGGGCACCACCCGAAAGGGTGGTGCCGTCAGTTATTAATTGCCTTAAAAAGCAAATTTTTGCAGTCTAATGTGTTGAAAATCCGCGGTACGCGACAGCGTTACCGCGGATTTTCGCCTTTTATACTACTAAAAATTTATCTTTTTAAGGTGCTATGCAGTTTTGTAAGAAAAAATTATTTCTATTTTGAAGTCGAAAAACTGCATAAATACTTTGTGTATTTAAATGTTTTGAGACGAAAAAGGGGTTGATTTTTTCTAAAAAACCAAATAATCACTAACGTCACCACCCTCAAGGGTGGTACTGTTTTTTATACAAACGTTGATTAAGGTTTATGTGTCATTTTTATAAATATACTCCGGTGCTTTGTTCGTCTATTAAAATGATCTTTTCCTCTTCCAGCGTGTTACAGTTTATATAGACTATTACGTTTGTGTTGTCGTCTGCACGGCATATAAACTGATAACAAAGGGTGTCTGAAACATTGTCCGACGGAATTATTACGGTGCTGACACTTTGCATTGTAAGACTTGATGACAACACCTGAAGTGCCTGATCCTTTTTAAACTGCGGCTCGGGTATGCTTCGTGGCTTTGTGTTTAAAAGATATTGTCTTGCATCCATTGCAAATACCTTTGAGCTGTCCATTTCTATTCCTACCTTTATCACATCGGTAAGACAGACTACACCGTTTTGTATGCGGCAAAATTCTGCCGTCATAACAGAGTCGGTGGTGGTATAATGTGTGGCCTTCAAATTATCATATCCCATTTTATTTAAGGCATCAAGACAAATTGTCAATGCCTGTTTTTCCGATATCGACGACTTTTCGGCATAGCTTTCCTTTAAAAAGTAGGCAACCTTTCCGCCCTTTTTGGTTATTGCGGCATACTGACCAAGTCCCGTCTCAAATCTGAATGAGGTAAACTTATCGTACTCACTTGACTCTCCTGCAAAGGTTAATCGGTCTACCTCTACACCCAATACCTTTGCGGCAATTTCTGCCGCATCCGACTGCTCGATTATTTCAAGCTCTTCAAGATACTTTGAGCTTGAATTTGTTATATGACTTGAAAACGGGCCGTTGTATACAGGATCGGGTATATCCGACAATCCGCCTTCGCTTTCTGCCAACACCGAATAAAAGTATTCGTTGTCCATTTCCTCCTGACTGTTGAAGGTGACCTTGTATGCCATATTGTCCCACAGGTTTCTGCTTTCCATCTCGTCACGAAGGTCACTTATTTCGGTGCAAAGCTGAGAGGCGTAGTTTGAATAGTCCTTCAGGGTCTTTCTCGCCTTGGAGGATATTTCGTTTCCCTTTGAAAACTCCACCGAAAGCGACTTCATATATTCTCCTGCCTGAGATAAAAAACGGTAGGTATTGTCAAATTCTGCAATGGCGGTGGGCAGTGCCGCAATACAGCCTTTGGCACTTCCGCAGTTTTGCCATACCGCAGAGGATACCCGTGCAAACTGCTCGGGAGTTGAAATATATGATGATATTTTAAGTCCGTTGTCAATCTCGGAAAGATACACCGAAAGACTGTCCAGCTGCTGCTCGTAATCGTATTGAAGTCTTTGTGAATATCTTTTTGCCATATTAAACTGAACCGCCGAAAAGATGCCAAGCACCAAAATTATGCTTACGGTTATAAGCACAAGACGTATAAGACCTCGGCGTGTCAGACGGCTGAAAAAATTAGGTTTTGTCTGCAACTTTATCACTTCCCTTATAAAGATTGTTTGAAACTTCCTGTTATTTATGCATTACTCTTTTTAAATTTCAGTATCTTTATTGATTAATTGACCTGTTTGTAGTATAATGACTATGTATTACATTGGAGACAAATCGTTTTTTGAGGCAGTTATGGAAAATATTTACTTTGACAACAGTGCAACTACACCTCCCGCAACCGAGGCGGTGCAGACTGCAGTCAGATTTATGACAGAAGAATACGGCAATCCATCCTCCCTTCATCATATGGGGATATCTGCCGCCGCTGCTTTGAATAATGCCCGTAAAATAATTGCCGATGAGCTTGGTTGTGATGTGTCGGAGGTTTATTTTACAAGCGGTGGTACCGAAAGTAATAACACCGCAATTATTGGCGGAGCCATTAAAAATAAGCATATCGGTAACGGTATCGTAACCTCTGCGTTTGAACACGATTCGGTGATAAATACCGTAAAATCACTTGAGGCGGAGGGCTTTAAGGCACAGTTTGTTTCTCCTGATAAAAACGGATGCATATCTGCCGAAAAATTTGCTGAGAAGGTGGATAAAAACACGGCGTTGGTTTCCTGTATGCTTGTAAATAATGAGATAGGCACAATAAACGACGTTGCACAGATATTCAAACTCGCAAAAGCAAAAAATCCGTCGGTAATCTGTCATTGTGATGCCGTTCAGGCATTTGGTAAAATTTCCTGTCTTGTAAAGAAGCTTTGCTGTGATATGATGAGTATAAGCGGTCACAAGATACACGCAATAAAGGGCGTCGGTGCCCTTTACATAAAAAAAGGCCTTGTTATACGACCCAGAAATATCGGCGGAGGTCAGGAAAATTCAATGCGCTCGGGTACCGAAAGCGTACCGCTTATTGCCGCATTTTCAGAGGCCACAAAGCTCTGTAAACAAAAGGCAGAGCATCATATAAAGGTTCAAAGTCTTAATGAACGTATAAAAAACGCACTAATTAATGAGGGCTTTAGCATAAATTCTCCCTCAGATGCTATTCCGTATATACTCAATGTATCGGTGTTGGGTGTCAGAAGTGAGGTCGTATTAAACTACCTCAGCTCAAAAGGAATCTGCGTTTCGGCTGGAAGTGCCTGTTCAAAGGGCAAAAGAAGTCACGTGCTCTCCTCTATGGGTCTTGATGCAAAGAGGATAGATTCTGCAATAAGAATCAGTCTTTCAAGATACAATACCGAGGATGAGGCAGACAAACTTATAAATGCACTTATCGAAGCAAAACAGCTTCTTACAATAAAGAGGTAAAAATGAAAGAGATAATTTTGATCAAAAACGGCGAGCTTGCGCTAAAAGGATTAAATCGCAGTACCTTTGAGGCGGTTATGATAAAACGTATCCGCCGCAGTATGAAGTCCTGCGGTGAATGTGATATCAGAAAGGCGCAGTCGGTCATTTACATAGAGCCAAAGGATGACAGCTTTGATATCGACAGGGCAGAAATGCTTGTTTCAAAGGTGTTCGGTATTGCAGGATACTCCCGTGCGGCCGTCTGTAAAAAGGATATGTCGGATATTTGCTCGGTAGCAAAGGAGTTTTTGTCGGAGACCTTGTCCACCGCCAAAACCTTTAAGGTAGAGGGCAAAAGAGGGGATAAAAGCTTTCCGCTTACATCACCCGAGCTTTCTGCGGAGCTTGGCGGATACCTTTTAAGCTGCTATGGACATCTTAAGGTAGATGTTAAAAATCCCGAGGTCACGGTCGTTTGTGAGATCAGAGATAACGCCGCATATGTCAGAGCCGGTCAAAAAAAGGGTGCAGGCGGAATCCCGGTCGGAACGGGCGGTAAGGCCGCAATACTTATTTCGGGCGGAATAGATTCTCCTGTTGCTGCCTGGATGATGGCAAAAAGAGGTGTAGAGCTTTCGGCAATACATTTTGCATCACCTCCCTTTACAAGCCCCCTTGCAGAGCAAAAGGTCAAGGAGCTTTTGTCAAAGGTTGCACTTTATGCGGGTCAGATGCCGCTTTTCACGGTGCATTTTACCGAAATTCAAAAGCGTATAGGTGAAAGCTGTCCCGAAGAGTTCTTTACAATTATAATGCGTCGTTTTATGATGCGTATTTCACAGCGTATTGCCGCCGACCACAGATGTCAGGCACTCATTACCGGTGAAAGTCTCGGTCAGGTTGCAAGTCAGACCATCGGAGGTCTTGTCTGCACCGATGCAGTATGTAATATGCCGGTATTCCGTCCGCTTATCGGTATGGATAAAAACGAGATAGTTTCCATCTCGCAGAAAATAGATACATTTGATATTTCCATCAGACCGTATGAGGATTGTTGCACCGTATTTACACCCAAGCATCCCAAAACCAAGCCCAAGCTTTACGATATTGAAAAGGCAGAGGCTGTACTTGATATTGATGCCTTGGTAGAAGAGGCGGTACAAACCGCACGATTTGAGATAATTGAGTGAAAGGATGTAATTTGATTTGAAGACCGAATTTATTTTTGTTTCAGATGAACTTCTTGACGGAGCACTTGTCGGCTCCGCACCCCAAAAGCTTAATGAAGAAATGTATAAAAACGGATACGACATTAAAAGACAAAGCTTTATCCGTTCAGATAAAAAGGAGATAATAACCACCCTTGCAGCAGCTATCAAAAGAAGCCAGATGATCCTTATCATTGGCGGTCTTGGTGGCAGTAAGAACGATATCACCAAGGAGTCGGTCTGTGATGCACTCGGAATCACATTAGAGGAAAATACCGATGTTTACAGCGACCTTTATGAGCGTTTTGCCAATACCCAGTCCGAAGAGATGCTTCATAAACAGTCGGCATTTCCGAAGGGTGCGGTGCTTTTCCGCAACAAGCTCGGCTCACAGTACGGCTTTGCCGTAAATTCCGCAACACAGCACATTGTATTTTTACCCTATGCAGATATCGAGCTTTGCGATATTTTAAATGATTCTGCAAAGGAATATTTTACCCTTTACTGCGACGATAAAAACACCGTTACAAGAATACTTATTTCAAACACCACCATTGCCGAGGTCACTCAGGAGCTTTCGGAGGAGCTTGAAACGGGTATAGTAAGGATTGTTAATGATAAAAGCTATGTTTGTGTTCTTATCCTTCTTAAAAAGGGAAGCAGAACATTGGGCGAAAAGATAATCAAAAAGACGGTAAAACGCTTTGGCGTCGATGTCTGCGGAATCGACAGTATCGGCAGCGAGGAAAGCGTTGTAAATCAGCTTAAAAAGAAAAAGCTTACCGTTTCGGTTGCAGAAAGCTGCACAGGCGGTCTTGTTGCCAAAAGAATCACCGATATTTCGGGTGCAAGCAATGTGCTCGGATACTCGGTCGTATGCTACAACGAGGAAATCAAAAAGAAGGAGCTCGGTGTTAGAGAGCAAAGCCTTAAGGAGTACACGGTTGTATCTGAAAAGGTGTCAGAGGAGATGGCTCTCGGTGTAAAGATCAAGAGCGGAGCAGATATAGGTATTTCGGTAACCGGCGTTGCAGGACCTGATTCGGATGAGTACGGCAACGAGGTCGGTCTTGTATTTTGCAGTCTTACCGACGGTAAATATATGTATACAAAAAAGGAAAGGTTTAACGAGGAGCTTTCCCGTGAGCAGATAAGAGAAAGAGCCGCAACCACTATACTTGATCTTGTAAGGCTTTATCTTCTTGCACTGCCCGGCAGACTCTCAGAGGGTGTAAGAATACCCGCAGAGGAGATAGAAAGGGTAGAAGCATTTTTCGAGGGCAGAATCATCGAACAGGAGCTTGAAGATACGCCCAAGACTGAGGAGGATTCCGAAAAGGAGGAACAGACCGAAATTTTCAAGGTCACCATTTCTGATGAGGAGAAGCAACCCGAAATAGATCTCACAGCACCTGTTTTCGTGGATGTTTCAGAGCCTGAAAAATCGCAGAATAACGGTGAAGAACCTCCCGAAGACCCCTTTGGACTTAAGTTTATGTAACTTCCTTTAAAGGAGATGATATAATGGCTAAGCACGGTAAAAAGTTTTTTTCAAAAAAGGAAAAAAATATGCCGGACACATATGAGTATTCGGATTTCGGTCTGTCCTTTAACGGCGAGATAGATCTCGGCGACGAGGATTTTTCAACCGATATCCTTACAAATGATACCTATCAAAATTTCAATCTTGACGAGCAGTCACAAAGCTTTGATTCATATGATTCAGAGCCGAATGACGAGCCGCAGGATACCCTCTCAAAAGAGGAAAAAAAGGCACAAAAGGCTGCCGAAAAGAAGCAAAAAAGGATATCCAAGGAGGAGCAGCTCATCAGAAAGTATGAAGAGGAGTTGGTCAGAAAGGGAGATAAAAAGAAAAAAGGATTCAAGGGCTTTTTAAAACTCATCATACCCTGGAAGGGCGATGATGCGGTTGAGCTTACCCGTAAATTTGTGCTTATCGTAGCACTTGCCGCCTTTTTCGTTTCGGCATATATCCTTACCAATTTTGCGGTGGCATCGGTACAAAACTCCATAACCAACGACAAGGTAAAGGAGCTTTATAAAAATCCCAACTACGACCTTACGGGTGTTGATTTCCCCGAAGGTGCGAATGAAGCTGATTTTGCGGCACTTTATATTCAGAACAACGATACTGTCGGTTGGATACATATTCCCAACACAAGCATAGATAACGTTGTTGTAAAGACTACCGATAATGATTTTTACCTTACCCACGACTTCTATAAAAAGAAGAGTGAGCACGGTGCCATTATGGCAGACTTCAGAACCGTATTCAATATTTCGGGCAACTCCAAAAACGTGCCCCTTTACGGACATCATATGAAGGACGGCTCAATGTTTGCAGAGCTTGAAAAGTTCAGAACATTAAGCTTTTATAAGCAAAATCCCATAATATATTTTGATACCTTGTATACAAAGGCAAAGTATGAAATATTCAGCGTATTCATCACCAACGATCTTGAGAGTGAGGATGACGGCTTCCGTTTCAACTTCAACAGGGTAAACTTTACCTCTGAGGAAGACTTTATGGATTATATAACCCAGGTAAACCGCCGTTCAATATTCAAGACCAATGTTGCGGTATCACCCTCGGATGAAATACTTACACTTTCAACCTGCGTATACGACTTTAATGAAGCACGACTTGTAGTATGTGCAAGAAGACTTTTAGAGGGTGAGCAACCTGCAGATACCTCTACCGCCATCAGAAACCCCGCACCGCTATATCCGCAGGCGTGGTATGACAAGAAGGGCGGTAAGAAGCCTGTATTTAACGATGCATCATACGTACCACCCATCTCAAACGATACCTCGTCAACAGGCTCTGTTGAAAGCACCGTAAGTAATTCGTCAGATGTTTCATCAGAATCGGCACTTCCGCCGATAGTCAGCACACCCGAATCCACCCCATCAGGAACAGAATCGGGCGTAACGTCGGATACCGGCAGTAATGTAACCGGCTCTGATACCTCGACACCGTCGGGCACCCAGTCAGGAGGCAGCTCGTCAGCAACCGAATCGACAGAATCCTCCGAACCCGCACCCGGAGGCAATACCTCAAGTGAAAATACCAGTGGACAGGTGTCAAGCGGACAATAACTTTGGAAAGGAGGAGATGAAATGTACCTCAAAGACCTTCTTTTTGCACGGACGGATGATCCGGAAATGCAAACAGAAATTGAACAAGCCGAGCAGATCGAAGAAAATGATCAGCCGGAAGATGTCATAAATACCGAATCAGAGGAGCAGGCTTCTCCTTCTAAAAGACCAAGCAAAAGGTCGATAATTATATCGGTTATTTGTGTTGCGGTTGCCGTTATGTATCTTGCAGGATATATTTTGTATCTTGCAAAGGTCATACCCAATCGCTTCGACCAAAACTATAAAGAGATAATGTCGCTTTACGGCAAGACATCCACGGCACTTTTAAGCGGAGCAAATGAGTCCTTTGGTGCATTGTATGAGATAAACAGTGATCTTGCGGGAATAGTTAGCATCCCCAATACCTCTGTAAATTATCCGTTTGTCAAACCCGCAAAGTATACAAAACAGTTTTATGAGGAGCATCTTTTCAATCTTGTCAGATGCAGCGGAGGCACTCCCTATACAAGCGACGGATATTCTGTATCCGGCTTTACAAACAATACCGTAATTTACGGTCAAAGCTATAAGGGAAGAATGTTCTCCGATCTTTCAAAATATACCGATATTGATTACTATAAAAATCACCCGATAATAGATATAAACTCCCTTTTTGAACATTTCAGATACAAAATATTTGCGGTATCCGTAATGAAGGATTCCAACACCTTTGATTTTGAAAAGGAGAATCTGAAAACGGGAGAGGAGCTTGAGGAGTACTATAATAACGCACAAAAAACCTCAAACTACTATACCGACATAACCGTAAATATTGGGGATAAATTGGCGGTGCTTGTCACCGATTATGAATTTGGCGGAAAAATAGTTCTATTTGCAAGAACGCTCCGCGAGGGTGAGGCAGAAACCCTTGAAAACGACTATGTAGCATATAAGAGCAGTAACCTGCCGCCTCCGGATCAAGACACCCAGAGTGTACCCGATACACCTGTAGATACGCCCATAACCGATGAAGAGGGCGTTATAGTTGATGAAGAGGGCTTTTTACCGCAGAATCAGCAAAATGCTGGTGCAATTCTTCCTTCGGTTGAGGATGATACTCCCATAGTAACCGAGCCGATGAAACCACAGACCCCATCATCAACGGTTTCGTCAAGTAAACCGCAAAAACCCACCTCGTCGGCGGCATCCTCTGCCGCTTCAAGTGCAGTTCAGTCAAAGCCGCAAAGCTCGTCTGAACAAACCTCTTCCACCTCCTCCTCGGTGGTGATCACCCCCGAAGAGTATGTTGTTACTACATCGGATACCTATCTTAATGTAAGAGAGGGACCAGGTACCTCCTATAAAGCGGTAGGCAGGGTAGACAAGGGCGAGGTCATAACCGTGCTTCGTATCTCTGACGGATGGGCACAGATAACCGCTTCGGGCGGTGTGGCAGGATGGGTAAGCTCGGCTTATATAACCAAAAAGAGTGAGCTTAATGCCTCCTCTAATACCACCACCTCATCCTCCTCCGGCTCGTCATCGGAAAATGTGGATAAGAAAAGTCCCGAGGGTTATATATACTTCAATCCAACCGCCGCCAACGAAATAATTACCGTAAAAAGCTCGTTGGGTAATACATATACCGAATCGGCATACTCAATTATATGCCGTATCGTTGAAATGGAGGTAGGCTCGGGTTATCCGGTTGAAACCATCAAGGCACAGGCGGTAGCATCCTATTCCTACATTATGTACCGTGTACGCAGAGGATCGGTGCCGTCGGGTGTCGCTATGAAGTCGTATGATGCCGTCGGTAACAGAGTAAAACAGTGTGTCGCATCGGTTATCGGTAAAACACTTGTTTATGATGGCAAGATATGTGACTCTTACTATGCCACCTGCACCGCAGGTAAGACAAATGACGTAAGGGATGTCTGGTCAAGCGGTACCGAAATACCGTATCTTACCCCCGTAGATTCATCTATTGATAAAAAGTATAACGGATTTTCATATGAAAAGAAGATATCGGCAGATGATGTTGTAAAGAGGGTTAAGGACAAGCTTAATATCGATCTTTCTACCACCAAAATGGCAAAATCAAGCTGGTTTAAGATAATCGACCGTAATAAGAGCGGTGTCTATAACGGAAGAATGTCCATAGCGGGTAATACCACATATAAAAACTCTTCCGGCAGAACCTATAATATTACGGGTCAAAAGCTCTATAGCGTATTTTCATTACGCTCTGCAGCCTTTGATGTCAGCTATGATTCAAAAACAGATACCTTTACCTTTACCACATACGGATGGGGCCACGGAGTCGGTATGAGTCAGGTCGGTGCCTACTACTATGCACTTGATCACGGCTGGAACTATATGCAGATACTTCTGCATTACTATCCCGGTGCAACCCTCCGCGATTACGCATAAATAATAGCGTTGAGTAGTTTTACTCAACGCTTTTTTTATAAAAATCTTCTTATGTCGATGGCAAGCTTTTCCTCAAGGTCGATAAGACGCTTACATATCTCCTTTGAATCGTTGTCTGCCGCCTCAAATTCGTTCAAATACTTATTAAGGCTTTTAACACCCATATTACATCCGTCGGTCATAAGATCGGCAATGGTGGCATCCGACTCATGCATCTTTAACATCATATTGGTCTTCATCCAGCTCATACCCTTGGCGATGGGGTTTGGCTCCTTGCCCTCGTCCTTGTATTTTGCCAGAAGCTTTTGAAGGTCTGCGTCCAGCGTGTTGTGCTTGTCGCGGCATCTTTGCAAAATGTTTTTAAGTGTGTCGGAATGAACATACTTTAACACCTCGTCAATGGAGGAAACCCCCATCTTAACACCCGCATCACATTCGCGAAGTAACCTTATTGTGTCCTGTTCTATCATTATAAACACTCCTTTCAAGGCTATTATGCCCCGTATTTACTTGACAAACCATAAAAAATGTTGTATTGTTTTAAAGCACCCGCCTCCATAGTTAAATGGATATAATAAATCCCTCCTAAGGATTAGTTACAGGTTCGATTCCTGTTGGGGGTGCCAGAAAAAGAAAGACAAGTCGAAAGACTTGTCTTTTCTTTTTCAACTAAGTGTGCCTTGCGGCACGTGAAGTACACCTTCGGTGCGTGAAGTATGCTTACGCCGTGTGAAGTGCCTGCGGGCGTGGGTGGCACACTTGACTTCACTTTGTGCGAAGCACAAAACTTCACTATGGCGAAAGCCATAACTTCACATCGGCAAAGCCGATGCTTCACTTATACTCTTGCCCCTCAGCCGCTTTTATGCTATAATACACTCGAGGCGGTGATGATATGATTATGATTTTGTTTATCATAATTGGAACATTATTACTTGCAAGGTATATATCGGGATATGATAGTAGATATAACTCCAAAAAATATTTTGTCTTAAAAAACAAAGAATTTGCAAAAATCTTATTACCAAAATCGGTAGGTTGGCAACGCAGTGTAAAAAGACTTAAATCAGATTTTAATAAAATGACATATATCGGTGCAACATTTTATATTTGCAATGTATTGTTAATTTTATCAATACCTGTTTTTATGCTTTTGATACCTGAAATTCAGGTCTCACCCTTTGAAATCGATTCACGTTATATTTATATTTTAGTTGATACTTTAAACGAAAAGCTGCCAGTATTACTTTTTTTAATATTATTAGCTGTAGAAAGTATATTTGAATTTATCAATGTTATTATGCAATCAAAAAAACAAAATAAAAAAGGAATGATTATCCTATCGTGTATATTGATTGTGATTATATGTTTATTTGGTTTATTACAAATAGAAGAATTAGTGTCAACGATTATTGAAGTTTTTTAGAAAATCCTCGGTTTTCGCCCAGTTCTTTTTCGGACACGAATGCCAGAAAAAGAAAGACAAGTCGAAAGACTTGTCTTTCCTTTTTCAACTAAGTGTGCCTTGCGGCACGTGAGGTACACCTTCGGTGCGTGAAGTATGCTTACGCCGTGTGAAGTGCCTGCGGGCGTGGGTGGCACACTTGACTTCTCTTTGTGCGAAGCACAAAACTTCACTATGGCGAAAGCCATAACTTCAAATCGGCAAAGCCGATGCTTCATTTATTCATTTCACCTTCGCCGGTTTGCTAACAGTTTGTTAATCGAATTTTTAGCAAAATCTTGCTAATTTGCACAGGCATATGTGCCATCCATAGATTTTTTGAGTTTTTGTAGAAAATATGTTATTATTATTGTAACGTTTTGCAAGTTCCCCAATCTAATAGTTGAAAGGACGGTGAAAATGTGACTGATTTTGAAAAGCTTTTCAATGAAAACCGAGAATTCATTTTCAAATATCTGATGAAAATGACACGGGATATTACGCTATCCGAAGAGTTGACACAAGAAACCTTTTTTCGTGCATATATGAACTATACGTCTCTTCGAAACAAGGAAAAGGCTTCCGTGTGGCTATGCCAAATCGCAAAGAATACATATTTTGCGTGGTATAACGAACAAAAGAAAACAGGTTCTCTTGACGATCTCGAAGCGGCAAGCAGCGATATAAGCATAGAAGAGACCTTTGCTCAAAAAGAACTTTCTCAAAAAGCTTTGTTATGTTTGCATGAATTAGAAGAGCCGTATAAGGAAGTATTTATGCTTTCGGTATTTGGCGGTTTTTCATTAAAGGATATTAGTTTAATTTTCGGAAAAAGCGAAAGCTGGGCACGGGTTACATTTTACCGTGCCAAGCAAAAACTATTAGAAAGAATGAGGTAACGATATGAATTGTAATATTGTAAAAGATTTGATACCACTGTACATCGACGGGTGTTGCAGTGAAGAAAGCAGAAAAATTGTTGAAGAACATATTAAAGATTGTGACGATTGTAAGAAACTTTTTGAAGATATGAAATCGTCCTCTGAAGTTATCACGGTGTCGCAATCACCAAAAACATTCAGCAAACTAAATGATTGGAAGGCTTCTGTTTTGCAGTCGGTTTTATTGTTTGTTTCATTTTCATTGATTACAATCGGCGTTGCATTAGAATCAAGAACGCCGTTAGGTATTGAAAATGGGCTTTGGGCGATAAATCTTGTCATACCGGCAACCGGATTTATGCTTTCTTTGGCGAACTGGTATTTTGTAAGGGTTTATAAAAGCAGAAAAAGTTTTTCCAACAGCTCTTTGATTGCAACGCTCGGCATAATACTTTGTGCATATATATGGTCTGGATTTCACTACGAAATGAGTTTGTTTGACTGGTTCTCCGGAAACAATTTCCATCACAGTATGATAGCGTTTTTGTTTTTCAATGGTATCGGAATATTATTAACGATTGTGTTTTGTATTTTATCCAAGACACTCTCAAACCGATATGCAAAGATGTTGGGGAAAGAGTAAGGAAATGTCATGAAAAAGATCGTATCAGTTTTAGTTTTTTTGCTAATTATCTTTTCTTTGACTGCTTGTAAAGGTATGTATATATCAGTTGAAAGATATGGTGAGATTTCAAATTTTGTTTTGAAAAACAAAGAAACTCTTTCATCTACTAAAGATATAGAGTTTTTTGATTATGAAACTACCGGACTGAGTATTGGCGGCGCTTATTACGGTTATTATTATACTGTAAATAATGAAATTACCGTTCCTGATTTTTATTCTGACGGCAATTTGGGAGAAAAATATGAAGCTGACGGCGGTACTTACTTTGGTAAACCTAATAATGGTACTGATTGGTGCTTTGTAAAGAAAATTACAGATAATTGGTATTACTACGAATTGCATTGGGGTTAAATAATTGTAAAAAACCGGGTTTTTGACCAGTTCTTTTTCGGACACGAATGCCAAAGCCCCAAGGACGATAAGTTCTTGGGGCTTACTTCTTACCTATTACCTCTTCACTCTTACCTCAAAAAAGTCCTTGGGAGTTTGGGAAGCAATAAGTAAGAAGTAATAGATAATAAGTATTACGACTTTGCTAATATCTATTAAAATAAATATTCCTTGTGCTCTTTTTCTCTTGACAATCCCTCGGTTTTAACCGATAATTATACGGGGTGTGATGATATGTTCAAAAGATATTTTTGCTTCTTGATTGTACTGGTGCTTTTGGTTACACTTGTCGGATGCGGCGGTAAGGATAATGACGTTGCGTCAAACAAGATTGAGGTTTCAAAAATAGATCTGGCAAAGGCGCTTATTGATGAGGGAAAAATCGAAGAGGCATACACCCTTTTGTACGAAATGGGTGATGACGAAGAGGCCATAAAGCTTCGTGAGGATTTTCTAATCGTACATAAGGAATATAAGTTGATCTACCCGGATGCTGTTGAAACCCACCGTATAACCTATGACAAAAGCGGAAACGCTCTTAAGAAAGTGGATTCTGACGGCAATATTATTTACGAGCGTACATACGATGAAAATAATAATCCGCTGACCAATAAAACCTATCACGAGGGCGGTCTTTTTGAGATATATGAATATGAGTACGACGGAAACGGAAGAGTATACAGAGCGTATTATACGGATATCGAAAAACATAAACATTTAACATTTAAACGCACATATAATACAGATGGCAATATTGTGATTCAAACCGGTGAGGAATACCGCACGGATTTTACATACGATTCAAGCGGCCGCCTTATAAAAGAGGTTACTCAAAACGAGGGGAATGTTACGACCGTTGAGAATGTTTACGACTCAAACGGCAATATCATCAAATCCGTATACAGTATGGATGATATATATTCATGCACCACTCAATACAGTTATGATGAAAGCGGAAATTTAACTTATAAGGCATCTGTTGATTCTGATGACGAAAAGATAGAATACGAATACGCTTACAACAAAAATAATCTTTTGCTTATGGAAAAATGCAAATCCAAGGATTATTACAGTGAAGAGCTATTTACATACGATGCCAAGGGAAGAGAAATAAAGTATGTTATAATGGATAAAAAGGGTGTTGTATACACCGCTGTATCAAGTTATGACGATAAAAACAATACCGCCTTGTTCAGCTATATGCCCGAGAATGAGGAAAACTCATACGAAAAGGTATGGTACGACAAAAACGGTAATGTAATAAAAAGAGAATTAACATATGAGGACGGCGCAGAAGGATCTTATACCGAGGAGTATTCGGGATATATGTACTTCTACCGACCCGACCTAAAGGATAAGGAAGAGTTGCTTTATGATGAATGCTGTTAAAAAGATAGTTATCTCCGAGCAGGAGATAAAGGACAAGATAAAGGAAACAGGAGCGGTTATTGCCAAGGAGTACGAGGGAAAGCCGTTACTTTTGGTCAGTATCTTAAAGGGTGCGTTCGTATTTATGGCGGACCTTTGCAGAGCTATCGATATTCCGCTTGAGATCGGCTTTATGTGTGCAAAGAGCTACTATAGCGGCACCCAGTCCAGCGGTGTTGTTAAGATCACTATGGATCTTGAGCAGGACATTTCAAACTATCACGTAATAATTGTTGAGGATATCATTGATACCGGCAGAACCCTTTCGGATGTTGTAAAGATGCTTAAGGCGAGAAACCCCCTTTCCTTAAAGGTGGTAACCCTTCTCGATAAACCTTCAAGACGTCTTACCGATTTTGAGGCGGATATAACCCTTTTTACCGTACCCGACTTTTTTGCCATCGGGTATGGGCTTGACTGTGCCGAAAAGTACAGAAATCTTCCCTACATAGCCGAAATGGGCGAATAATTAGGAACTCTCGGTGGATTTGCCTTTTTCATTTTCAGGTATTCCACCGAATTTTTATTGATACCGTCATTATTTATGATATAATTTATATATATAAGCTTTATAAGGAGCGTGTAAAAATGAAAAGCATAAAAAAAGCGGCAGCATTAGTTTTGGTGTTTGTAATGGTATTTTGTATGTCGGCATTGTCCTTGAATGTATCGGCAGCAACACCTACCAATCTTTTCGACAGCAGTTCAAGTGACATATGGGTAAGTGCACTTACCTATAACGGCTCGAAGCTCTCATCGGGAAGCTATGCAAACATATTCACAACCCATCCCATAAACGTATCAAACGGAGATACGATTTATTGGGGATATTTTGGTGCAGAGGATTACTGTATGGAGATTTATTCTTCATCAGGCAGTTTTCTTAAGCAGGTAAAAACCGCAGAGGTTACCGCAAATTATACCGGCAATACGGTTGCAGGTGTCAGTAACAATCCCAAGCAGGAAGCATGGTACTACTACACAATTACAACCGCAAATGCAGGATATGTCAGAATACTTGGTAACGTTTCTGCAATGGAGGAGTTTCAGGTGTATTTGAATCTTACCGGCGGAGCATCCGCCTGGCCCGGAAAGGGTAGCGGCAGCGGAGAAGGCGGAGACAGCGGATCTGACGCTCCCGACAGCATCCTTACCGGAAAAAGCGCACTTTTCTGCGGTGACAGTATCACCAATGCAGTAAAGGATGACCTTATGCCCTACTACGGTTGGGCAGGAAGAATCGGTACCGAGTATAATATGACCTGGAAAAATGCAGGTGTTTCGGGTGCGGCTCTTTCAACCATAAAGACCAGCCGTATCATCAACCAGCTTCACAATAACAGCGGCACAAACTATGATTACGTCATACTTCACGGCGGTGTAAACGATGCTATGGAGTCAGGTCCCATCGGTACACTCACCACATCCAAAACACTTTCAAGCTTTGATGTTTCATCTATGGCAGGTGCTCTTGATGAGATGTTCTACTATGCAAAGCAGTACTGGCCCAATGCAAAGATAGGCTATATCGTAAACTATGCAACACCCAACTCCAACTGGGGCGGCTATACCAAGGATATGAGCGGATATTTTGCAATGGCAAAGAAGGTCTGCGATAAGTGGGAGATTCCTTATATCGACCTTTACAGCGGTACCGTTGAGGTAGATGGCGAAGAGCTTTCCTACAGCTATGATATCTTAAAGGTAAATACCGGAACAAACTTCTATAATAAGGACGCAGGTGAGGTTCACATCGGCGGTACCGGATATGCAGCAATATCACCCTATATTGCCGATTGGATGAGCAAGATCGGTGTTGTAGAGGAGATTCCCGATACCGTTCCTGTTGATTTTGAGGCGGAAAATCTTATCGACCAGATAGCCTTCACCGCACAGTTCAATACCATATACAACGTAAAGTTTAGCGGCAAAGAGGCAATGTATACCAAAAACGGCGGTATTGCAGAGGTAAATGTTGACGGCGATAAACTTGAAATCTACGGTTATAAGAGCTCTACCCAGGGTACCTTATATGTTTCGATAGACGGCAAAGCAGAGCAGGCATATTCACTTAAATCAAATAGCATTGATACCGATATCGGTGTTAAGGTATGTAGCCTTGAGTTTGACCGCGGTGAGCATAACATCAAGATTCGCGTTGAGGGTAAGGCATATATCGACAAGATAACCCTTTACGGCGATTTCGGCGATG
>JAFUPP010000024.1 GCA_017481115.1 Clostridia bacterium | reverse complement strand
TGCTCCGTCTTCAGTTTTTCAAGAGTTGCGGCATCGGTTGAATAACCGCTTTTTGTTTTTTTGGAGCCTTTAAGCCCAAGCTTTACAAAAAGAGCCTCACCAAGCTGTTTCGGGGAGTTAAGATTAAACTCGTACCCTACAAGCTCATATATGCTTTTGCAAAGTCCGTCTATTTCCTCCGATAGGGTTTGTCCGTAAAGCTTTAATGCCTCAATATCACATAAAAAGCCGTCACGCTCCATATTAGCAAGAACCCTTGCCAACGGGAGTTCTATTTCAAACAATAGCTTTTCAAGATGCTGTTCCTTTATTTTTTCGAGCATCTTATCGCATAAAAGCATAAATCCCGCAACACCGTATACATAAGCTGCATCCTCGTTTTTTACGGTGATTCTTACCTCGAACTCGTTTACAAGATCAAAATATGAATATCCCGATCTTGACGGATCAAGAAGATATCCGGCAAGGGAGGTGTCGAAACCGATATTTACCTTTGTTATTCCTCTTTCCAGTGCAAAAGCAAAAAGCATCTTGGAGTCACTTGTGAAAATGTTTATATCCGCTTTTATAATATCTGTGAGAAGTTCTTGATCGATTTCGGCAAATCTGTCAAGGTAGCATGCATAAATCTTATCATCCCAAAAGGCGATACCAACCCTTTTTTGAGCCAAAATAATATTTCTATCCGCTTCTTCAAAGGTTATTTCGGTAGCGGGCAGTTCACTGTCATTTTTGGCTTCTGCAATCTCGCTGTCAAGATCCCACTCTTCAAGGAACTTCTTAAACTTCAGCTTTCTTAATAAAGCCGCAAGAGACGATTTATCCTGCTCCTTCAATAAATATGAAGAAACGTCGGTATCAATAGGTGCATTTGTACAGATGGTTCCGAGCTTATATGACAAGAAAGCCATATCCTTTGAAGCCTCAAGCTTTGCTTTCACGCCCGGTTTTATGTCTAAGGTATCAAGGTTTTCATAAATATAATCAAGTGATCCGAACCTTTGTATAAGATCCAACGCACCCTTTTCACCGATTCCCGCAACGCCGGGAATGTTATCTGAGGTGTCGCCTTGGATCGCCTTGACATCTATAAGCTGATAGGGCTTTACACCGTATTTTTCCTTAATTTCTTCAACACCGATACGGTTTAAAACCGGCTGACCGTTTTGGGTGGAGGCAAGAAGAACCTTTGTAAGTCCGTTTACAAGCTGAAGTGAATCTCGGTCTCCTGTAGCAACAAAGCAGTTATCACCGCTGTTTTCACAGGCAAGAGCAAGGGTTCCTATAAGGTCATCTGCCTCATACCCCTCCTTTTCGACCGTCACAACACCCATATAATTCAACAGCTCCTTTAAAAGAGGAAACTGTGACAAAAGCTCGGGAGGAGTCGGCTTTCTTTTGGCCTTGTAACCATCAAACATCTTGTGCCTGAATGTCGGAGCTTTAAGATCAAAGCATACGGCAACGGCATCGGGAGATACCTCTGTACATAGCTTTTGATATATGTTAATAAAGCCGTAAATTCCGTTTGTATATATACCGTCACCCGCCGAAAGCATACGAATTCCGTAGAATGCACGGTTGATAATACTGTTTCCGTCAATAACCAGAAGTTTCATAAAGCACCTCTTTTAAAAAATAAACATAAATATTATAACACATTTTGCCAAAAAGTGATATAATATTTAAAAATATATGTTAAGATATTAAAAACGAGGTAAAGAATATGAAGATCGGTAATGTTGAAATAGGCGGTTATGCTGCACTCGCACCTATGGCGGGTGTTGCTGATAACGCGATGAGAAGTATCTGCCGGTCTTTCGGTGCTGCGTATACCGTAAGCGAACTTATTTCTGCCAAGGGTGTTGTATTGGGGGACAGAAAAAGCCGCGATCTTTTCAAATTTTGTGATGAAGAAAGACCTATCGCATTACAGATATTCGGTGATGATCCGCAAATTATGGCCAAGGCGGCGCTTGTTGCCGCAGAGCATAATCCTGAAATGATAGACATAAATATGGGTTGCCCCGCACCAAAGGTGGCGAATAACGGAGGGGGAAGTGCTCTTCTTGCTGATCCTGAGCTTTGCGGTAAAATAGTCGAGACCGTGTCAAACGCGGTGGATATTCCCGTAACGGTTAAAATACGCATAGGAATAGATGATGATCATATAAATGCGGTTACGGTTGCAAGGGTATGTGAACAAGCGGGTGCCAAGGCTGTTGCGGTACACGGCAGAACAAGGCGTCAGATGTATGCTCCTCCCGTGAACATTGAGGCAATAAAAAGCGTAAAAAGGGCTGTAAATATTCCTGTCATTGCAAACGGAGATATAGTTGACGGGCTGTCCGCCGCCAAATGATAGAACAGACCAACTGTGATTTTCTTATGGTAGGCCGTGGAGCAATGGGAGCACCTTGGGTGTTTCAGAACATAAATGCATATCTTTGTGAGGGCAGGATACTGCCTGAGCCGCCGCTTTCATACAGAATGAGCATCCTTTTAAAACAGGTTGAGCTTATGCGACAAAATGTGGGCGAAAAGACTGCTATGCTGCAGTCGAGAAAACATGCCGCCTGGTATTTTACGGGGATGAAGGGTGCAGCGTCATACAGAAGAGAAGCGGGAATGCTCAACACCTTTGATGACCTTCAAAGACTTATTATGAGAATACTGAACGAGAATAAAGATTAAGGAGAATTTATATGAAAAATACACTTGATGCAATACGTGACAGACGCTCCTGCAGAGCATATCTACCCAATATGATAACCAATGACGAGCTGAGCAAAATACTTGATGCTGCCTTTTTATCGCCAAGTGCAAAAAATATGCAGCGCCGTCATCTTACCGTAATAACAAATCAGGCTTATCTTGATGAACTTAACATAAAGATCTGTGCCAAAATAGACTGTGACCCCCACGAATACCACGTATTTTACCATGCGCCCGTTGTTGTCGCCCTTTCATCGTTAAAGGGGGACAGATGGTGCAGGGAGGATATGGGAATTATGATAGAAAACATCTGTCTTGCCGCAGAATCTATGGATATAGGAAGCGTCATTTTAGGACTTCCGCAAAGGTATTTTGAGACAAAAGAAGCAACGGAGGATATCAAAAAAATGGGTGCTCCCGAAGACTACGAACCCATTCTTTTTGTATCGCTTGGTTACAAAGCCCAAAAGGATATTCCCGCTAAGCCCAGAGATACGAAACGGATTTCTTATATAAAGTAACTAAAAGTTAAACTCCCCAAACACGACGGTTTGGGGAGTTTTTATATTGACAACGCACAAAAATATGTTATAATTGTATCAAATGATACATATTAGAGGGGAAAATGAATAAAAAAGATTTAAAAACGCTTTGTGAATGTGCTCTTTTTCAAAATAGCGGATATGCAGAACAAAAAGAGGTATTCAGCTTTTCGGCAGGAGAGATAATATCTACTCCAAACGGACAAAAACAGCTGGGAATAGTTTTGTCGGGCAGAGCCAAGGCGGTCGAAGAGGATAATGAGACACTGTTAAACCTTTTTGAGAAGGGGGATATATTTAAGGCGGCAGGGCTTTTTGCCGAGTCACAGACCTGTACCAACGTTATTGCCGAAACGGCGGTAAGAGCGGTGTTTTACAGTGAAGAACAGATTTTATCCCTTGTGGCTCAATATCCTAAAATTTCCGAAAACTATATTCGTTTTCTGGCAGACAGAATAGCCTTCTTAAATCGAAAGATATCATTTTTCTCGCTTCCTTCAACCGAAATGCGACTTGCAAGATATCTGTACTGTCAAGCAGGCAGTGAGATAAAAATATCATCGGCAAAGCTTTGCCTTGTGCTGTCGGTTGCAAGAGCATCCCTTTACAGAGCCTTTAAGAGTCTTCAGCAGCAGGGAGCTATAACCCATCAAAAGGGTAAAATAACAATAAATGATAAAAATATTCTGAAAAGAATTTACAAAGGAGAATAACTATGAAAAACACAAAAAAAATATTGGCATTGTTAATGGCAGTTATTATGCTTTTTGCGGTCACCGCTTGCTCGGATGATACTGCATCTGTCAGCAGCACATCTTCAACCGCATCTGAGCCCACCAAGACTGCCGTTACCGTTAAATTTGCATCCCTTAAGGGACCCACCGGAATCGGTGCAGTAAACATCGTAAACGGTTCCAGCGATTCCGACTCGGTAATATATGAATCACAGCTTTTTGCAGATCCTACCGCGGTCGTCGCAGAGTGCATAAAGGGCAATATGGATATTGCTGCGGTTCCCACAAATGCCGCCGCAACCATCTATAAAAAGACCAACGGCAAATACGTAGCTCTTTGCCTTAATACACTCGGAACACTTTATGTAATGGAAAACGGCAATACCGTAACCGATATTAAATCATTAAACGGCAAAAAGGTTTATTCAACCGGTCAGGGTGCAGTACCTCAGTATGTTTTTGAGTACATTCTTGCTAAAAACGGAGTAAACTGCAAGATAGAATATCTTGCCGAACACGCAGAGCTTACATCACAGATGATTGCAGGTAAGGTAAAGATAGGCGTTCTTCCTCAGCCCTTCGTAACACAGACCTCGCTTAAAAATACAGATGTCAGAATCGCCCTTGATCTCACAGAGGAGTGGGATAAGATTGCCGCAGCAGAGAAGAATGACAGTATGCTCACAATGGGATGCTTTGTTGTCAAAAAAGAGTTTGCAGATAAAAACCCCGAGGCAGTAAAGCAGTTTATCGCAGATTTCGGTGAGAGTGTCAAGAAGGTCACCTCTGATCCCGTTGCTGCAGGAGATGCCGTTCAGCAGGCAGGAATTATGGATTCCGCCGCAATGGTAGCAAAGGCGATCCCCAACTGCAATATCACCTGCATCGCAGGGGATGAAATGAAGACCATCCTTTCAGGATTTTTAAAGGTGCTCTATGAGCAGGAGCCGACCTCTGTTGGCGGAAGTCTGCCCGACGATGCTTTCTATTATGCTCAAAAATAATTTTTTAAAAAACAGGTGGATAAGGGCAGCTGTTGCCCTTATCTTCTGGTTTGGTGTATGGGAGATACTTTATCACTTTGTAAGTATGGATGTACTCATCCCGTCACCGTATCAGGTGTTGGAGCGTTTTACCCAGCTTTCCAAGACGGTTGAGTTTTGGCTGTCGGCACTGTTTTCTCTTATCAGAATAACTGTAGGATGGCTGCTGGGAGTGATGCTCGGCACACTTTTTGCATTTATCACAAAACGCTTTTTGCTTCTTGATACCATCCTTTCACCCGCAGTAAAGGTGGTAAAGGCAACCCCTGTTGCCTCCTTTATACTTTTGGCGTATGTTTGGATAGAAACCCAGACGATTCCTACCTTTATTTCGTTTTTGATGGTGCTTCCGATAGTCTGGGGCAATGTGTCTGAGGGTATAGAATCTGTGCCCAAGGGCTTTCGTGAGCTTTCAAGGGTGTATAAGCTTCCGCTTATCAAAAGGCTCAAAAAGGTGGAGCTTCCCGCGATCCGCCCCTTCTTTTTTGCGGCCTGCAGGATATCCTTGGGACTTGCGTGGAAGGCGGGTGTAGCCGCAGAGGTGCTTTGTCAACCCGAAACATCAATAGGAAGTGAGCTTTGGGCATCCAAGGTTTATATAGAAACGGTTGATCTGTTTGTATGGACTGCGGTGGTCATAATTCTTTCGGTAATACTTGAAAAGCTGTTTTTTGTTGCTATGACAAGGAGGACAAAATGATTATTCTTGATAATGTAACAAAAAAATTCGGCAAAAAAAGAATACTTAATTCGTTTTCGTTAACAGTACAAAAGGGTGAAAGTGTCGCTGTAATGGGCCCGTCCGGTTCGGGTAAAACAACACTTTTAAGAATCATGGCAGGTCTTGAAAGATGCGATAAGGGGAGTGTACAGGCCCCCGTATGCGCAGTAGTTTTTCAGGATCCAACGCTTCTTGATTGGTTGACAGCACTTGAAAACGTCTCGCTCGTTACCGATAACAGTGAAGAAAATGCCAAAAGACTTCTCGGGAAACTTGGGTTTACCGAGGACGATATGAATAAAAAACCGCCCGAGCTTTCGGGAGGAATGAAGCAAAGGGTATCCATTGCGAGAGCGCTTAACTTTTCGGCAGACTGTTATTTGTTCGACGAAGCCTTTAAAGGACTTGATGATGAATTAAGGTTTTCGGTAATTTCAACCGTAAAGGAAGAAATCAAAGGGAAAACGGCAGTTTTTGTTACCCACTCGCTCGATGAAGCGAATAAACTCGGCACAAGAATAATAACTGTATAAAAAAATGTTGACATTTAAATTAAGTGTTGTTATAATAGCAAAGTGCCGTGTGACCCATTAGCTCAGTCGGCAGAGCACTTGACTTTTAATCAAGGTGTCCGGAGTTCGAATCTCCGATGGGTCACCATAATAAACCCCGAACGCTAATGCGTTCGGGGTTTTGTATTTAGGTCTTGCTCATTGGCATAATAAGATTATGCGGGAGTATTTTTGCTAAAATTCTGTAAAACTTATAAAAAAGCCTTGCGGTGTAAACGCATTTGCCCTTATCTGCAGCTTTTAGACTTTTTATTGCCATCGTTTTGGGGTTTACACGGGGGAGCGTATCAAAGGTTTTTGAACTTCCGTCTCCAATACCGGCTACCGGCAAAAACTCGGTGTCCATAGGACCGGGACAGGCGGCGCAAACATTGATTCCTTTTCTTTTCAACTCATATCTTAGTGATTTTGTGAAGCTTAATATATAGGCTTTGGTTGAACAGTAAACCGTCATTCTGGGATTGGGTGCAAAGGAGGCTATTGAGCAAACATTTAAAATAAAGGAGCCCTTTTTCATAGAGGGTATGACAACCGAGGTTATACCGTTTACCGCAGTAACATTAAGATCGCTCATTGCCATATTGTCCAAGGCGCCGATATCCTCAAAATATCCAAGCTTTCCGAAACCGGAATTGTTAATAAGAAGCTTTACCTCGGCATTGGAATCCGTCAAGGCTTGTTTTATTGCGGATATGCTGTTTTTGTCGGTCAGATCAAGCGGAAAAATACGAGCGTTTATGCCGTTTTTTCGGGCAACCTCTTTGAGTCTTTCCTCGCGTCTTGCAATAAGCCAGTATTCATCTATCGTATCATTGAAACGGTTTTTTACAGCCTCAACATACTCTGCACCAAGACCGCTTGATGCCCCCGTAATTATAGCAATTTTCATAGTAACCTCCTGTTCGGTTTTTAAAATTTTACTGCATTTTGATAAAATATTCAAGTAAGAACGATAAGATTTACGTTTTTACTTGAAAAAAGTTGGGTTTTGTATTAGAATATAATCGTATATTTATGTAGAGGAGTGGTTAGGTGAAGGCAGCATTAAGACTTTTAGCGGTGCTTATCTGTCTGTCTTTGCTGTTTACTGCCTGTACCCAGACCGAAGAGGATAAACAGAGTACCGAATTGGGAGAAACACAAGGTCTGCAGGGAACAACGGCGACCTCACAGGTGAAGGAGTTCCGCCTTGCCTACTCGTCTATGGATACACTTGACCCATACAGTGCCAAAAGTAAGCAAAATAAGGAACTGTCTACGCTTATTTATGATTCTCTTTTTGCGGTGGACAATTCTTATAAGCTTATATACCGCATAGGTGCAGGAATAGAAACCTATGAAAAATATATTGTCATAACCCTAAAAAACGATGTGTATTTTACCGACGGAAGTCTTTTGACCTCAGCGGACGTTGTAGAAAGCTTTAATGCCGCAAAGTCGAGCAACACAGCAGGGTATAAGGACGATCTTGCAAATTTCAAGTCCTGCACACCGCTTTCTGAAAACGTAGTAACCTTCGAACTTAAATCGGCTCTCACCAATGCACAGTATGCTCTGACCTTTCCGATCTTTAAAAGCGGATCCAGGGGCAAAAAGCTCTCAACGGGAATTGTTAAAGCACCTATCGGCAGCGGCAGATATATATACTCAAATATAAACGGTAACGCAACGCTTGTAGCAAATACCGCTTGGGCCTTTGGAGCGATAAAAACACCTACACTTCAGCTTGTAGAAACTGTGGATCAGGAGGCAGTCAACTTTTGCCTTTCAAACGGTAAGGTGAATTGCGGATATGATGATCTTTCGGATGAAGCACTTGATACCGCTAACGGTTCAACAACATTACCCGTACCGCTTAACAACATCGTGTTTTTGGGTGCCAATTCCAACTCGAAGTATTTTGGAAGTAAGGAGTTCAGACGGTTTTTAAGCTACCTTGTTGACAGACAGCGTATCTGTACCGATTCTTATCTTTCAAGAGCCCTTCCTGCTAACGGAATTTATAATCCGCAGAACGCGGAAATGGCTTCAAAAATGGCACTTCCTACAACATCTGCTCCATCAAAAGCACAGGAAATATTTGATTCACTCGGCTTTGATGAACAAAAGGATGCAGAAGGCTTTTATACCAAAGACGGCGTCAGGGTAAATCTTCGTCTTGCGGTGAGCAAGGCGGCATCCTTCAGGGTGCAGACGGCAAACTATTTAGCGGCGGCGCTCAGCACCTTCGGTATAGCCTGTACCGTTTCGGTATATGATGCGAATGAGTATACATCGGTACTCAAAAGCGGCAATTATGATTTTTATGTTAGCGAGATGAAGGTGGGTAATGATCTTTCGCTTTCAAGTTTGCTAACGGTATACGGAACCCCTAACGGAGATGCTCTTGCAAGCTATAAAAAGTACAGAGCAGGTTCCATTACAGCCACCGAGTTTTTAGATGTTTTTGAGGATGAGCTTCCAATAATTCCCTTGTGCTTCAGACTCGGCTCGGTATTTTTACCAAAGAATATGCAAGGAGATATGAATTCGTCATATTCCGATGTTTATTTTAATATACAAAACTGCTATTTTTCATAGTATTAAAGGAGGATATATATGATCTCTTTTGAAAATCATCTCGGAAAGATCCAGATAAAAGAAGCTTATTTCGAAAAGCTTATCGGTAATGCCGTATCATCCTGCTACGGTGTCTCAAAAATGGTTCCCAAGGGATTCCAGAAGGTAAGCAGGATTTTATCGGGTAAATTACCCGAAGATTCCGGAATTAAGGTTAAAGGAAATGAGGATGCTATAATCGTAGATCTGCACATAAATGTTATCTACGGTTTGAATATAAATGCTATATCAAGAAGTATCGTAAATAAGGTGGCATTTACAGTGGAGCATTCCACCGGTATAAAGGTCAAAAAGGTACTTGTTCACATTGACGGAATGTGCGAGGCATAATAAGGATTAAGTTCCATTTTGATAGAGGTGCATAAATTGATAAACGGTAAAATTTTCAGAGAAGCAATGATCTCTGCTTCCAACAACATAGCAAACCATAAGAAAGAGGTCGACGAATTAAACGTTTTCCCTGTTCCGGACGGCGATACAGGAACAAATATGTCAATGACCGTTACAAATGCCGCAAGACGTCTTGCAGCATTCAGTGATAAGTCGATCGGAGTAGTATCTGCTGAGGTTGCAAATGCTTTACTTCGCGGCGCAAGAGGTAACTCAGGCGTTATCACCTCCCTTTTGTTCAGAGGTATTTCAAAAGGACTTAAGGGAATTAATGAGGCAGACGGTGAGACCTTTGCAAAGGCTCTTAAAATGGGTGTTGATGCTGCATATAAGGCGGTTATGAAGCCCACCGAGGGTACTATTCTTACGGTTGCAAGAATGGCCGCAGAAAGAGCATTAAAGGTTGCGGAAACAGAAAACGATCCTGTTGTGGTTTTCCGTGAAGCTTATGAAGAGGCAGAACTTGCCCTCGAAAGAACCCCCGAAATGCTTCCCGTATTAAAGACCGCAGGCGTAGTAGACTCGGGCGGTAAGGGTCTTATTTATATCTTTGAGGGTATGCTTACCGTTTTTGAAGGCGGCGAGGCTATTGAACTCAAGGGTAAGGCTCCTGCAGAAAAGACAAAGAAGAGTGCGGTAAGCCGTGTAAAAGAAGAGATTAAGTTCACCTACTGCACAGAGTTTATTGTAAATAAAAAGAACGAAAATGTTTCGGTATTGAAGCTTCGTGCATATCTTGAATCCATCGGTGACAGCTGTGTTGTTGTCGATGATGAACAGATCATCAAGGTACACGTTCATACCGATCATCCCGGTCTTGCGTTTGAAGAGGGTATAAAGTTCGGCCAGCTTATGAACATGAAGGTCGAAAATATGCGTATTCAAAATGAGCAGTATGTTGAAAACGAAGATAAAAGGGCTGTTGATGCAAGCGGCAAGACCGTAAAGAGCGTTGCTCCCGAAAAGGACTACGGTTTTGTTTCGGTAGCAGCAGGTAGGGGTTTAGTTGAACTCTTTAAGGATCTTGGTGCAGATAACGTAGTATCTGGCGGTCAGACAATGAACCCCAGTACCGATGATATTCTTGCAGCAGTAGAAGCAACTCCCGCAAAGACCGTATTTGTATTCCCCAACAATAAGAATATTATTATGGCTGCAGAACAGGCAATTCCTTTTGCAACCAGAAAGCTTGTCGTTATACCCACAAAGAGTATTCCGATGGGTATCTCCGCAATGCTTGCATTTGATGAGGATTCGTCTGTAGAAGATAATGTAACCGAGATGAGAGCTGCTGCCGATAATGTAGGTACAGGTCTTATCACATATGCTGTCAGAGACAGTATGTTTGAAGGACATACCATCAAAAAGGGTCAGCTTATGGCCATGGCAAACGGTAAAATGGACTTTGTTGATGATGACCTTCAGCACGCGGTTGTAAGACTTACACGTCACCTTACAAAGAAGGACTCCTCAATGGTAACCCTTATTTACGGTAAGGATGTAAAGAGTGCCGATGCCGAAAAGGCAAAGGCGGCGGTAGAAGCCAAGATATCAAGCGATATTGAGGTCGCTCTTGTAAATGGCGGACAGCCGGTATATTACTACACCATTTCTGTAGAATGATGAGTGATAAACTTTCTCAAAACATAAGATACGTTAAGGGTGTCGGCGAAAAACGAGCCGAGCTTTTTGAAAAGCTCGGTGTGTCTTCGGTCGGCACTCTTGTTTCACTTTATCCCAGACACTATGAAAGCTGGGAGGAACCCGTATCGGTTGCAGATGCCGTAGTGGGCGAAGTAAACTGTATAAAGGCGCGAATAGCAAAGGAACCAACCGAACAAAGAATACGCAAAAATATGACGGTATATAAATGTATAGCCACCGATGGTCTTTGCAATCTTTATATAACATTTTTTAACAACAGATTTGTAAAAAACGCTCTTAAAGAAGGGCAGGAGTTTTTGTTTTTGGGAAAGGTCACGGGCGGACTTATCCGAAAGGAAATGAGTTCACCTGCATATAAAAGTGCAAATAAGACCTCTCCTTTAAGACCTGTATATCCTCAAACCGCAGGGCTTAATTCCACCGCAATACATAAGGCGGTTCAAAATGCACTGATACAGTTGCAGGGGGAGGATATAGAGATACTGACTCCCAAAATAATGAACGATCATTCGCTTATCGGTAAATACGAAGCACTTAATCTTATACACAATCCTAAAAATATGCAGGATGTAGAACGTGCAAGAAAGCGTTTGATATTTGAGGAACTACTCATTCTGCAGCTTGGAATGAGACTTATGGGTTCCGAAAGGCAGACAAGCGGAACGATCATTAATGATTTAAGCGTTGAATTTATAAAAAAACTTCCCTTTACATTAACGGGTGCACAGTCTAGGGTTATCAGTGAATGTGCCAATGATATGAAGTCGGGTTACACTATGAACCGACTTGTAGAAGGTGATGTAGGTTCGGGTAAAACCGCGGTTGCGGCAGCCGTGTGCTACTCTGTTATAAAAAACGGATATCAGGCGGCTATGATGGCACCCACCGAGGTTCTTGCCCGTCAGCACTATAAGAGCTTTTGTGATTTTTATAACGGAACAGGTATAACCGTAGGTCTTCTTACGGGTAGTATGACACCCGCACAAAAGCGTAAGGAGTACGAAAAACTTAAAAGCGGTCAAACGCAGATGATAGTTGGGACACACGCACTTATATCCGAAAATGTGGATTATAACAGGTTGGCCCTTGTCGTAACCGATGAACAGCATCGCTTTGGCGTCAAACAACGAGCAAGACTTTCTCAAAAGGGTGCAAGACCGCATATGCTCGTAATGAGTGCAACACCCATTCCGAGAACCCTATCCCTTATCATATACGGTGATATGCAGCTTTCGGTGCTTGATGAGATGCCTAAGGGAAGAAAACCTGTTATGACATATAGCGTGACGGGTGACTACCGCACAAGGATATGGGCGTTTTTGAAAAAACATCTTGATAGCGGAAATCAGGGCTATATTGTATGTCCTTTGGTTGAGGACAGCGAGGGCTCCGAGCTTGTGTCAGCGGAAAAGCAGGCAAAAGATCTTGCTGAATATGAGTTTGGAGATTACAGCGTAGGCCTTTTGCACGGCAAAATGAAGTCGTCTCAAAAGGATGAAATAATGCGTCGCTTTAAAGAAGGCGAGATTAAACTATTGGTGTCCACCACCGTAATTGAGGTTGGTGTTGATGTACCAAACGCTACTGTTATGGTGATTGAAAATGCCGAAAGATTCGGTCTATCACAGCTTCATCAGCTTAGAGGCAGAGTAGGCAGAGGTCAAAAGGATTCATACTGTATACTCATTTCGGATTCAAAATCCGAAACCTCAAAAGCAAGGCTGAAAATTATGACCGAAACGTCAAACGGATTTAAAATAGCCGATGAAGATCTTCGCTTAAGAGGTCCGGGAGACTTTTTCGGTGATCGTCAACACGGACTTCCGCCTCTTGAAATTGCAGATATGACAAAGGATGCTTCGGTTTTAAAAACAACGGGAGAACTGGCTTCTCTAATTCTTAATGCAGATCCAACACTTTCATCCGAAAGACTAAAAAAGCTTCGTCTTGCGGTGCAGGATCTTTTTGGAACAGAGAGCTTTAACTGTTTTGGATAAAGGAGAGTAAAATGAATAAAAAATTTCCTTACATTATAATGATGTTGCTGGTTTTGATCTTTTCGGCTTGTACCGCCGAAACGGCTGATACTTCGTCAGATGTATCCAGTGTGGATTCGGTTATAACTCAATCCGATGACGCTTCTTCAGATACAACCGTGTCTAAAGAAGAGTCAGACTTGACTTCGTCGGATAAGCAAACCCAAAGTGAGACGTCTTCTGCGGCTTCAAGCTCCGGTAATCAGTTGGTATCATCTAAAACTACCCAGACCGCATCATCAAAAAATACACAGACCACCGAAAAAGAGGATACAAGACCTGCGGCATCGGTATCGGATTTTACTCCGTTGAGTATGGAGGAGTATTACTGCTATAATAAACTCACGGATTCTCAAAAATCAGCCTACCGCGTAATATATGATATGGTTAAAAATTATGTCAGCGGTGATAAAATGATAAACGGAGTAACGCCCGAGGATATTTCCATAGCATATACCGCGGTTCACAACGATAATCCCGACTTTTTCTGGATGGGTAAGGGATATGCTATAATAACCAAAACATCGGGTTCAAATACCAGCTATGGTATACGTACAAATCCCGACGGTACAGGTTTTATAACTTCATCTAAGGCGGATTGTGATTCAAAGCAGAGTCAGCTTAACCAAAAAATAGACAGTATTATTTCGTCCGTAGTAAAAAAAGGGATGACCAAGGACGAAATAGTAAAGGCATTTCACGATTATATTTGTGAAAATACCGTTTATAATTATAACTACAAAACCGGCGAAAAGAATAAGTATAACTGGACGGCATACGGTGCACTTATCGAAAAAACATCGGTATGTGAAGGCTATTCCAAAGCCTTGCAGATACTTCTTTATAGGGTGGGAATACAGAATACTGTCATCGGAGGTATCGGTGATGGCGGTGCTCATCAGTGGAGCGCAGTAAAAACATCCGATTGGAAGACGATCGATGTAACCTGGGATGACCATAAAAACGGCGGATTCGGTTATACATATTATAATAAGAACTCCATAAACCCATCCTCAAAGCATAAGGCGTATGTCCATATTTCAAAGGCGGGGCTTGAGGAGATCCAGCAGGGAAAATTCAATTTTTTCACAGAACTTAAATAGCTTCGGAGATTATTATGTTATTGCTTAAAAGGACGGTATCGTTTTTTCTTATACTATCTACCGTTTTATCCTTTACGGGTTGCTCTTTTGATAAACAAAAGGAAGATCGCAACGATAATACGGTTGAGGATGTCCCCGAATATATTACTACCTATTGCGATTATCCCGAGATAGAGGGATTCACCCCGATAGACCGTAAGGATTATTACGCCTATAATAAGCTTTCAAATATTCAAAAGGAGATATACAACTCACTTGTAAAACTTTCAGAGGAATTCAGCCTTGAGCCGATGTATTTTGAAGGTTCCAAAAAGAATGATATAACCATAGCCTATAATGCATTTACGGATGACTTTCCACAGTTTTTCTGGGTTGGAAACGCCTATGAGTATTCGGAAAAGGGCGGATGGTGCGGAATATCCTTTGATGCAAAAAACGGATTTGTTTGTGTCGATAATATTGAAGAACGAGACGAAATAAATCGGCAGATTAATCAAAAAATAAAAGAGATAATCACCTCCACCGTTACTCCTGAAATGAGTGATTATGAAAAGGAATTACGGCTTCACGATTATATCTGTGAAAATATGACATATAATCGAGATGCTGCCGATAAGGCGGATGAAGACCGAACAAGTGAGGAATTACGTAATTGGAGTATTCTCGGTGCACTCTTTGATAACACGGGTGTATGTGAAAGCTACTCTAAAATATTTCAGCTCTTACTTTATAACATAGGTATCCCTTGTACACAGCTTTCGGGTCACACCGATGATCGTCATATGTGGAACGCTGTAAAGATAGAGGATGAATGGTGCTATGTTGATGTTACCTGGGATGACCTTGAGGCAAGAGGTCTTGAATATAATCACTCCTGCTTTAATATGAGTGAACAAATTTTAGGATATGAGCACAAGAAGTATACATCGAATTTTTATGAGGTGTCTCAAAAAGAATTTCAGATAGGGGAGTTCAACTTTTTTGACGAAAAGGTAGGCTCTAAATACTACTATTATAAAATGGAAGACCTGGTGGTCGATAATAATAGTTTTGAATCGATTGTTATACCCGCACTAAAAAAGGTATGGGACGGTTCTTCTGCATCAAGGGAGTTTTGTGTTCTGGGCAACGAGATTAGTGTGGAAAGAGTGAATTCAATGATAGGTGATCTTGATATATACGGTATGTTTCGCGGTGCAAAGGCAATAAAGTATATAAGACTACCAAGCGGTAATGCGTTTGTACTGCATGTAACCAAGAAAAAAGACTAAATTTAAGGTCTCTTGAAGGGAACTTGCACAATATATAGTGGTATCAAAAAATATTTAAAAAATATTAAAAAAACCCTTGCATTTGCAGGGGTTTTGTGTTATTATCTTATGGCACGTAATGTGCAGATGTGCGTTGATGCAGGAGGTGGCTACCCTCGGGGTAGGAAATTTCTGCGGAGTATGTCCGATTTTAAACCGGGCGACAAATTGTTCTTTGAACAGAGTGCTGCGGTCCGGATTGCCTTCAAAGGCAGTTCGGCTTTTATGTTGTACGGGGGCGGAACACCCGGCACAGTGTAATACATTATAATATACAGCACAGCCCGCCAACTCGAAAATGGAGGCGAAAAGAAATGGCAGTAAAGGAAAAGATCAGAATCAGACTTAAGAGCTACGATCATCAGCTTATCGACCAGTCAGCAGAAAAGATTGTCGAGACAGCAAAGAAGACCGGTGCAAAGGTTTCAGGACCTGTACCTCTTCCCACTCAGAAAGAGGTCGTAACAATCCTTCGTGCAGTCCACAAGTATAAGGACTCCCGCGAACAGTTTGAAATGAGAACACACAAGAGGCTTATCGACATCCTCAGACCTTCAAACAAGACTGTTGAAGCTCTGATGGGTCTTGAGCTCCCCGCCGGCGTAGAAATCGAAATCAAGCTTTAATTTGAAGGCTTAGGTTTTAGACCTACCTGATCGGCAGTACCGATCACCGACGAGAAGGTCATGTTGGCAAAGCCAACCAATAACCAAAGGAGGAAAAATAATGAAGAAGAGCATCATTGGTAAAAAACTCGGTATGACTCAGGTATTTGATGCAAAAGGAAACGTCATACCCGTAACCGTTATCGAAGCAGGTCCCTGTGTAGTAACACAGAAGAAGACTGTTGAAAACGACGGCTACGAAGCAATCCAGGTCGGATACGGCGAACTTAAGGCCGAAAAGACCAACAAGCCTATGAGAGGACATTTCGCAAAAGGCGATGTCGCTCCCAAGAAGTATCTTCGTGAGTTCCGACTCGAGGATATCAGCTCCTACAACGTAAAGGATATCATTAAGGCAGATATCTTCGCTGAGGGAGAGAAGGTCGACGTAGTCGGCACTTCAAAGGGTAAAGGCACTGCAGGTGTTATTAAGAGATGGAACCATTCCAGACTTAAAGAGACCCACGGTACCGGCCCTGTTCACAGACATGCAGGTTCACTCGGTGCTTGCTCATCGCCCTCAAGAGTTTTCAAGGGCATGAAGGGCGCAGGACATCTCGGTAATGAAAGAGTTACTATTCAGAACCTCGAGATCGTTAAGGCAGATGCCGAGAACAACATCATCGCCGTTAAGGGTGCAATTCCCGGACCCAAGGGCGGCATCGTTGTCATCTCTGACAGCGTAAAAGCATAAGAAAGGAGAGTTGAACAATGAAAGTATCAGTATTAGATATGGAAGGCAAGAAGTCCGGCACAGTTGAGCTTAACGACGCTATTTTCGGTATCGTTCCCAACGTTTCGGCAATGCACATTGCAGTTGTCAACTTCCTCGCAAATGCACGTCAGGGCACACAGTCCACTAAGACCCGCGCTGAAGTAAGCGGCGGCGGACGTAAGCCTTGGAGACAGAAGGGTACAGGTCACGCAAGACAGGGTTCAACCAGAGCTCCCCAGTGGACACACGGTGGTATCGCACTCGGACCCAAGCCCCGCGACTACTCCTTCACCATCAACAAGAAGGTCAGAAGACTTGCACTCAAGAGCGCACTTTCTTCAAAGGTTGCAGATAATGAGTGCTTAGTACTCAAGGAGCTTGCTCTTGAAGAGTACAAGACCAAGACCGTAGCAGCTACCCTTAAGAACATCGGCGCTGGCAAGAAGGTTCTTATGGTTCTCCCCGAGAACGACAAGAAGCTTGTTAAGAGTGCTGCAAACATCGAGGGCGTTAAGACTGCTCAGGTCAACACCATTAACGTTTATGACATCCTTAACTGCGATACACTCGTAATCTTCAAGGATGCCGTCAAGAAACTTGAGGAGGTATATGCATAATGAAAACTGCTCAAGACATCGTTCTTGCACCTGTCGTAACCGAAAAGAGTATGCTTGCTGCAAGAGATCTTAAAAAGTTTACCTTTAAGGTAGCAAAGGACGCCGGTAAGGTTGAGATTGCAAAGGCAATCGAAGAGCTTTTCTCCGGTACCAAAGTAAAGAAAGTAAACACCATCCACGTAAGAGGACAGCAGAGACGCATGGGTCTTCACACCGGTTATACACCGAGCTGGAAGAAAGCAGTCGTTACTCTTACCGAAGACTCCAAGACTATCGAGTTCTTCGAGGGTATGCTTTAATTTGTCAGAATCCTGACATAAGGCAATGTAAGGGGCATCTGGCAGGCCCCGCTAAGCCAGTCAAAAGGAGAGTGAAACCATGCCAATCAAACATTATAAACCTACTACACCGGGTAGAAGAGGAATGACATCACTTGATTATTCCGGTCTTTCAAAGGTAGCTCCTGAAAGAAGTCTTCTTGAACCGATGAAGAAAAATTCCGGCCGTAACAGCTATGGCCGCATCACCGTTCGTCATAAGGGCGGCGGAAATCGCAGAAAGTACAGAATCATCGACTTTAAGCGTAACAAGTTCGACATGGAAGCAACTGTACTCACCATTGAGTAAGATCCCAACCGTACAGCAAACATTGCACTCGTACAGTATGAGGATGGCGAGAAGAGATACATCATCGCTCCCAACGGTCTCAAGGTTGGCGACAAGATCACCAACGGCACAAACGCAGATATCGTTGTCGGTAATGCACTTCCCCTCACACACATTCCTGTCGGTACACTCGTACACAACATTGAGCTTTATCCCGGCAGCGGCGCTCAGCTTGCTCGTGCAGGTGGCGTAATGGCTCAGCTTATGGCAAAGGAAGGCGACCTTGCTCTTCTCCGTTTGCCTTCAGGCGAGCTCCGTAACGTTCCCAACGGCTGTATGGCTACCATCGGTCAGGTCGGTAACACCGATCACGGTAACGTAAACATCGGTAAAGCAGGACGTTCACGTCATATGGGTATCAGACCTACAGTTCGTGGTTCAGTCATGAACCCCTGTGATCACCCCCACGGTGGTGGTGAAGGTAAATCACCCGTCGGTCGTCCCGGCCCTGTTACCCCCTGGGGTAAACCCGCACTTGGTTACAAGACCCGTGCTAAGCATAAGGCTTCTGACAAGTACATTGTCACAAGACGTAAGAAGTAATCGACGAAAGGAGAAATTACAATGGGAAGAAGTATTAAAAAGGGACCTTTTGTACAGCCCGTTCTGCTCAAGAGAGTTCGCGAGATGAATGCTGCAGGCGAGAAGAGAGTTCTCAAGACCTGGAGCCGTAGTTCAACAATATTCCCCGATTTCGTCGGTCACACATTTGCAGTCCACGATGGACGCAAGCATGTACCCGTTTACGTAACGGAGGATATGGTTGGTCATAAACTCGGTGAGTTTGCTCCGACAAGAACCTTTAAGGGTCACGCCGGAAGCAAGACCACTAAATAATTAGGGGAGGAAAAGAATAATGCAAGCAAAAGCAAGTGCAAAGTATATCAGAATCGCTCCCCGCAAGGTACAGATTGTTTTGGATCTTATCCGCAATCAGCCGGTCGATAAGGCAATGGCAATTCTTAAGAATACACCCAAAGCCGCGAGCGAAGTACTGGTAAAATTACTCGGTTCTGCAGTAGCAAATGCAGAAAACAACTTTAGCATGGATACTTCAAGACTTTACGTTTCAGAGTGCTATGTTTGTCCCGGTCCTACTCTTAAGAGAATGAGACCCAGAGCACAGGGCAGAGCATTCAGAATCTTGAAGAGAACATGCCACATCAACCTCGTTGTCGAGGAAATGGAATAAGCGAAGGAGGTTTTTAAATGGGACAGAAAGTTAATCCGCACGGTATGCGTGTCGGCGTAATCAAGAACTGGGATTCCCGTTGGTTCGTCAAGGACAGTGTCTTCGGTGACACTCTTGTTGAGGACTACAAGCTTCGCAAGTTCCTCAAGAAGACCCTTTACGAGTCAGGAATTGCAAAGGTAGAGATCGAGAGAGACGCTTCCCGCGTTCGTATCTTCATCCACTGCGCAAAGCCCGGCCTTGTTATCGGTAAGGGCGGCTCAGAAATCGAGAAGCTTCGTGCAAAGTGTGAGGCTATGCTCGGCAAGACCGTTTCCCTTAACATTGTTGAGGTCAAGAATCCTGACCTTAACGCTCAGCTCGTTGCAGAAGCAATTGCTGCACAGCTTGAAAAGCGTGTTTCATTCCGTAGAGCAATGAAGCTTCAGATCGGCAGAGCCATGAAGCTTGGTGCAAAGGGAATTAAAACTCAGTGCTCAGGCCGTCTCGGCGGAGCAGAAATCGCTCGTTCAGAGCAGTACCATGACGGTACTATCCCCCTGCAGACACTCCGTGCAGATATCGACTACGGATTTGCAGAGGCATCAACCACTTATGGTAAGATCGGTGTCAAGACCTGGATCTACACTGGTGAGGTCCTTCACGACAACCGTGCAAACAAGAAGTCTAGAAGAGAAGGAGGCCGCAAATAATGTTACTTCCAAAGCGTGTAAAATACCGCAGAGTTCACAGAGGCCGCCTCAAGGGTGCTGCTCATAAGGGTAACACCGTGACCTACGGTCAGTTCGGACTTCAGGCTCTCGAGCCTGCTTGGATCACCTCCAACCAGATCGAGGCAGCCCGTATCCCAACGGTCGGGTTGGATCTGCTTCCATTTGGGGCGGTGTTGCAAATAGAGCTCACCACGACCAT
>JAFUPP010000023.1 GCA_017481115.1 Clostridia bacterium | reverse complement strand
TCACAGGCTACACCACCACTTTAAATCGTTAAAGCGGCATATATGGGATAGGTACGTGTGGTGGTGGGGCTGTTAGGGTGGGGGGATCGTAATATAGTGTGATGAGTGCGTCGACGGCGGGATACGAGGTGATGAAGGTAAAATGTTTCGAGATGGCAACCGTAGGGGCGAACTGTGTTCGCCCGTTTACGACTGTCAATGATGTGTACTCCATATTTTTAAAATTTTTGTCAATGAGGTACACTTCATATTTAAAATTTGATAGCAGAATATGAACGCGGGCGTTCACAGAACGCCCCTACATTCACGTTTGCGTAGCAATATATCGAACCCCGACCACTTATTTGGTCGGGTTCTTTTTTCTCTCCCCCAGTCAAAACAAAGTTTTGACAGCCCCCTCTCAGATGGGGCCGAGAAGATTTCCGCCGCCGTGTGCTTGGCTCCACTTGTCAGGGGAGCTGTCATCCGTCAGGATGACTGAGGGGTAGATACTTCGGGATGATATCGGTAAAACGAACAGTCGGGGTCGCCTGTCCATACAAGTAGGGGCGAACTGTTACCGATAAGCCGGAAAGTCAAACGGGCGGATGATATCCGCCCCTACATTTATTGTTCAAAAAAATTAATGCGGGGCATAGCCCCGCATTACCTCATACCCTATTTTATCTATTCAACGTAAATCACTATACCCTTGTCGGTGTAGGTCAGTTTAAGCTCCATCGGTCCGTCAATCTTCAAAACCCTTCGCAGCTCCTCCGGGATAACCAATCTGCCTGCGGCGTCTATCTTCTTTATGTATTCCACGGGCAACGGTTTCGGATCAATCTTCATTTTCATCTCTCCTAAAATAAAAAAGTGTGCACAACCGAAGTCACGCACACCGAAAAACGCGTGGCTCGGCAGTTGTCACACTAACCCGGAAAGCAAATAATAACTCCACGAAAAAGCCTTACGTTTTTACCAATAGTAAAAACGCGGAATTATATTTGCTGTTAAATTTTAAAGGGGTTAATGTGACATATTCATTTTATCATTTGACATATATAAAATCAAGGATGTATACATCATATTTTTGAAAAATATTTTTATACCTTATCGTTTCTTGTCGAATAATGTCTGATACCGAGGGAGTGCTTCTTATTTTTAATTTGACCTCACCTTTATAAGCGTAAAAAGAGGATATGAAAAACAAAAAAGCAGAGGAAATATCCTCTGCTTTTTAAATGCTGTAAGCTAAAATTACTTAACTTCAACCTTTGCGCCGGCTTCTTCGAGCTTCTTCTGGATGGTCTCTGCCTCTTCCTTGGAAACTGCTTCCTTGACAGCCTTGGGAGCACCGTCAACTACTGCCTTTGCCTCTGCAAGACCAAGACCGGTAACCTCACGGACAGCCTTGATAACTGCGATCTTGTTTGCGCCAACCTCTGCGAGAATTACGTCAAACTCAGTCTTCTCCTCTGCTGCGGGGCCTGCTGCTGCGGGACCTGCTACTACTGCAACGGGAGCTGCTGCTGATACGCCGAACTCCTCTTCGATTGCCTTTACGAGATCTGCAAGCTCCATAACGTTAAGAGCTTTGATTTCTTCAATGATATTTTCGATAGCCATTGTTAATTTCCTCCATTAATTTAAAATAAAAAGTGTTAAGCAACATTATTATGCGGGAGTTGCTTCGTTCTCCTTGTCGACAATAGCCTGAAGGGCTCTTGCAAGACCGGAAATATTTCCCTGAAGTGCGCTGCAAAGCATGGACAAAAGTCCCTCTTTGTTGGGCATTTTTGCGAGTTTCTTAACTCCGTCAACATCGATAACCTCACCGTCGCAGAAACCTGCCTTGATGTTAAAGATGTCCTTCTGTGAGGATGCGAACTCGTCAAGGATCTTTGCTGCTGCTGTATAATCGTCTGAAATAGCGATTGCAGTAGTACCCTCGAGAACGTTCTTAAGCTCACCCAGACCGCATTCGTCTGCGGCTCTGCCGAGGATTGAGTTCTTTACAACGGAGTACTCAACGCCTGCTTCACGAAGCTGCTTACGAAGCTTTGTGTCATCAGCAACGCTGATACCCTTGTAGTCAACGATAACACCGGTAGTGGCGTTCTTAATCTTCTCGGTAAGAGCAGCAACTGCTGCCTGCTTTTTCTCCAATACTGACTGACTTGGCAAATCAATTCACCTCCCAAAATGTATGACCGCCGGGAAAACCCTATTCGGTATTGTTTAAATAAATTAAGCGTCCCCGCCGATGACGAGGACGCATAGATATACTATAATTCTACGCTTTTCCTCGGCAGGCGGCTTAGCCTTACGCCTTTCGGCACCTGCTGTCTTTGGACAGCAAAAGTATTTTAGCACAGATTGTGCTATTTGTCAACAATTAGTTTTCTTCGCTCTTAACGACAGAGAACTTATTGCAGTTGACTCTGATTCCGGGGCCCATTGTTGAAGCTACAACGCAGCTCTTAATGTACTGACCCTTTGCAGCTGCAGGCTTTGCCTTTGCGATAGCCCAAAGAAGGGTATCGAAGTTTTCGCCGAGCTTTTCTGCACCAAAGGAAACCTTACCGATGGGGCAGTGGATGATGTTGGTTTTATCAAGACGGTACTCGATCTTACCGGCCTTTGCTTCGGTAACAGCCTTAGCAACGTCGGGAGTAACAGTACCTGCCTTGGGTGAAGGCATAAGACCTCTGGGTCCGAGAACCTTACCAAGACGACCTACAAGACCCATCATATCGGGGCTTGCGATCATTACGTCGAAGTCGAGCCAGTTTTCGTTCTGAATCTTAGCTACGAGCTCCTCTGCACCTACGAAATCTGCACCTGCATCAAGTGCTGCCTTTTCCTTATCGCCCTTGGTGATAACGACTACTCTTGCAGTCTTACCAGTACCGTTGGGGAGAACGACTGCACCACGGACCTGCTGGTCTGCGTGACGTGAGTCAACGCCAAGACGAACGTGAACCTCTACGGTCTCATCGAACTTTGCGGTCTTGGTCTTTACTGCGAGGTCAAGTGCCTCGCTGGGCTCATAGAGCTTTGCGCGATCGACAAGCTTTGCGCTGTCAACATATTTCTTACCGTGTTTCATTGTTCATTACCTCCCGATTATTCCTCGACGGTAACGCCCATTGAACGAGCGGTGCCAGCGATCATGCTCATTGCAGCCTCGATGGAAGCAGCGTTGAGGTCGGGCATCTTCTGCTCGGCAATAGCCTTTACCTGCTCCTTGGTGAGCTTGGCAACCTTGTTCTTGTTGGGAACACCTGATGCGGTCTCAATACCTGCTGCCTTCTTGATAAGAACTGCTGCAGGAGGAGTCTTGGTGATGAAGGTGAATGAATGGTCTGCATAGACCGTGATAACGACGGGGATGATGTATCCGATATCGTTTTTGGTGCGCTCATTGAACTCCTTGGTGAAAGCCATGATGTTTACGCCGTGCTGACCGAGTGCGGGACCTACAGGAGGTGCCGGGGTTGCCTTTGCTGCGGGAATCTGGAGTTTAATGTAGCCAATAACTTTTTGTGCCATAATAAATTTCCTCCCAATATAGTGGTATGGCGGAGCAATTAAGATTTTTGCTCCTCCCACAGGGGTTGCCCCCTATAAAAAGCGCACATTGACGCTTAATACCAAATTATTCTTCGGTGAGCTCAACCTGATTGAGTTCAAGCTCTACCGGTGTTACCTTACCGAACATCGAAAGGGTGATGTGAACGCTGTTATGCTCAATATCAACCTCATCAACGGTACCCGAGAAGCCTTCAAGGGGACCTTCGGTAATGGTGACGGTATCTCCGGGGCCGAATGCGACCTCTACCGTCTTCTTTTCTACGCCGAGTCTCTCAACCTCTTCGGGTGTGAGGGGCGTAGGCTTGGATGCAGGACCTACAAAGCCTGTGCATCCGCGGGTGTTACGGACAACAAACCAGCTGTCCTCTGTCATGATCATCTTGACCATAACATAGCCCGGATAAATCTTTCTTTCGGTCTCTTTTTTGGTACCGTTGTCCTTTACCTCAATAACGGTTTCGGTAGGAACCTTGATATCAAAAATAAGATCGTGAAGATTTCTGTTTTCAACTACGGTCTCAAGATTTGAAGCAACCTTGTTTTCGTAGCCAGAATAGGTATGGATAACATACCATTTAGCCTCAGCCATTGTGTTGCCTCCGTTCTTAATCAATTAAAGGTCTGCTTATTTAAGCGCCCAATCGATAAAATACGAAAGTCCTAAATCAAGAAGCCATACAAATGCACCGATAACTACGCTGATAACGATAACGACGATGGTATTCTTGGTGGCTGCGGAAACCTTCGGCCAGGTGATCTTTTTGATCTCGCCGATGTAATCCTTAACAAAACGGATGACTCTCTTGGGAAGGGTCTTGCCACCCTCCTCGTTAACCTTTGCCTTGTCTCCGGCAAGGATACCGAGTACGGTAAAGACTGCTCCTGCAAATACGAGGGCTACTGCGATCCATGCCCATTTGGTCATGTCAACGCTGATGACTCCTCTAAGTCCCTGGGTATCGACATACTGACTACCGCCTGCAACGTAGGTTGTAAGCATGATACCTGTAAGAAGCGAGAAGATAACGCTTGCTACGCTTGAGCCGTTCTTCTTGATACCAAAAATGGCAAGTGCTGCCGAAAAGATGGTAAGAAGGAAGGACAAGAGATAGAAGGTACTCTTTGCAAGTGCTGCTGTAAGCACCTCACCGTTAGCCTTGATCTCACCGCCGAATGCAAGGTCGATACCTTTAATACCGACTGCTTTACCAAGGGTTGAGAGACCAACTGCTGCGAAATCGAAGAAGTACAGTGCAAGTGCTCCGAATGTAAGGATTATTGCGAGGATCTTAAAAACATTTTTTAATGCCTTCATTTTATTCCTCCTAATTACTTGCTCTCTCTGTGAAGAGTGTGCTTCCTGCAGAATCGGCAGAACTTATTCATCTCAAGTATGTCAGGGTCGTTTTTCTTGTTTTTCATTGTGTTGTAATTGCGCTGTTTGCACTCTGTGCATGCCAATGTCACTTTAACTCTCATGACGGCACCTCCCGTTTTACGGTAATTAGGTGTACCTTACGGCACATCCTCCCTCTTAGCCGAGCGTAATATTTTCGCGCATAAAGAAAAAACCCTCGGAGAGGTATAAGTAGTTTATCACAACTTATCCTCTCGGTCAAGGGTTTTCTTTAAAAATTAGCTATTTATTTTCGGCGGATTGTGACGTAACAAAAACACACCGCAATATCTTGTGTTTTTACCCCAAATCGCCCCATTACTATTATATATTATAATGTAAGAAGCCGCAAAAACTTATCTTCCAAAATACTTATTTTTGAAGTTTTGATCCACCGCATTCTTTACGATGATGTCAACAATGTACTTTCTGTCGAGTATCTCCTGTTCGCAAGCCTCCTTTATAGGATAAAACTTGCCGTCCTTGTAGATCCTGGTTCGATGATATGCACCGTAATCTATATGAAGACGGTAGCCGAAGACCGTAAATCCATGCATCACAGTAATACTCGGTCCGAATCCACCTTTTGCAGCATAGCCTATCTGCATCCTATAAGCATCTCCGTAGGCTGTGGGTGTTTCCAAACGGATATCATCTACCGTCCACTCGCCCGTCTTTTTGCAAGCCTTGATGTAATCGGTCTTTATCTTGTTGATCATTTCATCGCTGAGGGTCTTCTTTTCATACTTTAAAGGCTTATAGGTTTTCAGATCCTCCTCAATAAGCATACGCATTTCCTCTTCCTTTGTAGGCGGTGCCTGCTCTAACTGTGAGGGTGGCTCCTTTGAATCTGTAAGGTGAAGCCACATAATATCCTTCTTTTGATCTTCGGTTATTAAACCGCCTTTCACCGCTTCATCGACACTGTTTATCTGTCCGTTTTTATATATAATGTAATCGGAATTATAGGGTATGTTGAAAAATTCATATCCGTCTATGCTGTGTGTCTTTTCTCCGATTGCGGATATGGTAAGATCAATATTTTTAATATATAAGTAATGTGCATCACCGTAGCCCTTGATGTAGCTATATCTTGATTTTGCGTAATTTACGGTTTTGTTGCTATTTTTCCACATATCAACATAAAGCTCACATATTTTGCGCACATCCTCGACAGGCAGAGAATCAGCGGTAGACTCCAGCGCAGAGTAACCCTTAAAAAGATGGGTCACATCACAAGGAGCACCGTCCCTGATCAATGTGTATGTCTGCTCTTCACCGGATTTGTCAGATGAAGCCGACGAAGAGTCAGCATTTGGCACCGAGGAGGTATTTACCCCCGATGATACATTAGAATCAACCGAAGACTGCCCGTCATCAGAGCAACCCACAGTTGAAAAAATGAACAGTACGGCAAAAATCAAACAAAATATTTTCTTCATACAAACACCTCCGTAATTGATATATAAAAACGTATGTATTAATCGGTAATGTAACCCCGTAAGTATGGGGCGAGTATCGTCGCGGCATCAAGGGCTTGTTCAAAAGTAATGATTCCTTCTTCCCACGCCTGCTCTAATCCATAAAACATACCGTCTTTATAAATTCTTTTCATTATGTTGTTACCGTAATCCACCTGTATGCGATATCCGCCTATAAAAATATCTTCCATAACATCAGGAAATGCGTAGCCGCGTTTATCAATGATTTCTATATAGATAGCATCTCCGTAGGTTTTAAGGTAGGCAAATTCAACATCTTCGAGCTTTATGTCCTCGCTGTTTCCTGCGATATAATCCTTCTTTATCTTGCTGACGGTAGCCTCGGGCAGTGTTTCGGGGTTTTTGGGTATCGACTTAAAGTCTACAAGGAGATCGTCAATATATTTAGGCATTACTCCGTCCTTTACCTCAACCTTTTCGGTGAGTATACGAAGTGCATCCTCTACTTCCTCATATGTCATTACGTTTTCGCCGTCCTTTGCCATCGGATAATAATACGGAATATGCAACTCACCTGCCGGACTGTTTTCGTTGCAAACAAATAAATAGCAATGATAATAGTCTGCCGCCGTAATTTCCATATAAAAGGTCATATCGTTCGACCTTCTCCCCTTTTCGTAATAACTGCTCCTTTCTGTAACGGTGGGTTTATACAGTTTATCGGCATTTGGGGGACCTACATATACAAGGAACGCCTTTTCATAGCTTTTGTATACCTTTATTACCATATCCTTTTCGGTATACCCTTTTGCGGAAGGATAATTTAAAGCCTCGTATAACAGAAACTGCTTTTGGTCCTCGGTAAGCTCTTTGTTAGCATCGGGCAAAGGAGTTTTGCCCTTTAACACGACATTGAGCGAAGCTGCTCCTTTGTGTTTCTCGGCAAAGCTTCTGGTGTCCTTTTTGGGTAAAAGACAGTACATAATGTCGGTCTTTTGCTCAGCGGTCAACCATCCACTTTCTATAGCATCATTAATCCGCTTTAACTCCCCGTTTTTATATAAAAGATAATACCCGTAAAAATAGGTTCTTGCTAACTCGTAGCCCTCCATAACAAGAATATTCTCGTTGGCTCCGTTGATTTTTTTGGGCGAAACGTCCATATATACAAAAAACATATCCCCGTAGCCCTTGATAAATTTAAAATTTAAGTCGGAATATCTTATCTCGTTTTTATTCTCGTCCGTTATCATATCAAGATATAAGTTATATATCCTTTTGACATCGTCGGCCGGAATGCTTTCGTGAGTGTTCTGCAGTGGCTGAAATCCTTTAAACCGCTCGGTGACATTATATTGCTTGTTGTTTTTTGGTAACGCAAACTCCTTTGGGGCGGAAAGCTCCTGCAGATCGACAGAAACATCCATAAACACAAAGGGATCCTCAATGCTTGATGTGTCTGCGCTTGAGGTGTCAGCACTTGAGGTACTGTCACCGCATCCGACAAGACAAAAGATTAAAATTACCGATAAAAAAGCAGTAAGCAGTTTTCTCATACAAACACCTCCGTTACTTATATTATATCAAAAATATATTTTAATGACAATGCACGTATATGTAAAAAAATATTGTGATTATTTATGCAGATCGACAAAAAAATACCCCGAGCAGACGGCTCGGGGTAAAAATATTTATTCTATTTCTCCGCGTTTTTTTGCATCCTCAATTACCTTTGCGGCAATTCCTGCGGGAGCCTCTTCGTAGCGGACAAATTCAAGCGAGTAGCTTCCTCTGCCCTGCGAGATTTGGCGAAGCACGGTGGCGAAATCGCTCATTTCTGCCATAGGTACCTCTGCGACGACCTCCTGATACTTATCCTCAAGGGGATTTGCACCCATTACTCTGCCGCGGCGTTTGCTGACCTCTGAATAGATGTCGCCGACGATTCCTGCGGGAACGGCACAAAGAAGTGTTCCAAAGGGTTCTAAAATTACGGGGTTAGCCTCGGGGATACCCGCCTTATAAGCGATGGTCGCTGCCATCTTAAAGGACATTTCGGAGGAGTCAACGGGATGGTATGATCCGTCATAAAGTGTGGCTTTAAGACCGACCATGGGATATCCTGCAAGAACACCCTTCTGAATGGAGTCGCGAAGTCCCTTTTCAACTGCGGGGAAGAAGTTCTTGGGTACCGAACCGCCGACTACCCTTTCAGCGAACTCAAACTCACCGTCAAACGGCTCAAACTCTATCCAGACGTCACCGAACTGACCGTGTCCGCCCGACTGCTTCTTATGACGGCCCTGGATCTGAACCTTTTTCTTTATGGTTTCACGGTAGGCGACTCTGGGCTGTGAAAGCTCGACCTCTACCGAGAATTTGCTCTTTAATTTTGAAACGATAACATCAATATGAAGCTCACCCATACCGCGAAGGATCATTTCCTTGGTTTCGGTATTGTTATAGAACTTGATTGAGGGATCTTCATCCTGCATCTTTAAAAGAGCAGATGCGATCTTTTCTTCCTCGCCCTTCTTTTTGGGCTTGATTGCCATCTCAAGTGCGGGAACGGGGAAATCAAGACCTGTAAGCTCAACCTTTTTGGCTACCGAGCAAACGGTATCACCCGTTTTGAGCGATGCAAGCTTTGCAACAGCAACGATATCACCTGCGCAGATGAAGTCTACCTCCTCCTGCTTGCCGCCTCTGGGAATAAGAAGCTTGGATATCTTTTCAATATCGCCGGTTCTGGCATTCATAACGGCGGTATCGGGGGTAAGTGAGCCGGATACGACCTTGAGGTATGAAAGTTTACCTACAAACGGGTCGGATACGGTCTTGAATACAAAGGCTGCAAGAGGCTCATCGTTACGGCAGTGAAGCTCTTCACCGTCAGAGGTGACCTCTTTACTTCCTCTTGATGCCTTGGGAGCATAGTTAATAATACCGTCAAGAAGTCGGTCGATACCCTCCATCTTGGTTGCTGATCCGCAAAATACCGGTGCAAGATCGCCCATCTTTACGGCCTCGGATATTGCTTCTATCTGCTCCTGACGGGTAAACGGCTCACCCATAAAGAACTTCTCCATCAACGCCTCGTCGGTGGTGGCAATAGCCTCGTTAAGTGTGTCTATCCAATGCTGGAATGGGGTCATATCCTCCGCCTCGGTCTCGGTTATGGCGCCGTTTGTGTAGGTATATTTTTTAGCGGTAAGAAGGTTTATGTAACCCTCGATCTTTCTGTCATTAAGTACGGGTACGACGATGGGACATACAATACGTCCGAAGTTTTCAACAAGTGCGTCGATAACATCCGTAAATCTTGCGTTTTCGTCATCTATCTTATTAACGAAGAAGTATATTCCTTTTCCGTATTTTCTGGCGCTCTTGAATGCCTTTTCACATCCAACCGTAACACCTGAACGGCCCGATACTACTATAAGTGCGGTATCTGCAGCACGCATACCCTCGGTAATGCCCTCTGCAAAGTCAAACATACCCGGGGTGTCTATGAGATTTATCTTTACATTCTGCCACTTTAAAGGTGCGACCGATGCTGCTACACTTGCCTTTCTCTTCTTTTCTTCGGCATCAAAATCCATTACGGTGTTGCCGTCGGCAATTTTGCCGAGCCTGTCTGTTGCTCCGGCAAGATACAACATAGCCTCTGCAAGACTTGTCTTACCGGAGCCGCCGTGGCCTACCAATGCTATGTTTTTCAGTGTATGGGAGTCATACTGTTTCATTAAGTTCAATCCTTTCGTGTGGGGAATACGGAAATTTTCCTTTGTTAGTGCATTATATCATTAAATTGACTAATATACAAGCATTTTGTTTAAGTTTTTTGTATAAATTGCCAAAAAATAGTAGGAATTTTTAAAAATTAGTATCATATAATATATGGTACACAACATTTAGTAGAAGGGCGGTGAGCAGATGAACAACGAACAGACCGAAAATAAAAATCCCGAAACAAAGGGCGACATTGACGATTTTATTTTTGAGGGAAACTGCACTCTTCGGCATTCCGAGAGATAGTTTTGAATAAAAATGTAATTCCTGCCAATAATACCTTTGAATAAACTCAAAGGAGAATATTATGTCAAAGGTAAAATTTGAAGACACTTCATTGGCAAGGTTTATAAAAAAGAGGGGTATGCACCTTAGTCTTGCTCTGTTGATGTTTGCGGTAGGTGTGGGAAGCTACGCGGTATATAAGGGCCGCCAAAACGCACCTCCCGAGGCCATCGACACCTCCCCCTCCACCTCCTCGGTGACAAGCGAAGCCCCATCAAAACCCGAACCCATCCAAAGCAGTCCTCAGTCCACTGTACAAAGCAGTCCCGACACACCGGTCGAAAAGATCGAAACGGAAGTTACGGATCAAACGGTTGCATCCTTTTTTGTGCTTCCCGTCACAAGCGGAGAGATAGTCAAGGAATGCGATATGAAAAATCTGCAGTATTCAAAGACCTATGAGGACTGGCGACTGCATACGGCGGTAGATTTTGCGGGACTTCCGCAATCGCCCGTTAAAAGTGCAGGTCACGGCGTTGTCACCGACGTCTTTTACGACAACTCCTACGGACAGACGGTGGTTATCGACCACGGCAACGGCATCGTGGCATACTATGCGGGATTAAACAAATCCCCCTCGGTCAAAAAGGGAGACAAGGTAACGGCAGGATATCAGATAGGTGTCATCGACTCGGTTCCCAGCGAATCGGTGGATGCTCCCCATCTTCATTTATATGTTAAGGTGGACGGCGTTATAAAGGATCCCATGCAGATAATGAAGTTCACGGGTCAATAATCACAAAGGCAGGGTTTTTAACTCTGCCTTTGAAGTTTTTGCCAAATAAAATTTCTTTACATTATAGGTTTTATATGCTAAAATAAGTTGAATACAAAAATCGAGCAGTATTATCATTTTTTGACAAAGGATGTGAACAGGTGAAAATATCAAAGAAAAGAATATTTAACACCCTGTTCGTCATTATAGTATTCCTCATTACCGTCTGGACGGTGTTTAAGGATGAGGATCTGGGTCAGGTTTTTGAGTATATTTCATCAAGCGACATAAGATACATCATTCCCGCTGTCTTTTGCGTAATATTTTTTATACTTGGTGAAGCAGTCAACATATACTACCTTCTCAGAAGGCTTGGCACAAAGGTTTCCTTCTGGCATTGCAGTCTTTATTCCTTTATAGGCTTTTTTTACAGCTGTATCACCCCCTCGGCATCGGGCGGTCAGCCGCTGCAGATGATTGCCATGCGTAAGGATAAAATACCTCTTGCGGTATCCACCATTGTTCTTGCAATAGTTACCATAACATATAAATTTGTATTGGTGCTTATAGGTGCGGTGATCTTAATATTCAGACCCGACTCACTTATGGTGTATATTGAGCCTTGCGAGGAGCTTATATATATAGGTATGGGGCTTAACGTAATAGTAATTACCCTTCTTTTGTTGGCGGTCTTTTTCCCGCACATCATAAGAAGTCTTGCCACCGGCATTATGAAGGGCATAAACCGTATACGTCCCTTCAAAAACCCCAAAAAGCAGTATGACCGTCTTGAGAGGATTCTCGGTCAGTACGAGGGTACTTCGGATTTCTTCCGTCATCACATAGGCGTTATTTTCAACGTTTTTGTGATAACCCTTTTACAGCGCTTCATTCTTTTTACGGTAACCTGGTTTACCTATCTGTCCTTCAATATGCACGGAACCTCCTTTACGGTGGTCACCTGCCTGCAGGCAATGATATCGGTCGCATCGGATATGATGCCCACCCCGGGCGGAATGGGTGTAAGCGAGAATATGTTTATTGCCATATTCCAACCCGTTTTCACCGAACCACTGGTTGTTCCCGCTATGGTAATAAGCAGAGGTATAAGCTACTACACACAGCTTTTCATAAGTGCGGTAATGACATTTTTGTCATCTTTCATAATTAAAGAAAAATCTACGGATACTTCGGTAAAGGGAGAGTTAAATGAATAAGATAATGAAAAGGTTCATAGGTTACTATGACTACACCGTGGTTTTGACCTTTTTGAGTCTGATATCCTCGGTCTACGGCATAACCTGTGCGGTACACGACAGATATAAAACCGCCATTTTGTGCCTTGCCATTTCGGGTATACTTGACGCCTTTGACGGCAGGGTCGCAAGAACCAAGAAAAACCGTACCGACGACGAAAGAGCCTTCGGCATACAGCTGGATTCGCTCTGCGACATCATATGCTTCGGCGTTTTCCCCGCCCTCATATGCTACCTTATCGGTATGAGAGGACCCATCGGTCTTACAATAGTATTTTTGTACTGTCTTTGTGCCCTCATCCGTCTTGCCTACTTCAATGTGCTTGAGGCAAACCGTCAAAAAGAGGAGCAGGGCGGCTGCAACAAGGTTTATCACGGCCTGCCCGTAACCAGCATTGCCTACATACTCCCCCTCACATTCTGGTTGCAGTTTATTCTCCCCGCCGATAAGCCTTACATATTTATAATACTTCTCCACGTCGTTATGGCACTTACAGCCGTACTTTTCGTGCTTGACTTCCCCCTGCCAAAGCCGGGCGTCAAAGCAATACTACTTATGGCGGTGCTGGTAGCGGTTACCGTCGGCATCATATTTGCCTATACAAAGCTTCGCATTCCCAAAGAACGTGACCACGATAACGACGATAAACCCTCACACCCCGTTACTGCAATATATCATCCCGGTATTTAAGAGGAAGCTATGAAGATAAAACTGCGTGACGGCAGGGAAATACCAACCGAAAACGGTCAGGCTAAAGCCCTCAGATTTTTGTACGGCAACGCCTTTGGCCGTTTTATTTTAAAGATGCTTATCTGCAGACCCGTTTCAAAAACGGTGGGCTGGTTTTTGTGCAGAGGCGTCTCACGTGTTTTCATAAAGCCGTTTATTAAAAACAATAATATTGATATGTCCGAGTATGCGGACGAAAAATATAAAAACTACAATCAGTTTTTTGCCAGACATATTAAAAAGGATGCAAGACCGGTTGATATGGATAAATCCCACCTTATCTCCCCTGCCGATTCCAAGCTTTCGGTGGTGAGCATAAATAAGGACTGCCGCCTTTTGGTTAAGGATACCCCCTACACCGTAGAGGATATCCTGCAAAATGAGTCTCTTGCAAAAAAATACGAGGGCGGATATGCACTCATCTTCCGACTCAGTGTTGAGGACTATCACCGCTACTGCTATGCGGTGGAGGGTCAAAAGACCGATAACACCTTTATAAAGGGACGTCTTCACACCGTAATGCCCATCGCAAACGATCATTTCCCCATCTACAAGCAAAACTGCCGCGAATACTGCACCATTTCAAACGATATCTTCGGTGATGTCACGGTTATGGAGGTCGGCGCGTTGCTTGTCGGAAGGATCGTAAACCTTCATCAAAGCAAATATGTGCTTCGCGGTGAGGAAAAGGGATATTTTCAGTTCGGCGGCTCCACCGTTGTAATGTTCATCCAAAAGAATAAAATAAAGCTGGATGATGACATTGTAAAAAACAATGCCGACGGCTTTGAAACGGTCGTAAAGTTCGGCGAAAAAATAGCCACAGCTTTAAATTAAGCAAACATCATAAATTACATCAGGGAAATGTTCTTATCGAACATTTCCCTGTTTTTTACCTAAGCTTCCTAATCAGTGGATTTTTCATTTTTCTCAACTCTACCCACGGGCTACACCACCGCTTTAAATCGTTAAAGCAGCATATAGGGGGATGGGTGCGTGTGG
>JAFUPP010000022.1 GCA_017481115.1 Clostridia bacterium | reverse complement strand
TCACCGATCTGTCTGCAGACCGATATGCCGTCGTTTGTATTGTTTTCGGTGGGTACGACAATATAGTTTGCACCGTAAAACTTCGTCTCATCACTGTTTTCAATACCAAGCTTTTCACTACCTGCCATCGGGTGAGCGGCGATGTACTCACAGTCCTTGCGTAAAAAGCTTTGAACATCCCTTACAATGCAGTCCTTAACACCTGTAACGTCGGTTATGATTGCACCGCTTTTAAAAAAAGATTGATTTTCTTTTATCCATTCCTTAAAGGTTTTAGGGTAGAGTGCAAATATAACAATATCGGCAAGACCTATAAGCTCTGCATCAACGCTGCTGCTGCCTTTGTTTATAATACGATGGTTCAATGCGTATTCTACGGTACAAGGATCAATATCTATACCCATAACGGTATAACCCTTTTTAGAAAGACCTTTGGCATAACTTCCGCCTATCATACCAAGACCAACTATCAGAAATTTTGTATCCTTAGTTATCATTCTTTGCTACCTCTATTCCAAGTGAATCTAATTTTTCAAAAAAGTCAGGAAAACTCTTGCTGACCGCTTCTGCACCCTCAATACTTCCGCCCGTAAGGGTTAAAAGCACCGAAAGTGACATAACTATTCTGTGATCGTTATGTCCAAACAAGGCGGATTCTGGCTTATGAAAATCTGCAGGGTAAATAACCACTTCATCCTCATACACGGTTACTGCGGTGCCGAATTTTCTAAGCTCTTCAGCCATAACCTCTGCACGGTCACTTTCCTTTATCTTAAGTCTTTTTGTGCCGGTAAAAACACCGCCGTTTTTTGCGGCGGCAACGGAAAAAAGAATAGGTCCAAGATCAGGACAGTCGGTAATATTAAGTGTCGGTGTTCCAAGCGTTAATTGTTGGAACATAGGAGTATATACCTTATCTCCCTGAATACTTTGGGGATTGAGATTGCCTATTTCAATATCCGATCCCAATGTGTTTAAAGCCTCAAAAAAAGCGGCATTTGAATAATCGCCCTCAACCGTAGTGTCTTGCGGCAAATAGCTCTGATTACCCTTAATGAATAGGGTGTTCTCGTCCTTCCAAACAGCCTTGACACCAAAAGAGTGCAAAGCCGATATGGTCATTTCTATATAAGATCTGCTTTCAATAGGCGGTGTTATGGTTAGTGTGCTGTCACCCTGCAAAAGAGGTAAAGCAAACAGCAAACCGCTTATAAACTGACTTGAAATGTTGCCGGGTATTTTGAAATTACCGGATTTTAAAGGACCCTTTACTATACAGGAGTTGGTGTTTTGTGTGAACTCAAGACCTCTCTCGTCGCAAAGTGACTTATAAACACCCATCGGCCTTTTTAAAAGTCCTTCGCTGCCCTCAAGAACTGAAGTTTCGCCCGAAATCAAGCAAAGCGGAATGAAAAACCTCAGGGTTGAACCGCTTTCTCTGCATTTTAAAATCTTTTTGGGAGCTACCTTTGTAATGTCTACTCCGGTTACAATAATACTGTCTTCTTGGGCTTCACATACCGCACCGATTGCCTCAAGACAATCAATGGTTGCAAGTACATCCATTGATTTGGAGATTCCATGAACCACGCTTCTGCCGTTTGAAAGACCCGCACAAATGAGCATACGGTGAGCCATGCTTTTGGAGGGAGGAGCCTCAACGAAGCCCTTTGCAATACCCTTGCTTATACTAACCTTCATTTTATTTCTCCAACTTTTCGACAAGATAATCTATTGCCTCAAGATATCCGTCGGTGCCGTGACCCATAACGGTAAAAACACAGGCACTACGAATGTAACTTATCTGCCTGAAATCCTCACGTACAGAAACGTCCGAAATATGTACCTCTGCGGTGGGTATTTTTACAGCATTTACTGCATCTAAAAGAGCAATACTCGTATGTGTATACGCACCGGGATTTATCACTATTGCATCAACCTTTTCAAAATATGCATCCTGAATACAGTCTACAAGATCGCCCTCGTGATTCGACTGAAAGAAAAGAACATCAATGCCCTTTGTTTCACAGTGTTTAGTGATCTTGTCTAAAAGTGCCTCGTAGGTCTCGTTTCCGTATTTGTCGGGTTCACGAATGCCAAGCATATTAAGATTAGGTCCGTTTATGATTAAAAACTTCATAATTTTCCTCAAAGATTTTCAATAATTTGTTTTGTTGCCGCCTTAATGCTATCCTGATCGACGATAAAGTCGGCTGTTTTAGTGTATATGGGATATCTTTCCTCATAGCGTTTAAGCATCTGTTCTTTATCAAATGCTGTGGGTCGATCAGAGGTGGGTATCAGAAGATCGGGATGACGGTCTCTGAAAAATATCTTACCGTTCATTTTGAGAGCCTTGATATTTTCTTCCCGTAAAATAGCTCCGCCACCCGTTGCAATAACCACACCGCAATGTCTTGATGCCTGTTTGACCGCCTCGATCTCAAGCTCTCTGAAATGTGCTTCTCCGTATTTTTCAAAAATTTCCGGAATGCTCATTTTGGCGTTTTCTTCTATAAGAAGATCGGTGTCTATAAATTCCCGTTGCAGTATCTCTGAAACACGTGTTCCAATGGTGGTTTTGCCGCTGGCGGGCATTCCTGTAAGAACAATATTTGTCTTGCTTTTTAGTATTTTATTAAAAATATCCTTGCAAAGTGAAGCGGGATAAACTGTATCCATAAAAAACTCAGAAGCTCTTACCGCCTGTGCGACCAGCATGTATAGTCCGCCCTCTGCCTTGATGTTTTTTTGTAATGCATTACTTATTAGCTTTGTACGAAGCGGATTGAATATAACATCCATTACCGCTTCAAGCTCATTAAACTCATCAAGTGTTATAGGACAAGAATCAACGTCAGGATACATTCCCGAGGGCGTAGTGTTAAGTATTATCTGGGCGTCATTATGAAATATCTTTGCTTCTTCATATGTAACTGCACCGTTTCTTGCGGTACGGCTTACCTTTATGATGCTACCTGTATTCATGCTTTCGCATACAGCATTTACGGTGTCAGATGTGCCGCCTGTACCGAGTATCAGCACCTTTTTGCCCTCTAAAGAAACGCCGTTTTTGATCAACAGATCACGAAAACCTTCAAAGTCGGTGTTGTGACCTATAAGCTTACCGTCTTTGTTTTTTATGCAGTTAACGGCACCGATTTTTTTTGCGGCATCGGTCATCTCATCAAGATAGGGGATAACCGTTTGCTTATAAGGGATGGTTACGTTGACCGCCTTAAAATCCTTACTCTTTAAAAACTCGTCAAGTTCATTTTCGTCCATTTCCATAGGCTCATATTTATAATCGCCTATGTATGAGTGTATCTCCTTCGAAAAGCTGTGACCAAGCTTTTTGCCTAAAAGTCCGTATTCTGCCATGCTATTCACCTAAAAAAGAGTTTCCGAAGCTTACTGTCAACATATCTGCAATCGTTAATGCAGTTACGGCATCCACAACCGCTCTTGCTCTGTGAACGATAGCAGGATCGTGCCTGCCCTTTAATTCAAGGGTTGCGTTTTGCATACTCTTTATATCGACCGTCTGTTGTGCCTTAAATATTGATGGGGTAGGCTTTACGGCGGTACGGAATATTATAGGCATACCGTTTGTTATACCTCCGTTTATACCGCCTGAATGGTTAGTTTTTGAAATAATAGCCTCATCCTTTATTTCAAGCTGATCGTTTGCAAATGAGCCTCTCATTTTTGTAATATCAAAACCTGCTCCAAATTCAATACCCTTTACACCGGGCACCGAAAATACCGCGTGAGAGATAAGACCCTCAACCGTATCAAACCAGGGCTCACCAATGCCTGCGGGAAGCCCTATTACCGCCGTTTCAAGTATACCGCCGACACTGTCAAGCTGCTTTGATGCGTCAACGATTTCTTGCTTCATTTTTTCTGCGGATTCTTCCGATAAAACGGGGAAGACAAGCCTTGACAAAGCATCTATATCCTCTTTAAGATCTGCGAATTTGCGGTCGTTTATAGTGGCAAGACTCTTTATATGAGTGCCTATAAATATACCCTTTTGCTCGAGAGCATACTGTAAAACGGAACAGGCCGCAACCAAAGCCGCAGTGATTCTGCCCGAAAAGTGACCGCCTCCGCGATAATCCTCGTACCCGCCGTATCTGTAATATGCCGTAAGGTCTGCGTGAGAGGGTCGCATAAGACGTGAAACCTCAGAGTAATCCTTGCTCTTTGTGTTGGTGTTTTTGATAACTATGCAAAGAGGGGTGCCGGTCGTGTAACCGTTAAATACACCGCTTAGTATTTCAAATTCATCTGCTTCCACTCTTTTTGTGGAAATATCTCCCGACGGACGTCTGAGAGAAAGCTTGTCCTTTATAAACTGTTCGTCTATTTTGATTCCTGATGAAAGTCCGTCAAGCACTGCGCCGATAGCACTGCCGTGGCTTTCTCCGAAAAGTGTAAGCGTTACCGCGTTTCCAAATGTATTTTTCATTTCAGAACCTCCGAGACCCTGTCAATAAGCTCCTGTTTTCCAAGTGTCTTGAAGCTGAATTTACCTATCTCATCAACCAAAACACAGGAGATACCGTTTGTATCTGACTTTTTGTCGTGCATTACAGCATCCACCACTTTTTCTATGTCTGCAGTACAATTAGAGGGGAGATTCTCCACTTCAAGTGCTTTTTTTATGGAAATACGAGCCTTTTTACTGCACATAGGTAGCATTCCTATTGCCACACATTCGCCGTGATAAAGGTCTGTTACACTCTCGATTCCATGACCTAAGGTATGACCGAAATTCAGCACCTTACGAAGCGATGCTTCCTTTTCATCCTGAGAAACAACGTACGCCTTTATTCTTAAAGCACCCGAAATAGCATATTCAATATCATTTCTTATGCCGTTTTGAGCAATGTTATCAAAAAACTCCTTATCCATACAGGCGGCCATTTTAATTATTTCTGCCGCACCGCAGGCAAACTGACGCTTGTCTAGGGTGTCTAAAACGTCGGGATCAATAATTACCGCCTTTGGCTGATAAAAAGCACCTATAATGTTCTTGATTCCGCAAAAATCGACCGCGGTCTTGCCGCCTACCGATGAATCCACCTGCGATAAAAGGGTGGTAGGTATGTTGTAAAAATCTACTCCTCGCATAAATGAAGCCGCTGCAAATCCTGCAAGATCACCAACAACTCCGCCACCTACTGCGACAACGCAGTCCTTTCTTGTGAAGCCGTTTTCGAGCATTGTTTTGCAAAGCATCTGAAACATATCGAGATTTTTTGATGCCTCACCCTCAGGGATAACCGCCTTGACGGGCGTCTTACATAATCCGCATACCGTATCGGCATAGACGGTCGGAACACCGGAATCGGTTACCACCAGAACCTTGCGGTTTAAATTGAATATTTCTCCCGCTTTACGTATTGCACCTCTTTCAAGCGTAATATCGTAGCTGTTTTGCGGAATCTGAACGGGGATTATCATTTTATGCCTCCTGAGCATGTAAATTGTTGTATGAACCTACAATTTTAATTTTGTCACAATAGTCCTTAAGCTCCTCAAGACAAAGCTGACCGAGTTTGCTGTAGATATCGCCCTCAGCCTCTACGTAAAAGTAGTATTGCCATAAAAGCTCCTTGTTGGGACGTGAACGAAGCGTTTTCATATTAAAGCCGTATTTACCGATGATGCTGATGGCTTTTGCAAGGGATCCGGCCTCGTTTTTGGCTGTGAAAACAAGAGAGAAATGAGGATCATCCATATTGCCCGTAGCCTTTGAATCTGCCCTTGAGAAAACGGCAAAGCGGGTGGTGTTTGAACGGTCATCGTTTATGCTTCTGGCTATTACCTCAAGACCGAAGATCTTTGCACTTTCGGCACTAGCAATAGCGGCTACTGAGGTGTCGTTTGAATTTTTTACGAATTCTGCCGCAAGAGCGGTATTTGAATACTCCTGCTCTGAAAGAGCGTTATCCTTAATAAATGCAGAGCACTGTGACAATGCCTGAGGATGACTTACTACCGTTTTTATGCTTGAAAGATCTGAACCCTTAACACCCAAAAGATCGTGCGTTACCGCGAGATCATACATTCCGTTTATATGAAGGGGACCGGAAAACATAAGATCATTTACCTGACCGACATCACCGGCAAATGAGTTTTCAACCGGTAAAACCGCACATTCGCATTCACCGTTTTCAACCGCCTCATATGCCTTTTTAAAGCTGGGATACGCAATAAGTCTTGCGGTAGGGAAGAGATGTGAGGATGCTATATGTGCAAATGCACCCTTGGTGCCGCAGTATGCAACCTTAAGCCCCTCAAGTATTGAACTCTGGTATCTTCTCGATATCTCCATTGCAGATTTTAAAAAGCTTACGTAATAACCCTTAAGCTCATCATCCTCAACCCTTGAAGCACCGTTTTCAATAACTGCCGCCTCTCTTTGAGGATCAAAAATGGGAAGTCCGTTCGCTTTTTTATATTCAGCAACCTTTTTTACAAGCTGCATTCTTCTGCAAAAAAGCTTTGCAAGTTCATTATCGGTCTCGGTTATCTCTTTTCTTATATCCTTTAATTCTTCCATCTTTACTAATCCTTTAAATTATAGTCCTTTGCAAGTTTTTCGAACGCCGGAATAGATGCAACTATTTGATCACGGCTTACACAGTACGAAATCCTAACGTATCCGCCCATTCCAAAGCTGTCACTCGGAACAATGAGAAGCTCCTGCTTTTTAGCTCTTTCGGAAAATTCGGTTGCATCACCGCTGGGAGACTTTAAGAACAAATAAAATGCTCCGTCGGGATTTACTGCTTCAAATCCGAAAGAAGTAAGTGCGTCAAGCAGTAATTTGCGGTTTTCGGCATATACCGAAGTATCGGATGTTACGCCCTGGTTTTCACCTATAACAAACTGCCATAAACTCGGAGCACATACAAAGCCTAAGCTTCTGCCCGCACCGCAAACCGCAGCATAAACCGCCTTTTTATCCTTCATTTTGGGTGATACCAGAATATAACCTATTCTTTCACCGGGAAGTGATAACGATTTAGAATATGAGTAACATACAATGGTGTTTTCGTAGTAGTTGATGGGCAACGGACACTCCTTGCCGTATACAAGCTCACGGTAAGGCTCGTCCGAAATAAGATATATTTCTTTGCCGAGTTCCTGTTGCTTTTTTCTTAAAACATCTGCCATTTTGGTAAGTGTTTCTTCGGTTAAAATGGCACCTGTGGGATTGTTGGGGGAGTTTACAAGCACCGCCGCTGTCTTTTCGGTAATAGCATTTTCAAACTCTTCAATGTTTACCTGAAAATCCTTTGTATCAACGGTAAGTATCTTTACATCTGCACCCGAATTTTCAACAAACACCTTATATTCGGGGAAGAAGGGAGCGAAAACAATAACCTCTTCACCTTTTTGTGCTACCGCACTTAATGTAATTGTGAGGGAAGCTGCCGCACCAACCGTCATATAAATATCAGAAAATTCACAGCCTATACCGTATTTGCCATTCATATAATCTGCAATGGCGGTTCTGACACCGATATCACCCTGTGCAGAGGTATAACCGTGAAGCATGGTTGCATCCTTTTCGGAAACTATTCTCTTAATGCTCTCGGTTACACAGTCGGGGCAGGGAACACTGGGGTTTCCGATTGAAAAATCAAAAACCTTGTCGGCACCAATTTCCGCCTTTCTCTTCTTTCCGTATTCAAACAGCTCTCTTATTACCGAACTGTTTTCTCCTAATCCTTGCATCTTCTTGTTTATCATAATATCACCTCAAGTTATCACTGTTAACTATTGCTAATTATAAGTGTAAAACCGCATAAAGTCAACCATTTTAGTAAAAATACTTGAAAAATCTAAAATATAGGTTATAATAAGGTTAACACCTATTAACCAAGGAGAAAAAAGTGGACGAAATTACTATTGACCTTAGGGAAAAACTGCTTACTGCGGGAATAGATGAAATACTGTATAACGGCGTGTCGGGTTTTTCGTTAAGAAGGGTCGCTGCCGCCTGCGGAGCAAGCTGTGCCGCACCCTATAAGCATTTTAAAAATAAGGATGAGTTTATAAAAGAAATAATAAGCTTTGTAGAGGGCAAATGGCTTCTTCTCGCAAAGCAGATCTGTGATGCTGTAAAGGAGCCTAAACGCCGTATAACCGAGCTTTGCGTAGCAAATGTAAGATTCAGAATAACAAATGCACTATACGGTAACGGGTTGCCGGAAGAAGAAGGTGTTATCGCCAGAAATATCCGAGAGTATTGTAAAGAATTCTGTATTGAGGATGTTGAAATAAGGGTATTTGCGGTGCAATCATTGGTTTGCGGCACCGCCGCACTTATTAAAAACGGACTTTATGAAAATACCCCCGAAACCTTTAATAACCTTCGCCAATCCGTATTAAACGAACTATAAACAAACCGGAGTTGATAACCATCAACTCCGGTTTGTTTATAAATTGTTTCTTATTCTTCCCAACCGCATTCTTCTTCAAGGAACTCCTGTAAAGTGCCTTCGATATAATCCAAATCGGTATCGTAAAATGCAATATAAACTATCTCATTATCAGTTTTAGAGATACCTATAAAAACGATCTGCTTTGGAAAATCAATACAATAATATTTATCGGATGCCAGTGTTCTGAAGGTAAAAAAATCGGTTTCGAAACTGCGGGATTGTTGAAATTTATAATTATTATCAATAAATTCCTTTTGATTTTTAAACTCTTTTTCGCCATATCTTACCCTTAATGTATAAGTTTCGGGGAAAAAGAAAAGAGCTTCTACTCTTTTAAGGTATTTGAAGTTTAAATCAGTATATTCACCTAATTCGTCAACAGCCGGAAGACAGGTAAATGTATTTAATATCTCGTTATACTTGTTGATATCATAACTTACCGTGCTGCATCCCGAAAAGCTGAAGAGGATCACAGCTAAAAGAATGAGTGATAATAATCTTTTCAAAATAATCACCTCGTAAATCGAATGAAGCGCACCTATTTATACTCGTTTTCAATCGGTTCGGACAGTTTATAACTTATGATATTAATATTATGCTCCTGCAGTATATTTTCAAAAGCTTCAAGGCTAAAGTCAAATTTATCGTTGTCGGAAACGTCATAAAGGTGAGGCTCGTGACTTGGATAACCTGTGTAATCCGGATCACTCATATAATATTCGGGAGAACCCACCGAGCAATAGATTTTCCGACCGTCTATCTTTGTTAAGAAAAGGCCTTCTTCCCGTGTCTTTTTGACATATCCATTCCACTGTCTGTATTTTCCTTGTCCTTCGTTTGCACCGATTCCCCCAAACTCACATATGTATACATCGTTGACGGTGAATGTTTCTCCGTCAATTTCATAGACGATCTCAAACGGAAATTCAGCATAGGTTACCTCGGGCTTTGGCGGGGCGGGGGAGAGTATTATTCCGGCAAAGAGCGTTGTCCAGGGGATTGAAACGAAAAAAACAATACCTGCAACAAGTAAGACCAAAACAGATATACTCGTAAAAATCACTTTGGAAACCTTCATAATATCACCTCTTAAATGCAAAACTGTTTTCTGTAAATATTTTATAATAAAAACATCACCGTGTAAATTATCAAAAACAAAAAAGAGGTTACATTTCTGTAACCAAATTATTGTTAAGCGTGTACAAATGGCGGGGCATAACCTTATTGGGAATCTTTGTAATTATAAAAGAAACCGTACGAAACCTTTAGCAACATAGAAAATCAATAAAAAAAGAGTTGACGAACAGACTCCGCCAACTCTTTTGTTTTATACTATTCATCATCCTCCTCGGAGGGATTGTCTTCGGAAGTTTCTTGATTTAGCTCGTTTGAAAAGTGTTCAATGGCATATGTTAAATCATCCGGTTTAGCTCCGGAAACAAGGGAAATGTGATAATATTTTTCTTTGTTTTCGGTATCGCCAAGCAGAGAATAAATAATAACCAGTAATTTGGCTGCTTCCACACCATTTTGCTTGATCTTCAAAGCTGATTCAGCATCGGATATAGCATTTTCAAAATCGTGCATTCTGAAATAACACTGTGCGCGGTTATTGTAAGCATAATAATTGTTCGAATTTTGTTCTATAGATTTATCAAAGTGTTGAATTGCCATATCGTAATCGCCCAAGTTAATATACAGATTTCCCATATTTGAATGGATTCTAGAGTTGTTGGGGTCGTATTGAAGCATTTGATAATATAGATGTGCGGCTTCTTCATATAAACCGACATCTGTATAACATAATGCGATAAACATTAAAACAGGTGAAGCATCTCTTGTACCTTCAGCTTTGTTTAAAAGATCATAAAGGTACTTAAGAGCTTTATTGTAATTTTCTTCATCATATAATCTGCAGGCACATAAAAGTTTGTTTCTTAAAAGAGGTTTGTCGGAAAAAGCATTATATATAACGTCATCGTATGCTTTTTCATAGAAATTTAAGCTTTTTCTTCTTTTATAAAGTGATCTTATTAATGCCATTGTCAAAATGGCTACAATTGATATAGTACGCAAAAGATTGTCAGTATAGCTTTTGTCTAGAATAAAAACATTATAACAATACAGTGCAATAATGGTAACAATTAACAGACATAAAATTATCAAACAAATGTAATATAATATTTTTTTCACAGTATCACCGACCTTTAAGTGTATTGTAGCATAAAAGCGGTGGAGGCACAAGATGTAATGATGCATCGCCTACGGCGATATGATGCATTTACTTCGCAAATATGATGTTGCGGCGTTGCCGAAATTATGCGATGTTTGCCCCAAAAACATTAGGCGAAGCCGACATCATTAACGAAGTGAACATCATTGAAAAAACTCCTTGAGATTTTCTCAAGGAGTTTTTCTGTCTCTCATGTCCGAAAAAGAACTGGGTGAAAACCTGATTTTCTTTATATGTTATTGTGGAAATAGTAAAGTGTCATGCTTTCTATATCAAAAAAATAAACATCATAACACCCTAACTCTGAATAATCAGGGTCATCGTAAATATATAAATAATCCTCTTCTGATATTACAGAAGAATCGAAATCATATCCTAAAACAACTTCGTTTTTAGGTTCTGTCTCTTTTATAGTTTGAACCCATCCTTCAAAATTTTCAATATGGTAACTCAATTGTTCCGCGCTATCAGATGAAATTCTATTAAAATACACGTTTCCACTAAAATCGATATTTTCGTAAGTATATTTCGCATAATTGGTGTAATCTTGAAAGCCTCCACTTGTAAAATATTCTTTTGATTTATATTCCCCAAGAGATTCAAGCACTTCGTTTTTAAACTCAGAACATGCACTTAACAATAAAATTGATAATATCAAAATAAGAATCAATGCTTTTTTCACAACATCACCGACCTTTAAGTGTATTATAGCATAAATGCAGTGGAGGGGCAAGAGTTAGTGAAATCGTTCGCTTATGCTCACGGTGAAATCCAAGCGTCGCTTGGATGAAATCTGCTACGCAGATGAAATTAAATCCACCCCTTTAGGCTGAAATGCGGTTTTGTTTTAAATATATCCTTATTCTTCCCAACCACATTCTTCTTCAAGAAACTTCTGCAAAGTGCCTGAAAACCGAGTAATTTCTTAATCTTGAATATTATTAGAATCTCTATTTTGTGTAAATAAAACTATGGTAAAAATATATGTGCAAAGTTTTGCTACTATACTGTAAACGCTATTTGATGGTGTTAACATGCTTAAATACGAGAAAATAACATTCCCCATATTTCGTATCATTGTGATTACACGAATATACTCTAAAACATTAAACAATGCACCTAAAATAAAGGCACCACCTAATATAATCCAACTCAATTTATTTAAATTAAGTTTGTTTTTTAGCAACCACTGACTTTGCAAAAGAATAACAACAAAAATAATCAAAGGTCTAATTATTTCATACACTAATGCAATAATTTCACTGAATAGAAATACAGATACAATTTGTTCAAATATGAAAAATCCAACTACTAAACAAATCGATTTTAAAACTGACTTCGAACTGATGTTAGGTTTTGAAGCAATTAAAAAGCACCCAAACAAAGCAATATAAAAAACGATACTTGTTACTATGTAACCCAAGGGTTGCGAAAATGATAAAATCGAAAGTATTGTTGTTCTCAAAGGAGATTCTATCAAAAAGGATGCTGCTAAAATTAACATAGATGAAATTTGTTTTTGTTTTGTAGAATTCATACAATCACCAACCTTTAAGTGTATTATAGCATAAAAGCGGCGAAAAATCAATGCGGGGGCATTCAATTTATAATCCGTGGCAAAGCCACACATTACTTCTTCACTATTCACTATTACCTCTTACTTTCCAAAAATCCCGTTCACAAATTTTTAGTGAAAAGTGAAGAGTGAAAAGGTAATAAGTAAAAATCCCGCCCACTTGCGTGAACGGGATTTTTGGAGCTGATAACCGGATTTGAACCGGTGACCTCATCCTTACCAAGGATGCGCTCTACCGACTGAGCTATATCAGCATATTCAATTGGCGACCCGGATGGGGCTCGAACCCACGACCTCTAGCGTGACAGGCTAGCGTTCTAACCAACTGAACTACCGGGCCGTTTTTTATCAAGCCACCATATTATACAAGATAAAAACACAAATGTCAACAAAAAAATTAATTTTGAGAATATTTATCCCTTTGAGCAACAGCCAGTGCATCGCAACGTTCATTTTCAGGGTGTCCGTCGTGCCCTTTTATCCAGTTGAAAGTAACCTCGTGTTCATCCAAAAGCTCAAGAAGCTTTTGCCAGAGATCCGAATTCAAAGCGGGTTTTTTATCCTTTTTCTTCCATCCGTTTTGTTGCCAGGATCTCGCCCAACCAAGCATTATTCCGTTAACGACATACTGCGAATCGGTAAGCACACTGACCTCGCAACGCTCCTTAAGTGCCGAAAGACCTTCAATAACGGCGGTAAGCTCCATACGATTGTTTGTGGTTTCCTTTTCGCCGCCCGAAAGCTCTTTTTCCTTGCCCTTATATCTCAAAATGGTGCCCCAGCCGCCGGGACCCGGATTTCCCGAACAGGCACCGTCTGAAAACATTTCAACCTTTTTCATAAAAAACTCCAATAGAAATTATCTACTTCATTTTAGCACTAAATACCAAAATACACAACCTGAATTTGTAAAAAAGTGATTATTGACCAAAACTTAGAACATAATATATTGAGAAGAGATATAAAGTCTTCGGTTTTTCTTGACATATAAGGCAATTAAAGGTAAAATAAACTTTAATCTGGAGTATTATATATATTAATATATTTACATATTGGCTAGCAAATTAAAAGGAGGAACTATGGCACAATACAAAAAGAAAACAGAAAACACAGTTAAATCTGCATCAAGCAAGACAACAAAGAAAAAAAACGTCGCCAAGGCGGATAAAAATAAAGCACAAAGAACAAAATCGGTCAGGGCAGCATCAGCCGTAAAGGGTGAATTGCCTAAGAAAAGAAAGAACAGAGAAACCTATAACAACTCCCTTAATATAATACCGCTTGGCGGAATAGATGAAATAGGCAAAAACCTCACTGCATATGAGTGCAGAGGGGATATCATAATCGTAGACTGCGGATTGTCCTTTCCGGATGACGAAATGTACGGTGTTGATATTGTTATTGCGGATATGACGTATCTTGTCAATAACAAGGAAAGGATTAAGGGCCTTTTCGTTACACACGGTCATGAGGATCATATAGGTGGCATACCCTATCTCTTAAAACAGATAGATATTCCTATTTTTGCCACAAGACTAACCATCGGTCTTATTAAAAATAAACTCATTGAACATTCACTTGATACGGTGACGGATTTTAGAGAGGTAAGACCGGGTGATATTGTAAATACGGGCGTGTTCAATGTTGAGTTTATACACGTAAATCATTCTATTCCCGATGCGGTCGCTCTTGCTATAAAATGTCCGGTAGGCACCGTGATCCAAACGGGAGATTTTAAGATAGATACAACTCCGATAGACGGAGATATGATAGATATCGCCCGTCTTTCACAGCTTGGAAAAAACGGAGTACTTGCTCTTTTGTCCGACTCAACGAATGCCGACCATCCCGGCTTTACGATGAGTGAGAAGAGTGTTGGACAGTCCTTTGTGGATATTTTCTCAAAAACCAACAAAAGAATTATTATAGCAACCTTTTCAAGCAACGTTCACCGTGTTCAGCAGGTTATTGACTGTGCCGAAGAAAACGGCAGAAAGGTCGCGCTGCTTGGCAGAAGTATGATAAACGTCGTAAATACCGCTAAGGAGCTTGGATATCTTCGCGTTCCTGACGGTATGATAATCGACATCGATATGATAAAGCAGTATACCGACGAGCAGCTTGTAATAGTCTCAACCGGTTCACAGGGCGAGAGTATGAGTGCACTTCACCGAATGGCATACGGTGATCACCGAAAGGTAGTGGTCGGTGCAAACGATCTTGTGGTCATTTCAGCAAGTGCTATTCCCGGAAACGAAAAAATGATCGGCAACGTCATTAATGAGCTTATGAAACTTAATGCCGAGGTTGTGTATGATCGTGAAATGGGTATACACGTTTCGGGTCATGCCTGTCAGGAAGAATTAAAGCTTATGATAGGTATCACCAAACCTAAATTCTTTATACCCGTTCACGGTGAACAAAAGCATCTTAAAATTCATGCGGGTCTTGCCGAGCAGATGGGTATGGAAAAGGAAAGGATAGTTATTCCGGAGCTTGGTAAGATTATTCAGCTTGGCAGAAACGGTATTCGATTTAACGGAAACGTCACAGCGGGCAGAGTGCTTGTTGACGGATTTGGCGTAGGTGATGTCGGCTCTATCGTTTTACGCGACAGAAAGCATCTTGCAGAAGACGGTATACTCATCGTATCTTTAGCTATAGATGCATATTCAGGTGAGGCTATTTCGGGTCCTGAATTTATTTCAAGAGGTTTTGTGCTGGTAAAAGAAAGCGAAGACCTTATGAAAGAAGCGGGTGTAGTAGTAAACCTTCTTATAGAAGAATACAGACGTGTAGGTAAAAACGACTGGTCGGCACTTAAAAATAGAATCCGCGATCAGCTTTCACATCTGTTTTACCAAAAGACAAAACGCAGCCCTATGATACTTCCCATAATCATGGAGGCTTAAACTGAAAAGAGGGAGGATTTTGCATGAAAAGGAATAAAGGAATGTGGCCTTTCTTTCCCATAATGGCACTTCTTGTGTTGTCAAATGCTTTAATGACGGTTCTTTCATTTGTGTATATGAAGAATCTGACGGTTGCATATATACAAACGGCAGCAACGGTGATATTGGCTGTTGCAACGATGATACGCATCATAACAGCACAAAAGGGAATGCTTAAATTCATAAACCGAGCCGCAGCTCAGTTTTCATCGCGTTCCTCCGATGTACTGCAAAACATTGTTATGCCTACACTTATCGTTCGTCATAACGGCGAAATAATGTGGTATAATGAACTGTTTAAAGAACAGATAGCCGATGGCGAAATGTACGGTGAGGATATTTCAAGGGTGTTTAACGAAACACATTTTGCATCCTTTGAAAAAAAGAAAACAGCCGAGCTTTCTGTAAACGGAAGGGAATATACCGTGTACTGCGCGGTGTATCCCGATAGAGGAAACGACTTTAAAACGGTATTCAGCTTTGCCGAAAACACAAAGCTAAAGGCAATAAAAAAAGAATATTATCTTTCCCGTCCCGTAGCGGTGCTTATTGCAATCGACTCATACAGCGATATAACCGCCAACCTTCCCGAAAGTGAACTGGCATCAATGCGCGGTGCGGTCGAAAGGGAGATAGAGGAGTTTGCCAAGAGTGTGGATTCCTTTGTAAGAAGACTCAGTAACCAAAGCTACATACTTGTTTTGGAAGAGAGAAACATTAAGGATGTAATACAGGATAAGTTTTCGGTGCTTGACAGGGTCAGAGCAATGACCTTTAACGGTGAAAAGGGTAATATAACCCTATCAATCGGTGTCGGCAGAGGAGGAAAAAACGTTAAGGAGTGCGAAGCTTCTGCACGTCAGTCACTTGATATGGCACAGGGCAGAGGCGGAGACCAGGCGGTTCTCAAAACCGAAGACGGATATGAGTTTTTCGGCGGTGTATCAAAGGGTGTAGAAAAACGTAACAAGGTAAAGACCAGATTTGTAGCATCTGCCATAAAGGATCTTATACTTGCAAGCGATAATGTGCTTATAATGGGTCATAAGTTTGCGGATCTTGATGCATTAGGTGCCGCCTGTGCATTAAGGAAGATCTGTTTAAATCTCGGTGTCAACGCAAATGTGGTGCTTGACCGTGAACAAAATCTTGCAAAACAGCTTATGAACCGAATAGATGCATCCGAAGAAGATGAGGCAATAATCCTCCCAGAAGATGCCGAAACACTAATCAACGAAAAAACTCTTTTGATGATAGTAGACACCCACCGTGCCGCATTTGTCGAAAGCCCGGAAATATACAACAAGGTAAAGAATGTAGTTGTTATAGATCATCACAGAAGAACGGTCGACTACATAAACGACGCAGTGGTGTTTTATCACGAGCCGCTGTCATCCTCAACCTGTGAAATGATAAGTGAGCTCGTTCAGTACATGGGTGAAAAACTTCTCGGCAGAAGTGAAGCCGAAGCACTTCTTGCAGGAATAATGCTTGATACCAAAAACTTTATCCTTCGTACAGGTGTGAGAACCTTTGAAGCCTCTGCATATCTCAGATCTCTTGGTGCAGATCCTGTCGAAGTAAAGAAGATGTTTGCGGGAAGTATTAATGAGTATAAGGAAAAATCAGAGCTTGTAAGCAGTGCAAAGATCTATTCAAACTGTGCAGTATCCGGCGGCAGACCGGATGGAGCTGTGTCAAGAATATCTGCAGCACAGGCGGCAGACGAGTTGCTTAATATAGAAGGCGTAGATGCCTCGTTTGTAATGTTTATGACGGGTAACACCGTAAATATATCGGCAAGAAGCCTTGGAGCAGTCAATGTTCAGCTTGTGATGGAGCAGCTTGGCGGCGGAGGTCATATGACGATGGCGGCAGCACAGCTTTCGGGTCAAACCTATGAAGAAGCCTTGAAAAAGCTTATAGCCGCAATAGATAAGATAAGAAAGGATTGACATATATGAAGGTTATATTAAATGCAGATGTTAAAGGAACAGGCAAAAAGGGAGAGCTTGTAAACGTATCCGATGGATATGCAAGAAACTTCCTTTTTCCCAGAAAACTCGCATCGGAGGCAAATGCTCAGGCTATGAATGAATACAACTCAAAGGTAGCCGCCGCAGAGTATAAGGCAGCAGAGGAAAAGGCTGCAGCCAAAAAGACCGCCAGCGAGCTCAAGGGTAAGATAGTAAAAATCACCGCAAAGGCAGGTACCGGCGGAAGACTGTTTGGTGCAGTAACCTCAAAGGAGGTTTCCGCCGCAATTCAGGCACAGCTTGGTAAGACCATAGATAAAAAGAAGATATCACTTGAAAGTGATATCAAAAGCTGCGGTACATATGAAGCAGAGATCAAGCTTCTTGCAGGTGTTGTAACGCATATCAAGGTAAGCGTTATTGAGGAATAACAGGAGGATAAAATGCCGGATAAATATACAAATTCGGAGTTCGATATCACGGGTCTGCCTCATAATGTAGAGGCAGAACAGTCGGTTCTCGGTGCTATCCTTCTTGATAAGGACTGCATCTCGGGCGAGGGAGTGGACAGGCTCAGAAGCGAATACTTTTTCCTACCTCAGCACAAGGTCATATTTGAGGTTATGTATACCCTTTATACCGACGGTAAGCCGCTTGATATCGTAACCATATTGGAGGAGCTTCGTGCATCCGGAAAATACGACGCCGCAGGCGGAAAACAGTATCTTACCCAACTTGCACAGCTTGTTCCTTCGGTTAAAAACGTAAAAAGCTATGCAGAAATAGTTCTTGAAAAGTTTTATGTCCGTTCGCTTATGGTGGCGGCAAAGGATATCATTGCAGATGCATCAGACCCCACCAACGAAGCGGGATATCTTCTTGATAGTGCAGAGCAAAAGATCTATGATATCAGAGCAGGTAAGGACTCAACGGGATTAAGAAGTGTAAACAATGTTCTTGTAAACGATACATTTAAGCGTATAAATGCACTTAATGACCCCGAAAAGCGTGAGGAGTACATCGGTATACCCACAGGACTTGACAAGATCGACCGTATGACAGCGGGACTTAATAAGACCGACCTTGTTATCGTCGGTGCGCGTCCGGGTACCGGTAAAACGTCGATCATGCTTAATATGGCAAGAAATGTTGCAGTAAACCATAATAAGAGTGTTGCGGTGTTCTCCCTCGAAATGAGTTGTGACCAGTTGGCACAAAGACTTTTGTCGGCAGAAGCATCTATTCCGAGTGAGAGATTTCGTTCGGGTGACTTTAAAAACGACGAGTGGGACAGGCTGGTAAAGGCGGGTAACCTTTTGGGCAGAGCCCCCATTTATCTTGATGATACTGCAGCCATCACCGTTCCCGAGATCAAATCAAAGCTTCGCAGAAACAAGGTGGATGTTTGCTTTATCGACTATCTGCAGCTTATGAATTCTACCAGACCCACAGACAACAGGGTTCAGGAAATTGCGGTAATAACACGTAATCTTAAAATAATGGCAAAGGAACTTGGAATTCCTGTAGTTATTGCTTCACAGCTTAACCGTGGATCCGTAAGCTCCTCAAAGGATGGTAAGGGCAGAAAGCCGCAGATGAGCGATCTTCGTGATTCGGGTTCTATCGAGCAGGATGCCGATATCATCTTCCTTCTTCACCGTCCCGATATCAATGCCATAATGGATGACGAAAACGGAGAAATAGATCCCAACATTGCAGAACTTATAATTGCTAAAAACCGTCACGGCGGTACAGGCAGCATCAAGCTTTATTGGGAGGGTGAATATACCCGCTACTCCAGCCTTGCTGATGATGAATATGACGGATAGGTTGTTTTTAGCCCTTAATGAATATAATATGCTTCAAAAAGGGGATTGCGTAACGGTTGCCCTTTCGGGTGGAGCCGATTCAATGTGTTTGCTTCACATACTTAAACAAAACGAGAAGCAACTTGGCATTACAGTATCGGCGGCACATCTTAATCATTCACTCAGAGGTGATGAAAGTGACCGTGACGAAGGCTTTGTAAGACAGTATTGTCAAAAAAATGATATTCCTCTCACAGTTAAAAAGCTTGATGTTATGTCTCTCAAACAAAAGGGAGAAGGTGTGGAAGAAGCGGCAAGAAGACTTCGTTATGAGTTTTTGAATGAGGCGGCAAATGGCGGAAAGATTGCCACGGCACATACCCTTTCCGACTCTGCCGAAACGCTTATTCTTAATATGACAAGAGGAACAACGCTTAGCGGTCTTTGCGGAATTTCACCCGTAAGGGATAATATTATTAGACCGATAATACTCTTTACCCGCAGTATGACCGAAGAGTATTGCAATCAAAATGATATTCAATATGTGACCGATTCCACAAACCTTGAGGATATCTGTCGCAGAAACGTAATAAGGCATAATATCATTCCGACCCTTTTGGATATGAATCCAAGCTTTTATGACGGTATACTTCGCCTTGTAACAACCAATATTAAAGAGGATAGATTTTTATCCGATATGGCAGAAGGCTTATTAAACGAATCAAAAACCGAGTCGGGTTATGATTGTGAGAAGCTATTAAAGGCAGACCCTGTCATTTTAAGAAGGGCAATTAAAAAATTGCTAAAGAACCAAGGCGTTTCGCCTGAAGCGGTGTTTATTGAGAATGTAGAAGCTGTAATACTAAACGGCGGAAATACAGCGATAAACTCAAAACTTAATTTCCGTAAACGTCGCGGAGTTCTTGAGAGCTTTTGCAATGAAGGGTCAAACGATTTTTGCTTTGAGCTTACAGATTCGGTAACAACACCTCATAAAAAGGTGTCTTTTACCAAATTAAACATTGAAAATTATACGAATCTTTTTAAAGTTAACAAAAAGTTAGCAAAACAAAGTGTTGACTTTGATAAAATACTAAACGGTGCGGTAGTCCGTAACCGAAGAGATGCAGATAAAATAAAGCTTTATAAAAGGCCTACAAAAACACTTAAAAAGCTTTATAACGAATACGGCATACCGCCGGAAGAAAGATCTTCGTTAATTGCGGTAGCCGACAGCCAGGGAATAAAATGGCTTGAGGGCTTTGGAGCAGATGAATCTGCCCGTGTGACCGATACCACCCGCACCGTGCTGTTAATAACGGTAGAAACAATACATCCAAAGGAGTAAAAAATGAATAAAAACCTAAGAAATGTCCTTTTGTTTGTTGGTATTCCGCTTGTAGTGATAATATCTATACTTACGGTAGTTAAAACCACAGCAGACACCAAGACTACACAGTATTATGAGGTTGTGGATCTCTTTGATAAGAATCAGATCTCATCCTTTGAGCTTAACCTTTCAAGCGGTAAGCTTACCTATTCAACATGGACGGATAAGACCTCCAAAAGCTATACCGTTCCCAATGTATCGGTATTTTTGGATGATGTTAACGAATCCATCAGAGAATACAATAACAATCACGAGCAAAAGATAAAATACAACTTCCTTCGCGGCGGAGAAACCAATTGGATAGCAGATTGGTTGCCCTATATCATTTTATTTGGATTGCTTGCTGCATTCTACTTCTTTATGTTCCGTAAGATGAATCAGTCTATGGGCAACGATAAGAGTATGGGCTTTGGCAAGGCAAAGATAAAAAAGCAGGGTGATGACAAGCGAAAGACCACCTTTGCGGATGTAGCGGGTGCTGACGAGGAAAAAGCAGAACTTGCAGAGATAGTAGACTTTCTTAAAATGCCCAAGAAGTTTAATGATATGGGCGCAAGAATCCCCAAAGGAGTTCTTCTTGTAGGCCCTCCGGGTACCGGTAAAACCCTTCTTGCACGTGCAGTAGCGGGTGAAGCAGGTGTTCAGTTCTTCTCCATTTCGGGTTCGGATTTTGTTGAGATGTTTGTCGGTGTCGGTGCATCACGTGTTCGAGACCTTTTTGACCAGGCCAAAAAGCATTCTCCCTCCATCATCTTTATTGATGAGATCGATGCAGTAGGCCGTCAGAGAGGAACAGGTCTTGGCGGAGGTCACGATGAAAGAGAACAGACCCTCAATCAGCTTCTTGTTGAAATGGACGGATTCGGTGCAAACGAGGGCGTTATCGTAATGGCAGCAACCAACCGTGCCGATGTTCTTGATCCCGCACTTTTACGTCCGGGCAGATTTGACCGTCAGATCATGGTACCTCCTCCCGATGTAAAGGGAAGAGAGGAGATACTCAAGGTTCACGCCAGAGGAAAGCCGCTTGGTCCCGATGTAAATCTTAAAACTATTGCACGTACCACCGCAGGCTTTACGGGTGCAGATCTTGAAAACCTACTCAATGAGTCGGCGCTTCTTGCGGTAAGAAAGGGCAAAAAGGCAATTACCGAGGAAGAGATTGAAGAAGCAACCATTAAGGTGGTTATGGGTGTTGAGAAAAAATCACGTCTTATTAAGGATGATGATAAACGTATCACCGCATATCACGAGGCAGGTCACGCAGTTGTTTCCTACTTCCTTCCCACTCAGGATATGGTTCATCAGATATCCATCATTCCCAGAGGTATGGCTGCAGGCTATACAATGTATCGTCCCGAGGATGACAAGAGTCACGTTTCAAAAACCGAACTCAAAGAAAGTATTTGCGGTCTTTTAGGCGGTCGTGTTGCAGAAAAGCTTACTCAAAAGGATATCTGCACAGGCGCTTCGAACGATATAGAAAGAGCCACAAAGATTGCAACGGATATGGTTAAACGCTATGGTATGAGCGAAAAACTCGGAACGGTTGCTTTCGGTTCGGATAGGGATGAGGTATTTATCGGCAGAGATTTCGGTACAACAGTAAACTACTCCGAACAGACTGCATCACTTATTGATGACGAAATAAAATTCATTATAAATGAAGCCTTTGAGCGTACCGAGCAGATACTCAAAGACAATATGGTAAAGCTTCATAAGACTGCCGAATATCTTTTCAGAAACGAAAAGATGACAGGCGAACAGTTTAAAGAATTTATGGAAAACGGTACCGTTGACGGTGCTGAAATTTAAGGTAAGGTGAAAATTATGACAGTAACAAAACAGACCATTATCGGTGATATTCTCGATTTTAATCCTGAAACCGCACAGTTCTTCCTTGAAATAGGAATGCATTGTCTTGGTTGCCCCTGCTCAAGAGCAGAGTCGATTGAGGATGCTTGTGCAGTTCACGGCACAAATGCCGATGAGCTTGTAGCAAAGCTTAACGCATTTTTAGCAGAGTAATTTTTAAGGCACACTTCGGTGTGCCTTTCGGCTTTAAGGGGTAGTTTATGTCTTTTTTATTGGATGACCGTCTTACCCTCGCCGCATCAATGGTGCGTAAGGGTGTAAGGGTGGCAGATGTAGGGTGCGATCATGCGTATCTGTCAATATATCTTATAAAAAACAAAATAGCAAAGCAGGTTGTAGCATCGGATGTTCGTGTAGGTCCGCTTGAATTGGCAAAAAGAAACATACAAAGCGAAGGACTTTGCGATAAAATAGAGACCATTCTTTCGAACGGTCTTGATAAATTTGATCCGAATAGCTTTGATGATCTTTTAATATGCGGAATGGGCGGTATTCTTATCTGCGACATTCTTTCAAGAGCACACTTTTTAAAGGATAAAGACAAACGATTGATACTTCAACCTATGACAGATGTTGATCTTGTCAGAGAATGGCTTTATCAAAACGGTTTTGAAATAATTAACGAACGTGCAGCCAAGGCCGCAGGGCATATCTATTCGGTAATAAATGCCGTTTATACAGGAAATTTGCAGCCTTGTGACGCTATTTCTGTTCATCTCGGTGGACTTATAAAAGACCCAACAATTATTGAGATGGAATACATACAAAAGTATCTTAAAACCTTAAAAATCAGACTTGATGGCAAAACCAAGGCTCAGAATATTGATGAGCAGGAGATTGATGAGCTTAAGAGGCTTATAACCCTTATAGAAGGAGAACTCGTATGACCACAGTTGGAAGTATTTACAGTTTTATAGATTCCGTTGCACCATTTTCGGAGCAGTGTGAATGGGACAATGCAGGTCTTTTGGTAGGAGATAAGGATATACCCGTGACTAAAGCACTTGTTTGCCTTGATCTTACACTTGATGCACTTAAAGCCGCAACAGATGAGGGATGCAATCTTGTAATAACCCACCATCCAATAATCTTTTCACCTCTTAAAAGTATTTCTTTTGATGACGTGGTCTCAAAGCTTTGTACTAATAGTATTTCGGTGATATCGGCACATACAAATTATGATAAGGCAACGGGTGGAGTAAACGATATTTTGTGTCAGATTATGGGTATAAAAAACGTAGTTTCGTTTGGTGAAGATTCACTTGCAAGAATGGGTGAGCTTGAATCCGAAATGACCGATAAGGAGTTTGCAGAGTTTGTCGGTAACAAACTAAATACTGCCGTAAAGTATGTTGCAACGCAGAAAAAAATAAAAAAGGTTGCACTATGCGGCGGAGCGGGTGCTGATTATATGTATACAGCCATTCAAATGGGTGTGGACGCTCTCATAACGGCGGATACAAAGCATCACGAGCTATTATATTCAAGGGATAATGGATTTTGTCTGGTTGATGCGGGTCACTATTCAACCGAAAATCCCGCAATGGAGGTTTTGTGCGACCGTCTTAAAGAAAACTTTGCAGAGGTAGATTTTGTATTATATAAGGGCAATGACCCCGTAAACTATTTGATTTAGAGGATAATATGGCATTTGACGGAGCATTTTTATCTGCAGTCGGCAGAGAAATAAATCATCTCGCAGTCGGTAGCAGGGTAGATAAAATATACCAGCCCTCAAGAGAAGAGCTGGTAATATCCTTATCATCAGCCGCCTTTTCGGGCAGGCTTTATATCAGTGTGCGTTCGTCCTCTCCAAGAATCCACTTCACAGAACAAAAAATAGAAAATCCTCCGACCCCGCCTATGTTTTGTATGCGTTTAAGAAAAAGACTTACAAGCTCAAAGCTTTTGAAGGTAAGACAAAGCGGCTTTGAAAGGGCTTTGTATCTTGATTTCGAGGGCAGAAACGATTTTGGTGATAGTGTAGTTTATACCCTTGCCGCAGAACTTATCGGCAGAAATGCCAATCTTATACTAATAGATCAACAGGGAAAAATTATGGATTCTGTTCGTCGAACAGATGTAGAGGCATCCCGTCATATAATGCCGGGTGCACGATACACTCCGCCCGAAAACAGAGGTCTTGCAGATATATCAACGGTAGAATATGAGAATATTATTAACACCTTGCTCAATTCCAAGGACTCGGTATTTGATGTGTTCTTAAATAATTACTGCGGTATTTCTCCTTTGGCGGTAAACGAAATAATTGGTGAGGATTCCTTTTGCGAGGAACTTTCAACAGATGAAATAAAGCAGATAGCATTAAATGTTATAGACTTTTGCGAAAGGCTTAAATCGGAGCCAAAACCGATTGTTTTTTGGCAAAACGAAAGCAAAAAGGATTATTACTTTTTCTTGCCAAAGCTTTATAAAAACGCAGAATTTTGCGTATACAGCACATTCAGCAATCTGCTGGATGAATTTTATAACGAAAGGGATAAAAAAGAGCGAATAAGAATAAAAACCGCAGCTCTTTTAAAGTCGGCAAATACCCTTTTGTCACGAACCAAAAGACGACTTGCAAATCAGACGGAAGAATTAAGACAGACCGAAGATAGAGAACAACTTCGTGTCTACGGAGAACTAATCAAAGCAAATCTTCACAGTATAAAAAACGGAGACAGTGAAGTAGAGGTTATGAACTACTATAGTGAAACCTGCGATAATATAACCATAAAGCTTGATCCAACCATTTCTCCCGTAGCAAATTCTCAGAAGTATTTTAAAGAGTACCGCAAGGCAAATGTTGCAAGGGTTAAACTTGCTGAGCTTATTGAAAAGGGCGAATCCGAAAAAACATATCTTGAATCAGTAATACACGAAATAGAAGCGGCTGAGACCGACAGTGATATAAATCAGATAGCCGAGGAGCTATTTGAGGGTGGATATATTCGACGACCAAAAGGCATAACCCTTTCAAAAAGGGATAAAAAACCAAAGCTTGATACGATAGACTATATATCTACTGATGGCTTTAAGATTTCGGTTGGAAGAAACAATATTCAAAACGACCTTCTTACCATAAAAACAGCAGGCGGCAGGGATATGTGGTTTCACGTAAAGGATATCCCCGGTGCACACGTCATAGTTTTTGCGGACGGTAATGAAATTCCCGATACCACCCTTGATGAAGCGGCAAGAATAGCGGCATATCATTCAAAGGCGGCTGAAGGTGTTACCGTAAAGGTGGATTACCTTCCTGCAAAAAAGGTTAAAAAGCCAAACGGAGCAAAGCCGGGAATGGTAATATATGAAAACTATAATACTGCATATGTTTCAAAAAGCTCGGACATATTATGCTTAAAAAAATAACACAGAAGAGTTTCTTCTGTGTTATTTTGATTTTTAAAGTTCTTCACTTTCAACATCGGTGATCTTATCGACTCTGCGCTGATGTCTTCCGCCTTCGAATTCAGTATCAAGCCAGGTCTCAACTATCTTGGTTGCAAGATTAGGTCCGGTTACTCCTGCACCAATTGCAAGAACATTTGTATCATTGTGCTTTCTTGTCATTTCTGCCTGGAAAACACTGGTACAAAGCGCACATCTGATACCCTTTACCTTGTTTGCAACTATCGAAACGCCAATACCGGTGGTACAGATAACAATGCCCTTTTCACATTCACCGTTTGCTACAGCCTTTGCTGCCTTTGATGCAAAATCGGGATAATCACAGCTATCAAGTGAATAGGTGCCAAAATCGACAACCTCATAACCCTTATCAGTTAAAATACCCTTGATGCTTTCCTTAAACTCAAAACCGCCGTGGTCACATGCTAATGAAATTTTCATAAATATACTCCAGTCTGCCAAATGGCTAATTATTTTTTTGCTTGTTTTTTAGTTCTCTCTCCGCCTGCGGCATTCTGAGATAACCTGCTTGAAGCTCCGATGCCGTTACGGTTTTGCCTTCTTTTAAAAGCTCTTTTGCAATGATAGCGGTGTTTTCTGCCGATTGATATCTTACCGCTTCGTTTGCAATGATAATATTTTTATTATCATCCTTTAAAAAGTTGTAACTGATTTCTGCTCCGTCGCCGGCCAAAACTATGGGGAGACGGTATGCTGAAATTTCCTCTTTCAACTCGTCAAGCTTTATTGCTCTGTCCTCGGTAAGACGTGTTATCATACCGTCCTTTACCTCAAACGCAGCATTATAAACCTGATTGCATCTTGCATCCATTACGGATTCAACAATATAATGCCCAACAGGAAAAACTACACCCCTCATTATACATTCAAGGGTTGATACCTCTATGCAGGGGATGTCTAAAGCAAAGGCCATACCTTTGACGGCACTTATGCCGATCCTGACTCCTGTAAAAGATCCCGGACCAACATTTATTGCTATACAGTCAATGTCTTTAAGACTTGTCTTGGCACTTTTTAACATATCCTCAACCATAGGCATAAGGGTTTGCGAATGTGTAAGACTTGTATTAACAAATGAACGGGCTATAATTTTTGAATCCGACAGTATTGCACAGGATGCCGAAACCGCCGTAGAGTCAATACTCAGTATCTTCAATCAATATCCCCCTCAATTTCGAAAATTCTTTGATCGTCCTGCTCCCCTCGGGAGAGGGTAATGCGAATGGCATTGTCGGGCAAAAACTCCTCTATGTTTTCACTCCACTCGCAAATTATAATACTTTCAGAAGGAAAATCAAAAAAACCTGTAGAATATAGTGATTCGTAACCTACCACACGGTACATATCAAAATGATAAACGCTGAATTTTCCACCGTGATACTCATGCACCAAAGAAAACGTGGGGGAGGAAACGTCACCCTCAAAACCTATACCCTTGCAAAATCCTCTTACAAAAGCGGTCTTACCCATACCCATACCGCCAAAAAGAGCAATAAAGCAGGGTTTACTGACCGACAAGGCAAGGTCTCTTGCTAAAACTTCGGTCTCATCTACCGAATTGGTTATAATTCTCTTCATTTTAACCTTCCAAAAACAAAATGTTACTTAAATTTCTATGATTATACCACACAAGGACAAACAATAAAAGTGTTTTTGGTTGAAAACCCAACAAAAATAATATATAATATATACATTAATAAAGATAAGGAGGTAAAAGTATGAAAACCGTATTTGCTGCAATAGCGGATTTTATCCGTGAAACAGACAAAATACTTTTGTCTCTGATAATTCTTTGCTCCGGGTTTGGAATAGTTGCCATTGCATCGGCAACCAACTACTCTGCCGCATTATCAAATAAATATATAGTTCAGACCGCAGGTGTGCTGCTTGGAATCGTAGCGGCCATCGTTGTTTCACTTATCGACTATAAAACACTGTCACAGTTTTGGCCGATATATGCGGTTATTTCGGTAGGCCTTGTTTTACTAACCTTTTTTATCGGAGTAAAGCCGGAGGGCAGTGATGACAGAGCCTGGCTTAATTTGTTTGGCGGAATCACCCTTCAGCCGTCTGAGTTGTTGAAAATTGCCTTTATACTTACCTTTGCAAAGCATGTATCATCTATACCTGAGGAAGAGGTAGGAAGCTTTAAAAACCTCGTATTAATGGGTATTCACGGTTTAGTTCCCATAGGACTTATTGTTTTACAGGGTGACGACGGTACCGTTATGGTATTCGGTATAATGCTTGTTTTAATGCTTTTTGTCGCAGGTGTAAAGCTTAGATACTTTGCCATTATGGGTGGAGTACTTGCGGTGGCCATTCCTATTTATTGGTTCAGATTTATGGATACCTGGCAAAAACAACGTTTCTATGTTATATTTGATGATAACTATGATCCTCTCGGTATGGGTTGGCAGCAACATCAAAGTAAAACAGCGATAGCCAACGGCGGAATATTCGGACAGGGTCTGTTTAACGGTGAATACACCCAAAGCGGTGCAATACCTAAGGGATATAATGACTGTATCTTTGCTGCTATCGGCGAGGAGCTTGGACTTATAGGTGCATTCTTGGTAATACTGCTTCTTGGCGGAATATGTCTCAGATGCCTTCTTATTTCCCGAAAAGCAAGGGATAAAATGGGAACTATAATCTGTATCGGTGTATTTGCTATGTTCGGCGGTCAGGCAATAATTAATCTTGGAATGTGCCTTGGACTTCTCCCCGTTATCGGAGTTACGCTTCCGCTTTTCTCGGCAGGCGGAACCTCGGTTCTTACATTAATAATGAGCTTGGGCTTGGTGTTAAACGTATACGCCCACAGAAACAAACGAAAACTGACCCTTAGAGGAAGATAAAAAAACTGCAATCTTACGATTGCAGTTTTTATTTATTTTCTTTTCCATGTGGCAGGGGATAATGCCAATATCAAGGGCAGTATCTCAAGTCTTCCCAAAAGCATTGAAAATGCAAGGGTCAACTTTGAAAAGAAAGAATAACCTGCATAGTTTGCCGCAGGTCCTACCGCAGAAAAACCGGGACCTATATTGTTAAAGCAGGCGGCAACCGCCGAAAAGTTGGTTTCGATATTATATCGGTCGAAGCTTAATATTACAAACACAAAAACAAAGCAAACAATGTAAATGGCAAGATAACTGCCTACACTCCTAACGGTTCTTTCATCCACCGTCCTGCCTTCAAACTTTACTGTGCTTACGCTTCGCGGGTGTATCATATTTTTAAGTTCCTGCTTAATTGTTTTAAAAAGCAGTACAACTCTTGAAACCTTTAATCCACCACCGGTCGAACCTGCACACGCACCGACAAACATCAAAAGTAAAAGTATGGATTTCGAAAGGGTGGGCCAAACATCAAAGTTAGCGGTAGCGTAACCTGTGGTAGTTATAATCGACGAAACCTGAAACGCCGAGAGTCTGAATGCCTCCTCAAGACCTGCACAGGTTGAGCGTATGTTTAAGGTAATGGTAGCGGTTGCAAAAAGTATAATTCCAAGGTAGCACCAAAGCTCCGAACTTTTAAATATACTTTTGAATTTTCTCAAAAGCACAAGATAAAAGATGTTGAAGTTTATACCGAAGAGCATCATAAAGATGGCTATTACCCACTGACAGTAGTGGCTGTAACCCGCGATAGAATCAGCCTTTATACCAAAACCTCCCGTACCTGCAGTACCGAAAGTATGAATAACGCTGTCGAAAAGCGGCATATCACCAAGAACCAACAGTATTATCTGTAAAAATGTAAGAGCGATATAAATAAGGTAAAGGATCTTTGCGGTGTCCTTAACTCTTGGAACAAGCTTGCCTACAATAGGTCCGGGCATTTCAGCCCTCATTATGTGTATGGAACGGTCGGTAAAGTTTGGAATGATAGCCATAATAAAGACGAGTATTCCCATACCGCCTATCCAGTGTGTAAAGCTTCGCCAGAAAAGTATACCCTTGCTCAAAAGTTCAACATTAGGCACTATAGATGCACCGGTGGTGGTAAAACCGCTTACCGTTTCAAAAAGAGCGTCTATATAGTTTGGAATCTCTCCGCTAATAACAAAGGGAAGAGCACCGATAGCCGACATAAGTATCCACGCGAATGCAACAATAGCATAGCCCTCTCTTGCATATATTACCTGAGTTTTAGGCTTTATAAGGAACATAAACCCAAGACCCACCGCAAGTGCGATAAGAGCTGTTATGATAAACGCAGTAACACAGGCCTCGTTGAAATACACCGAAACAAAAATGGGCAGCAATAATAAAGCCGCCTCAACGGCTATCATTCGTCCTATTATGTTAAAAACTATTCTACGGTTCATTTGTAACTCCGAATCATCTAATAATATCTGTAAGATTCTGAATTCTTGCGTTTGCCGCAACAATTACAACCCTGTCACCCGCAAGTATAACGTCATCACCTGAGGGGATAATACTGCGTCTGCCTCTGATAATACCTGCAATAAGAGTGTCGGGCTTGAGCTTCATTTCCTTAAGCGGAATGTTTACATACTTGAAATCCTTTGAAACGCTGAATTCCAAGGCTTCAGCCGTTGAATCCATTATCTTGTAAAGTGTTTCAATGTTGCTGCCTAAGGAGTTTTGTAAAGCACGGGCATATCTTACGAGGATATCCGAAATGATTTTTTTAGGTGAAATGATTGTTTCAAGCCCAAGATTTTGAGCCATTGATGAAAGCTCCTCACGATTGACCTTTGCTATAACCTTGGGTACGTTTTGTGAGGAAACAAATATAGAAATAAGTATATTTTCTTCATCCGTACCGGTAAGAGCAACGAATGCATCGGTCGAGGTGACGCCTTCTTCAAGTAAAAGCTCCTGCTGAGCACCGTCACCCATAATGACGGTTGCTTCCGGAACAATATCCGAAAACTCAAGGCATTTATCACGGTCTATTTCAATTACCTTAACCGACTGACCGCTGTTTATGAGAAGCTTTGAGAGATAGTATGCACTTCTGCTGGCTCCCAGTATCATAATGTTTTCGGCTTTTTTACCCGTAAAGCCCATCATTTTGAGGATTTTTGGAAGCTCGTTTTGTGCGGCGGTAATACCAATCTTATCGCCGCTTTTAAGAACAAAATTACCGTCGGGAATATAAACCTGACCGTTTCTTAATACTGCACACACAAGAAAGGAACCCTTGAATTTTTTTCTTAAATCAATAAGCGATAATCCGTCAAGACTGGAGCCGTCCTTTAATTTAAGCTCTGCAATTTCAAAGCTTCTGCCCGAAAAGCTTTCAATATTTACCGCGCCGGGCAGCTTTAAAAGATTAAAAAGCTCCTTTGCTGCAAGAAGATCGGGGTTTATGGACATAGAAAGATCTAATTGGTGACGCATAAAACCAAGACTTGCATCGTTATATTCGGGATTTCTGATACGTGCGATTGTATGAGCCGCACCCATTTTTTTAGCAATAAAGCAACTGAGCATATTGAGTTCGTCCGAACCTGTAACTGCAACAAAAAGGTCGGATTTTTCAACCTCAGCCTCCTTTAAAACCTCGCAGTCTGCTCCGTTACCGCAAACACAAATCACATCAAAGATATTGGAAATATCGGTAATTGCCGAAGGAATATTGTCAATAGCGACAACATCGTGACCTTCCGCAACAAGACTGGAAAGAATGGCAGTGCCGATTTTACCGCATCCCACAACTATAATACGCATAGTTAATACCTCATAATAAAAATAATAAAACCACAAAAATCGCCCAAAAGGGCGATTTTTGATTATTGATTGTTCAAAATTCCTATTGCCGTTTGAAGCTGAATATCTTCATTAAAATCAATAAGATAAAATTCTTCATCTGTCTTAACAGAAAGAGCAACGGTGTAGGTAGGCTCAATGCCCACTTCATTATAATTGTTACCCTTGGGAGAAAGCAGATTTGCAACAGTAATGGTGATCATAGAATCATCCGATAAAGTATAGGTACGCTGAGTAACACCCTTACCGAATGTAGTCATACCAACAAGAGGACCGGCATAGTGATCCTTGATTGCTGCAGCAAACATCTCCGCCGCTGAAGCAGTTTTTGAATCTATAAGAAGGACCATGGGGAGCGTAACGGAAGAAGCGTCAGAGGCGTAGGTCTCAACCTCACCGTTTGTGTATTCTGCCGTATAAATGGTTCCTTCGGGAAGGATAATATCCACAATATCCTTTGCAACACTTAAAATACCGCCCTCGTTATGACGGATATCAAATACTATACCGGTAACATTTTGATCGTAAAGTGACTGTAAAGTATTTTTAAACTGTTGTACCGAAAGGTTGTTAAAGGAAAGAATACGAATAACTCCGATACTTCCCCTTACATAACCGTAAACAGAGGTGGTTTCGTACTGCGAAACGGTGCAAACTACATTTACGGTCTGACCATTACGAAGCACAGTAAGAGCCTTGGTTTCACCGTCTTTTCCAACAAGAGACTGCATTGCAGCATCAGCACCCACAGATTCCGTCTTTCCGGCGGGGGTTTGAATGATATAGTCACCAACCTTAAGACCACTTGTGTCGGCAGAGGTACCGCTATGAACAAGCGTAATGCAGGGAAGCTTATTACCGGGATCGACCACATAAGAAATGCCGATACCGGTTGCAAGACCGTTTTTGGAGTTGTTTGACGATTCACTCATTCCTGCACTTGTGTAATAAGCATACTTATCGCCAATACCCGATATGTATCCGGATATAATAGCATCATTCAATGCGGTCTCGTCGATGTTTTCAAGAGAGTATTGACGTACCAACTGATCCGTCTCGCCAAGCTTACTTATGGCGGTTTTTAAATTGGTGTTCTCAGACAGGGTGTTGTTGTAGAGCTTCCACGAAACACCCATAGTAGCGGTAAACGTGATGGCGACAATTATGATTATTATACCTATCACTGTACCTAAAGGGACTTTTTTGTTCATTGTTCTTCCTTACTTGTTTGATGAAAAATAGCTCATCGGATTTGTATCCTTTGAGTTGACACGGATCTCGAAATGAAGGTGAGGTCCTGAAGAGTTACCGGTATTACCTACCTTAGCAATAACGGTACCTGCCGTTACATACTGACCTTTTTTTACACAAAGCTCACTTGCGTGACCGTAAAGTGTAACGTATACCTTACCGTTTGTCGATGATTTACCGTGGTTTATCATAACACAGTTGCCGTAGCCGTAATAATACTGCGAAAGGGTAACTATTCCGTCGGCAGAAGCAATTATGTTTTTTCCGTAAATACCACTACTTGCAATGTCTATACCCGTATGATTGGGTCTTTTTGCGGTACGCCAATGAGATGAAACCTTATAATAACCGGGAACAGGCCATAAAAAGTCCGAACCGCTATATACAAGATTGCCTGTATTCTTTGAGGCTTCCGCAATCTCTTTTTCAAGCTTTTTAAGATCGTCGGTATTTTCGTTGTACTGAGTCTGAAGCTCGGTCTTTTGATCGTTGAGCGAAGAAATAAGACCGTTAAGCTCCTTTATCTGTGTGGTAAGCTCAGCCTGCTTGGTGGTGAGCTTTTTTGAAAGCGATGTAATATTATTGCGTTTGTTTTCAAGACTCTTTTTCTGATTATTTATCGCCTTGACCTCTGCGTTAAGTCCGTCAAGAAGCTGTTTGTCCTGCTTACCTACGCTTTTTAAAAATTCGCTTTTGTAAAGGAAATCGCTGAAATCACTGGCCGACACCAAAATGCCAAGCATAGAAGTGTCGCCCGTCATAGCCATTGCTTTAAGACGTTCTTTGAACTTTTCTTTTTTAGCTACGAGATTTTGTTCGCTGTTTTTAAGGTCGATCTCAATTTGTGCGATCTCTTCGTTGATCAGAGTAAGCTGAGTGTTATAGTTATCAATCTCAGACTGTGTGAGCTTTATCTGCTCCTCATACTTTACCTTTAAAGCCTCGGAATTGGAAATGTCGCTCTGAAGCTTTGCAATCTGCTTTTTGATCTCAGCTTGTTGCTTTTGAAGGTCGGTCAGTTCGTTTTGAAGGTCGTTTATGCTGCTTTTATCGGCAGCAACGGAACTGACAGAGGTCATATATGAACCTGCAAATGCAAGAACGCAAATCAGAAGGATAGAAACGATTCTTTTGAATTTGTTATGACAATGCACTGAATTCACTACCTTCCTTCTTAAGATATTTACCCATACTGATCATACTTGCGATAATACCCACAAGTGCGCCCATAAGGATAAATCCTATAAACATTGGTAAGGCAAAGCTTGTAAACGGAACTACATTTGTAGAAAATGCAGATTCAAAGGAGCTTGTTGTAGCCTTATATATGAAATAGATAATTCCGGTACTGAGTATGCCTGAAATAACACCGAGTGTCATACCCTCAATAACAAAGGGGAAGCGAATAAAGGAGTTGGTGGCACCAACCGCCTTCATAATGTTGATTTCAAGCTTTCTGCTGAACATTGTGATCTTGATGGTATTAGAAACAATAGCGATGGATATTACAAATAAAAGACCGACTATCCAGAAACCTGCACTGTTAACGGTGTTTGAAATGGCGTTAAGACGCATTGAAATATCACGCTGATCGTTGATCTGAACAATACCTTCGGTGCTTCTTATGCTGCTTATTGTTTCGTCATAGTAGTTAAGATCCTTCAAAACTATCTCTGCAGAGTGGGGAAGGGGATTTTCACCTTCTATGTAATCGAAAAGCGGAGAATACTCTTCACCCATAACATCCTTTTGACGCTGAAGCATCTCGTCCTTTGAAACGAATACGCAGGAACTTATGTTATCCATTGTAGCAAGCTTTTCTACGGTAGTAGCTCTGGCATCATCCTCTGTGGTATCGTCGGCATAAAAAGCTACGATGGTGTTTTGCTCGGTGATGGTACCCAGTGCCTCATCAATGTTAAGAGAAAGAATAACGGCAACACCCATCATTATCATACAGGCAAGTAAAACGCCTACCGATGCTAAAGACATAAGTCTGTGCACCCAAACGTTTTTAAAGCCTTCACCGGTTAAGTAATGTAAGCTTGAGAGTTTCATTGAATACCACCGTCCTGACTGTCTGCGACCACCGTACCGTGATCTATCATAATTACACGGCGGTTAAAGTCTCTGACCAACTGATGCTCGTGGGTGACCATAACGATAGTGGTGCCTCTGCGATTGATTTCGGTAAGAAGCTCAACTATCTCATAACTCATTGCAGGGTCGACGTTACCTGTAGGCTCGTCGGCGATAATAAGAGAAGGATTGTTTACAAGTGCCCTGGCAAGACCGACACGCTGCTGTTCACCGCCTGAAAGCTCGGTGGGACGGCTTCGTGCCTTGTCGCCCAGGCCGACAATATTCAAAGCGTATGAAACACGCTTTCTTATCTGTCTTGATGAAGCGCCGGTAACACGCATAGCAAAAGCGACGTTTTCAAAAACCGTCATTGTGGGAATAAGACGGAAATCCTGGAAAACAATACCCATCGAACGACGAAGCTTTGGAACCTCGCGGCGCTTAATGCTGCTCATCTTGTAACCATTTACGATTATTTCACCTGCGTTGGGCTTTTCTTCGTGCATCATTAATTTTATAAAGGTGGATTTACCTGAACCGGATTTACCGACAACGAATACAAATTCACCCTTGTTTATGCGAAGATTAACATCACTCAAGGCCTTTGTGCCATTGTCATAGGTCTTGTAAACACCGCGAAACTCAATAAGAGGAAGATTTGAAGGAGAATAATCATCCTTACGCTTTTTCTTTTTAGTATCGATCGGTGTGTCAAACACCTCTTCAACTATCTCTCCCACGTTTTTTTGCGTGGTAATACCGCCCTCTTGTGTGAAGCTGATTGTTTTGTCAGAGCTTCTTTCGGGGGCAGAAACGAATTCTTTTAATATGTCAGAGTTTGTATCGGTGCCGGAAGACAAAATATCAGAATTTGCCTGAACACCGTTTGGAACGTTCGAGTCAAATGTAAAATCAAGACTGCTTAAAATATCTTCAGCATCCTCCTCAACGGGAAATGCATCAAAATCAAACATCTCTGAGTCATTTGTCGGGCGTTCATTTTCACTGACAGGGAAAATATCTTTCACTTTAATCTCCTTTAAAACTTTACGGGATTGGAGCTTAGGTATTTCTTTACCATAAGTGCTATTTTAAATACTATTGCATGATCAAATTCACGCAGATCCAAACCTGTTAATTTTTTAATCTTCTCAAGACGGTACACAAGAGTGTTTCTGTGTACAAAGAGCTTTCTTGAGGTTTCTGAAACGTTAAGGTTGTTATCAAAGAAGTACTTGATGGTCAAAAGGGTCTCCTGGTCAAGACTTTCAATGGAACCCGATTTGAATATCTCTCTAATGAACGATTCGCAAAGGGTGGTGGGAAGCTGATAAATAAGTCTTGCAATACCAAGATTACCATAGCTTATAACTATCTGCTCGTTATCGAAAACCTTGCCTACCTCAAGAGCAATCTGTGCCTCTTTAAAGGAACGTGCAAGATCCTTGATCTCAACAACCGATGAACCGATACCGACTACCGATTGAACGTAGAATTCACCGGAAATGGTGTTTACAATGCTGTTGGCAAGGGATTCAAGCTGCTCACTTGTAGTATCTGCGGTTACCTCCTTGACAATGGCAACATCGGATTCGTTTATACCGATAACAAAATCCTTGCTCTTGTCGGGGAATATATTTGCAAGAATGTCATAGCAAGAAAATTCTTCTGCAGAGTTGACCCTTACAAGAAGAACACAACGCGAAACCTCCGAGTTGAAACGAAGCTTTCTTGCACGAAGATAAATATCACCGGGCAAAATGTTATCGAGAATAACATTTTTTATAAAATTGGATTTATCGTACTTTTCGTCGTGATACTCCTTAAGATTAGCAAGAGCAATAGCCAAAATAGATGCATCCTTTGCAGCCTCTTCATCGGTGCCCTCAACAAATACTGCATATTCACAGTGGGAGGAGGGTCCGATACCCTTAAAGGTTGCTCCATGAGTAACATATATTCCGTCTGTGGAGTGGCTGACATCCATAAAATCAATATCAAGAACATCGCCGATTCTGCCAAGATCACTGCATGAGATAATGACCCTGTTATCGTCAATAACACCTATGGTCTTGCTGATACAGCTTCTCATCTGATGAACTATTCCTTGAAAAAGTCTGTTTGACAAAATAATCAAATCCCTTCTTAAAAGCTCGGTTTTTATCGAAAAAACTAAAAACGAAAAAGCCGTGGCTCATAATGTCAATATTCTAATACATCTTAACACAAAAACCGCATTTTTTCAACCCTGCGCCCGTAAATTTAATAATTGTTAATATATAATTAATATATAAGGAAAAATTCCCCTGAGTTTTAGCTCAGGGGAATGCATTAAATTTCTTCGGGAATATCGGTAAGGGGAAGCTCCAAAAGCTCGGGATGCTTTATAAATCTGCGAAATACCTTTATTACGTTTGCATAGTAGTAGCCGTCGCAAATTCTTTCATCAAGCACAAATTTACAGCTTATGAATTTCTGAGTGTAGGGTTCGCCGTTTTTGTCAAGAGCAAGTTTAGTCTGCTTCTTACCAATGGCAAGAAATATAGAACAGGTACCGAAATCGTAAAGATGATGGAATATAGAATCTATGCCGATAGAACCAAGATCAGTGACGAAAGCACCCGAATGGAAGGGACTTGCCTTGTTTATTACCTTAGGCATTTTACCGTGGTTGTCAAGCTTTTTCATAAGCCAGACAAAAAACGAAATAAACCAGGTCGGAAGTACCTTGAGAACCTTAACAACACCGTCAGTTGCGTTTGTGTCCTCCTCGTTTCCGTGTCCTCTGCTGTTGAAAAGCTCGGTTTCAAAGATGTCGCTCACATTGTCAAGTGTGCATCCCGCAGGGAATACGGGCATAATGTTTGTTTCTTCACCGTCTATGCTCATGTTTCTTTTTATCGCCATTGAAATGCGAATGTCTTTATGAGCGTAGATCTTTTTACCCGAAACAAATCTGTTGATTCTCGGATACATGGCCATAACTCTGACCATTGCTGCAAGAAAAACGTGAAGAGTCCTTATGTTGCAGCCTTCTTTTCTTTTGCGATGGACATACTTTTCCAGATTCTCAATGGGGATATCCTCCTCAAATAAAACCTGGCTGTCGTGTCTTTCTCGCATGATGCTCGGGATGAGATAGAATAAGCCGTCAAGTTCTCTTACTCTATATCCGTCGTAGCGATCGCCCCAGCGACGTTTACGCTTGGGCTTGTCGGGGATAGGGGGTGTTAGCGTCTGTGCATTCTTTGATGCAGTCGTTGATGCTTTACCCATGGGTACCACTCCTTTCTCAAATTCCTATATATAAATTTAATTGTGGTCACAAAATATGACATTATTATACAATATATATGTCCCTTTTGGCAAGGAAAATTTAACCCGGCAAAAAAGAACAAAAGTATTGACAAACGACCGAAAGTGATATATAATACGCAAGGTGTAAAGAAAAAATACTTTACAGACGGAGGATGCTATGGCTAAGGATATGCAGATATCCCTGCTTCTCGGGTATTACGGGGAGCTTTTGAGCAACAAGCAAAAAAAGGTTGCAGAAAGCTACTATTTTGACGATCTGTCATTGGCAGAGATAGCCGAGAATACAGGTACTACTCGTCAGGCAGTGCTTGATAATATCCGCCACGCAGAGCAAAAGCTGAAAAAGCTCGAAGATACCTTGGGCTTTGCATCCAAAATGATAAAAATTGCAGCTTTAGCGGAAGAGCTTCAAACCTTGTCGGATAACGAAAGGGTGGCAAGAATCTCCGCAGAGTTAACAGAAATTGCAGGTTGGGAGGATACAAATGGCATTTGAAGGACTTTCCGAAAAGCTTTCCGCAACATTTAAAAGGCTTCGTTCAAGAGGCCGTCTTAACGAAGCGGATGTAAAGGAAGTAATGCGTGAGGTTCGTCTTGCTCTTTTGGAAGCAGACGTCAACTATAAGGTAGCAAAAGACTTTACAGCCAAGGTGTCCGAAAAGTGTATCGGTGAAAACATTACCGAAAGCCTTACCCCCGCACAGACGGTTATCAAGATAGTAAATGAAGAGCTTTGTGCTCTTATGGGCGGTGAACAGGCAAGACTTAACCGTGCATCAAAAGGACCTACGGTGGTGCTTTTCTGCGGTCTTCAGGGTTCAGGTAAGACCACACATGCCGCAAAGCTTGCAAAGATGCTTCGCACTAAGGGTAACAGACCGCTTCTTGTCGGATGTGATATATACCGTCCCGCCGCTATAGATCAGTTAAAGGTGGTTGGCGAAAAGGCGGGTGTTCCCGTATTTGAAAAGGGTACTCAAAATCCCGTAAAGACCGTAAAGCAGGCTTTCGAACATGCAAAAGACTACGGTCACGATTTTATGCTTGTTGATACAGCAGGTCGACTTCATATCGACGAACAGCTTATGGATGAGCTTCGCGAAATGAAGAAGGCGGTTGTTCCCGATGAAATACTTCTTGTAGTTGATGCTATGACGGGTCAGGATGCAGTAAACGTATCAAAGACCTTTAACGAAGCACTTGGAATTACCGGTGTTATTGTCACAAAGCTCGACGGTGATACAAGAGGAGGTGCCGCACTGTCGGTAAAGGCGGTTACCGGTTGCCCCATCAAGTTTGCAGGTACAGGCGAAAAGCTTGACGATCTTGAAGAGTTCCATCCCGACAGAATGGCATCAAGAATACTCGGTATGGGTGATGTTATGACCCTTATCGAACAGGCAGAAGCAAAGCTTGATGAGAAAAAGGCTGAAGAAATGGCAAGAAAGCTTCAGCAAAATAAGTTTGACCTTAACGATATGCTTGACCAGTTCCAGCAGATCAAGAAAATGGGCTCGATAAAGGGTCTTTTGTCTATGATGCCCGGAATGGGTCAAAAGCTTAAGGATGTAGAAATAGATGAAAGGCAGTTTGATCGTATTGAGGCTATCATCAAATCGATGACACCTAAAGAACGCTCAAAGCCGGACATAATCAATCCCTCAAGAAAACGAAGGATTGCAGCAGGATCGGGTATGAAGGTTGAAGATGTTAACCGATTGCTCCGTCAGCACGAACAGATGCAAAAGATGTTCAAGCAGATGGGTGGCAAAAAGGGAAGAAAAAGTCTTTCAAAGATGAATTTCCCTTCGGGATTCAACTTTTAATATAAAGTAATTTTTTGGAGGTGAAATTAAAATGGTAAAGATCAGACTTCGCAGAATGGGAGCCAAGAAGGCACCTTTCTACAGAATCATAGTTGCAGATTCAAGATACCCCAGAGATGGTAGATTCATTGATGAGATCGGTTACTATGATCCCATGAAGGAGCCTAAGCAGATCGTTGTTGATGCTGATAAGGCAAAGCAGTGGATCGCAAACGGTGCACAGCCCACAGATACAGTAAAGGATCTCCTCAAGAAAAACGGCGTTATGTAATTTTTGAGGGGATCATCCCACTCTAAAGAGGAGAACCGAAATGGAAGAATTGTTAAAATCCATAGCAAGAGGTCTTGTTGAGTCACCTGATGATGTAGTAGTCACCAAGAGTGAACCCACAAGTGACGGAACCATAATCTACAAGCTTCATGTTGCAGAAGGCGATATGGGCAGGGTTATCGGTAAGCAGGGAAGAATTGCAAAGGCTATCCGCCTTGTAATGCGTGCAGCTGCAGTCCGTACGAACGAAAAGATCCTTGTAGAGATTGACTAAATGATCGGGGCGGCCTTGTGAGACAAGGTCAGCCCCAATTATGCTTTTCGGAGGCAAAATGCGAAAGATGTTTTTAGAGGCCGGCAGGGTGGTCGGAACACACGGAATACGCGGTGAAATGCGTGTTGACCCCTGGAGCGATACCCCTGATTTTCTCGCCTCATTTAAAAAGATTTACTTAGACGATAAGGGCGAAAATTGTCTTAAAATAAAGGCAAGAGCCCATAAAAATATAGTGCTTGTTAAGGCGGATGGAATAGATACCATTGAGGATGCCGAAAGGTATCGCGGTAAGACCGTATTTATCGACCGAAAGGACGTAAAGCTTGAAGAGGGCAGATACTTTCTGCAGGATATCCTTCAAAGTGAGGTCTTTGATGCCGATACGGATAAGCTTTTAGGTGTATTGACCGATGTCAGCAAAACAGGAGCAAATGACGTATGGCATATAACAAAGGATGGTAAAGAGTATCTTATTCCCTCCATACCCGATGTTGTTATTGATGTTGATATAGACGCATCAAGGGTGATCATACGTCCCTTGAAAGGAATATTCGACGATGAGGATTGATATACTTACACTGTTTGACGAGATGTGTGAGCGTGTTATGAGTGAAAGCATCATCGGCAGAGCCAGAGCAAAGGGTGCCATAGAAATAAACTGCCATCAGATAAGGGATTACACCGTAGACCGTCAAAAACGTGTAGACGATGCTCCTTTTGGCGGCGGTCTGGGTATGGTTATGCAGGTACAACCAATTATAGATTGTTATGATGAGGTTTGTAACCAAATCGGCAAAAAACCATATCTTGTATATATGTCACCGCAGGGCAAAAAACTCGATCAAAAAAAGGTGGTAGAGCTTTCACAACATCAAAATCTAGCCATTCTTTGCGGTCATTATGAAGGCGTGGATGAAAGGGTCATCGATATGATAGTGGATGAAGAAATATCAATCGGTGATTTTGTGCTTACAGGCGGTGAGCTTCCTGCTCTTATGCTTGCCGATGCGGTTGCAAGAATGTGTGACGGTGTATTACGTTCACCCGAATGCTTTACAGAAGAAAGCCATTATAACGGTCTTTTGGAGTATCCTCAGTACTCTCGTCCCGCAGATTTCAGAGGTCATACCGTGCCTGAAATTCTTCTTTCGGGACATCACGGAAATATTGAAAAGTGGCGCAGAGAGCAGTCCTTACGCCGCACTTATATAAAAAGGCCCGATATGCTGGAAACTGCAGACCTTTCGGCAGAGGATAAAAAAATGCTGAAAAAGATAAAAGAAGAGCTTGATTGACCAATAAAAATAGTCATTTTGTTCAAAATATGACCCAAAATTTTGTGCGAACTAAACAATATGACAAACTTAAAAAAAATGCGTCAAAAAAGTTGACGAATTTCAAATATGTGATATAATATTAAAGTATTGTTAATAAAAACTTCACAAACGGAGAGGTAGCTATGTATATAAAAGATGTAACCGTTGAAAACAAGGTAGGACTTCACGCTCGTCCCGCAACCTTCTTTATTCAGAAGGCAAATGAATTCAAGTCATCCATATGGGTTGAGAAGGAAGAGAGAAGAGTTAACGCAAAGAGTCTTCTTGGAGTACATTCACTTGGTATCGTTGGCGGCACAACCAGTAAGGTTATTGCAGACGGCGCAGATGAAGAAGCAGCAGTAGATGCTCTTGTATCCCTTGTAGAATCCGGATTTGAAGAATAAATCTGCTTAATTTGGGGCAGCCAACGGCTGCCCTTTTTGTTGTATTGTATTGACAAAAAGAATAAAGTTTAATATAATACAAAACGCATCGGGGTGTGGCGAAGTTTGGTATCGCGCTTGGTTCGGTACCAAGAGGCCTCGGGTTCGAACCCCGACACTCCGACCATAAAAGCATCCCCCATCTGTGATGGGGGATGCTTTTATAATCTAAGTTTTGGTAAGAACCCGAGGCCTCTGCCGAGGGTTCGTCGAAGAGGCTTTAGAGCGAAGCGATAAAGACCGCGAAGCTCGAGCAGAGAAGATTTTTGGCAACCGTTAAGAACGGTCCAAAAAGCGAACAGCGCAGAGTACCATCGACACTCCGACCAGAAAAACCGACAAGTTTCGACTTGTCGGTTTTTCAACTAAGTGCGCCTTTCGGCGCGTGAAGTTTGCTCAGCAAGTGAAGTTGTCCTGCGGACAGTGAAGTTTCTGCGGAAGTGAGTGGCGCACTTAACTTCATTTTATGCGCAAGCATAATACTTCATTATGCCGTAAGGCATAACTTCACTTCGGCGTTAGCCGATACTTCACT
>JAFUPP010000021.1 GCA_017481115.1 Clostridia bacterium | reverse complement strand
TCACAGGCTACACCACCACTTTAAATCGTTAAAGCGGCATATATGGGATAGGTACGTGTGGTGGTGGGGCTGTTAGGGTGGGGGGATCGTAATATAGTGTGATGAGTGCGTCGACGGCGGGATACGAGGTGATGAAGGTAAGATGTTTCGAGATGGCAACCGTAGGGGCGAACTGTGTTCGCCCGTTTGCGAATGTCAATGAGGTACACTTCATATTTTTATTTTTTTGTCAATGAGGTGCACTTCATATTTAAAGTTTGATAAGCAGAATATGAACGCGGGCGTTCACAGAACGCCCCTATATTCACGTTTGCGTAGCAATATATCAAACCCACGACCGTTTATTTGGTCGGGTTTATTTTTCTCTCCCTTTCTGCCGACTCTACCCACAGGCTACACCACCGCTTTAAATCGTTAAAGCGGCATATGGGGGGAGGGGTACGTGTGGTTGGTGGCGTGACGGGATGGGCGAAATAAAGAAGGTTCGCCCCTACCTGTTGCCGATAAGCCGGAAAGTCAAACGGGCGGATGATATCCGCCCCTACGGTTTTTCTTTTCCGCTTTCAACCACCACCTGTGTTTTTAGCAAAATCAACACAAATTAGATTTTTTAAATTTATACAACCGTCAGTTGTGCGTGTATATTTTTAAGTTGTTGTTTTTATGTTTGTGTTTTGATATAATCCAGACAAAGAAAGAAGGCCTACTTTCAAATTAAAGGGGGACTAACTCAAATGAAAGAAATTAACATTGCTAAAAATATAATTACCTTGCGAAAAAACAAGGGTATTACCCAAGAACAACTGGCAGAAGTGCTAAATATATCTGCACAAGCGGTTTCCAAATGGGAAACGGGCAATAGTCAGCCCGATATCTTCACCTTGCCCTTAATTGCAGAATATTTCAGCGTAAGCATTGATTACCTGTATTATGGCAAAAATATGACATATGACGATGTGTATGAAAAAGTATTTGAGAAAATACGAAATATTCCAACTCAAATGAGCAAAGAAGCGTATGATGATGTGGTAAAGATTTTCGGACATGCTCACCACGGAATATCTTGGGGAAATCTAAAAGGCGGAGATACAACAATTTATGATACACCTGCGCACATTTCTAATGAAAACGGCGTTTCTTTGCTTTCCGGCAAAGGTTATGGTGCAATTATAACCCGAGATTTTTTTAGAAACATAACTCCGGATACTGCAAATCTCGGTGCTGGGTTATTGTCAGCCTTAGCAGTAAAAGATAACCTATGTGTCTGTATGGCTATCATTTCAGTGAGTGATATCAGCTTTGTAGAAATACAAGAAACACTTAACATAAGTGAAGAAAAACTACGAGTTGCACTTGATGCCTTAATTGCAGCAAAGATCGTTATTGAAAAGGAGTCTAAACATAAATCTCTTGGCTTTACATACGAAATCAATGGTTTGTATCATTCTTGTCTTTGCATTTTGATCGCAACGATTGAAATGTTACGATACGGACTTTCCGATGGTGTTTCCTGTTGTATGGGTTTTGGTGATTTTCCAATACAACTGTAAGGTAGGGGCGTTCACAGAACGCCCCTACCTGTTACCGATAAGCCGGAAAGTCAAACGGGGTGGGGTGTTTGCCCATACCTATTATCTTTAATCTGTTGTTTGCGGTTACATAGCGACATTGGCAGTTTCACATAAAAAACCCGGGTGTCCATACGGACACCCGGGGTGCTTGTTTTTTAATTAAAGATCAAATGCGTCGCCGAGTGCATCAAAGCCTTCGTCGATTCCCTTGTAGCAATCATCACAAGCCTTGTAGGTCTTGCCCATCAACTCAACCTCGTTTACCGAGCTTTCCTTTTCCTTGTTGCAGATCTCACATTTAAATGTTTCTGTACCGCAGGCTACAAGTGCGAGTAACATAATTACTGCAAGTGCCAATGCTATTATCTTTTTCATGATTTTCCCCTCCAAATATTTTGCACCTTGGTGCTGAATTTATTGTAGAACAAATGTCGAAAATTGTCAACAAAAAATCAGTTATTTTTACCCTCTTCACCGTTGGTGGCGGGGGGTGTTGCGGGCTTTGATACCGCGTTTTCAGACGGCACAGAGGATGCCGTAGATTCTGCAACCGACTCGGTCTTTGAAACGACCTCCTCCTGCGAGGATTCTGCTAAGGACTGCTGCGATGATGAATCGGTATTTGCCCGTTGCTTATAAAGCTCCAGCTTTTCGGCACAAGGAACGCAGATATAAAGGGTACGTCCATAGAAATTATACTCTATTTCGGCACCTGTATAGTCTTCGGAGCATCTGTCACAGGTCTTGGCACATCCCGAAAGCATAAAACAAAAGGCTAAACTGAAAAACAACGCTAAAATTTTTTTCATATATCATACCTCTTTTAAGAGATTTTTGCCTATTATACCTTTTTCTTCGGCCCACTCCCCTGCCCAACAGGTAGGAGCAGCACCGTCTTTAACCCTTAATATCTCCAAAACTCCGTCCTTTACAGCAATCGCCATGCCACCGTCCTCGGTGGTGTAAAGCACACTTCCGGGAGCGGCATCGCTTTTCTCCCCGTGATGTATACGGGACGAAAGTATCAGAAGCTTTGAGCCCTTTATTTCAATGTATGTTCCCGGATAAGGATAGGTCTGCGCTCTTATAAAATCGTGCAAGACCTTTGCGCTCTCATCAAAGGACTTAATCTCTCCGTCGGTAGGACGTCTTCTGCCGTAATGGGTCGCCTTTGAGTCATCCTGCTCGATAGCATTGAATCTGCCCTCGCACCAGTCGTCAATGTTTTCGCGTACCACCTTTGCGGCTCCTGCGGCAACCTTTTCGTAGACGGTATATACCGTATCGTATTCCTTTATCTCGAAGAAGCTCTGTGCGTAAAGCTCACCCTTATCGTACTCGCTTACCATCTTGAAAAAGGAGTCGCCCCATTCGGTCTCACCCGTAAGGATCGCCCAGTTTACACAGGCGGCTCCCCTGCCCTTTGGCAACGGTGCGGGATGCTCACCTATACAGGTGTATTTCGGAAGATTCAAAAGCTCATCGTGAAACTTTTGTGACCAGCCCGACTGTAAAATGACGTCGGGAGCCTTATCCTTTATAAACTCAATGCACTCCGGCTCGTTTACGTTGTTGCAGTAATAGATCGGAAGACCGTATTTTTCGGCAAGGTCTGCATAAGAATCATAGTTTGCCTTGTTTAGAGCCACCGAGGTGCAAAGATTTACAACACCCTTAAGCTCGGTCTTAATATCGGGATTGTTCATTATCTCTTCAATAATGAATCTGCCTACATTTGTACAGGCAATAAGCACAAGTTTACCCATATTAGCTCCTTTTTACAGGCAGATCTTTACGGGAATAAAGCCTTCGGCATACTTTGTCTTGTTGCCGTATCCCCAGATCTCTGTTTTCTTGAGTGAAACATCAAAAAGACGGTCAAAACGGTTATGATCCCCCGTATAGCAGTCAAGCGATTCCTTTTTCTTATCATAGTAATCGCTGATATCAAAGAAAACGGTGGGATAAAACGGCTTTTCAAGAACATATCCGTTTGACTGATAGAAAAGAATGTTTCGGCAATGTCTTGCGGCGGTAAGGGACAGCTTTGATGCCGCTACGTGATCCTGATTTGCATCAACATCATAATGAACAAAAACGGTGTCAATGTTCTTTTCAAAAATAATTCTTTCAATCTTTTGCATTATTTCGGTGGAGTATTCAAGATGATTGCACTCCACAAAGTCAAAATCGGTTATCTCCTTGACACCAAGCAGATTACAAGCCCTTGCAGAATCCGAAAGAGAATCCTCAAAGCCGACCTTTATGTTCATCTGCGAAAAATTGGTGACGTTGTTTGTAAGGGTAAGCTTATAAACCTTTTTACCCTCTGCGACAAGCTTTGCCATTGTTCCGCCGCAGCCAAGCTCCGCATCATCAAAATGAGCGCCTATGACCAAAACATTTTTAATTTCCATATTATGCCGTCCTTTATGTTTAATTATTGATTAATTATAACATAATCCGTCAAGAACATCAATCCCATTTATTTTAAGACATATTACAAAAAAATACTTTATTTTACGTCTTTTTCTGTTATAATGATAATGGTGATTTTATGACGATAGCATTATCAATAGCGGCTGTTTTACTGCTTTTGGATCTGAGGATCGGGTTCGATTATTATTTTACGCCGCAAGTACTCTTTAATTTTGCAAAAACCGACACATATTGGTTGGATTTTGATCTGTTTCCTACCTTTATCGGCGCCATTATAGCACTGGTATGTATTTTTAAGATAACAAACCGCGAGACGCGTCTTGAGGGCGGTCCGGCAAGGGTAAAAAGCTATTTTTTAATAGGTCTTTCGGTTTTGACCTTTGCACAAGCCTCGGGCAGATATATTGCACAATTCAACCGTTCCTCCGGTTCGGACACACTCAACCCCGGCATTACGGCGGATATTTTGTACTCCATAACCGATATAGCGTCATATGTTCTTGCGGTAATCATTTTGGGAAACATTATTGACCTTTTGCAGTACGAGGTCAGCCTTAACGAAAATACCGTAAAAAAAGAGCGTATGGAGGATGCGGCACCCTTTGCGTTTTACTACCGCACATTTTGTGCCTTCCCCGTATTTATAAGGGTATTTATGGTCATTATGATCTGGGATCAGTCGGAGCTTTTAAGCTACATTTCAGCGGCTCTCTACCACGCGATATGTCTGTTCTCGGCGGTAATGTTCATACTTTACGTACGAAAAATCGAAAAAGCAAGACTTGCATAAAAAATCACCGTCTTAGGGAGCTGCGATTAGGGACGAAATCGGTTTTGGAACCAAATTTTATCCTACCGCTTTGCCTTCACCCTTGTAAGACACAAAGTATTACTGCGGGTTCCATGCTTTGCGGATAGAACAAAATTTTCGGTTACAAAACTGCGTACACCTAAAAAAGATAAATTTTTAGTAGTATAAAAGGCAAAAACCTACGGTAACGCTGTCGCGTACCGCAGGTTTTTAACACATTAGACTGCAAAAATTTGCTTTTTTAGGCGGTTTATCCCTAACCGCAACTCCCTTTTGACGGTGATTTATTGTTAAATGAACAGGCTCAGCCATAAACGGCGGCGTTTTTTCTTCCAGTATTTACGGTCTTCCCCATCGGTGCGGTGGATCTCCATATTGATATACCTTAGCTCCTCCTTAAAATTTATAAGGCTGAAGGTAAGCTTTATTGCCAAAACAAATATTAAGACTGCAACTATACATAAGATAACTAAATATAAGGGCATCTGCTGACTCCGTTGATTATAATTTTAGACCTAATAACAATACCATAACTATGCTTTTATGTCAAGCATAAATATATAAAATACATATACTGCTATTCTATAAATGATCAGAGGTAAATAATGAAGAAAAAAATCACCTACAAGGTAAATAACAAGACGGTCGAAAAAGAGGTAAACCACATCCCCGTAAGGTACATAATTGCGGTAATGATAACCGTATTCGAGATAGCCGCAATTATTGGTATTGTGGTGCTTTTGTGTATGAAGGTACGCTTCTTTTACCTTGCTGCCTGGGTAACCGAATTTGTCTGTGTTTTGCAGATAATCGCTTCCGACGACAACCCCGACTACAAGGTACCCTGGCTTTTGTTCGTGCTTATTTTACCCGTGATCGGCTTTATGCTTTATATATTATTTTATTCCCGTAAACTCAAGGGAAAATTCATAAAAAGGCTAAAAAACATCAAGCATCAAAGCTATAAAAAGGACGATTCTCTGCTTTTTAACGAGCTGAAAGGGGAGTCTCAGGTAGCCTTCGCACAGGCAAGGATGCTTACAAATATTTCTGAAAGCCATCTGTTTACAAACACCCGTCAACAGTATTTTGCTTCGGGCGAGGAGATGTTTGAATGTCTGTTACAGGATGTAAAAAGGGCAGAAAGGTTTATTTATCTTGAGTATTTTATAATAGAAGAGGGGCTTTTCTGGAACAGTCTGCTTGAGCTTTTGGAGCAAAAGGTACAAAACGGTGTCACCGTAAAGCTGGTTTACGATGATATCGGCTGTATGACCACACTTCCGGGCAACTACTACCGGATACTTCAAAAAAAGGGAATAGAGGCGGTTCCGTTTTCAAGACTTCGCGGTGCCGCAGACAGCGAATTTAATAACCGTTCCCACCGAAAGCTGTTTATTATAGACGGAAAAATAGGGTACACCGGCGGCATAAATCTTGCCGACGAATACATCAATAAAAAGCTTCGCTTCGGTCATTGGAAGGACACCGCCATTCGTCTTGAGGGCGAGGCGGTATGGGAGATGACCAAGCTGTTTTTGATAGATTTCGGCATAAATGTCAAGAAAATGCCCGAGATCACAAAGGAGCAGTTCCCCATCAGCGATGTGACCGAAAAGGGCTATATAATCCCCTTTGGCGACGGTCCAAGACCCTTGTTTGAAAGAAGGGTGGGTAAAAGCGTGGTTCAGAATATGCTTTATTCGGCAAGGGATTACGTCTATATGACCACCCCATACCTTATAATAGACAACGACCTTTGCTCGGATATTGAAAACACAGCCATGCGCGGTGTTGATGTGCGCATAATTGTTCCCCATATTCCAGATAAAAAAATCGTTTTCGGTATGACACGCAGCTGTTATCACAGACTTATGGCGGCAGGTGTCAAGATATACGAGTATGAGCCGGGATTTATCCACGCTAAAAACTATGTTTGCGATGATATGATCGCTATGACCGGCACCATAAACCTTGACTACCGTTCACTCGTTCATCACTTTGAAAACGGAGTCTGGATGTACGACTGCAAGGCGGTAGGGGATATCAAAAAGGATATCGACTCCACCCTTGAAAAATGCATCGAGGTCACCCCGGATATGCTTAAGGTCACCCTTACAAGAAGACTTTTCAGAGCCGTCGTCCGAATCTTTGCTCCAATGCTTTAAATATTATAAAAACGCCCCGCAAAAAAGGATTTGCGGGGCGTTTACTTTTGATATAAGCTATTAAATTGAAATTACACCAAAGCCTTCAAGCACCGAGGTGGCAAGTATAAGCACGATAAATACGGGTGCTATGTACTTTATCATCCAAACGAAAAGCGGCTTGTTTTTGAATTTTCTGCCGCCAAGCTCTATCTCGTCGATAAGTGTCTTGGGCTTTATTACATATCCGATAAACAAGCAGGTGAGAAGTGCAACGATAGGCATTATCACACTGTTTGAAATAAAGTCGAAGAAATCAAGGAAGTTCTTGCCGAGGATCTCGACCGATGCCCAGGGGCCGTGTCCGAGCGAAGAGGGGATACCAAGCAAAAGACATCCTATAAATACACCTATGCAGGTGACCTTTCTGCCCCAACCGAACTTGTCGCGGAAGATGGATACAACCGTTTCCATAAGCGAAATAGAGGATGTTAATGCCGCAAACAGTACAAGCATAAAGAATACCGTACCGAGTACATTTCCCATTACTCCGCCGAGCGAATTGAATACCTGGGGGAGCACCATAAACATAAGTCCCGGACCCTTATCGGCAAGTGCTTCGCCGCCCGAAAATGAAAATACTGCGGGGATGACCATAAGTCCTGCCAAAAATGCGATTCCGGTATCAAATATCTCTATCTGATGTACCGAGGACTCAATGCTTACCTCCTTTTTCATATACGAGCCGTAGGTTATCATAATACCCATAGCAAGTGACATTGAATAGAAGAGCTGACCGAGGGCTGCAAGTACCGTCATAAAGGAGAAATTCGAGAAATTAGGCTTTATGTAGTATAAAACACCGCCTAAAGCTCCCGGCATGGTCATCGAATAGATGGCAATACCTATTGTCAGCACTACAAGAACGGGCATCATTATCTTACTTACCTTTTCAATACCCTTTTCTACCTCGAAAAGTACGATTACTGCTGTAAGTCCCATAAACAAAAGGAACCAACCAAGCGGCTCAAAGGGCTTTGCGATAAAATCACTGAAATATTGTCCGTCGTTTGCTGCTGCGGTGGAAATATTACCCGATACCGAAAGGAAAAGGTACTTTGAGACCCATCCGCCGATTACCGAGTAGTAGGGAAGTATTATCATCGGAACTATGGATGCAAGCCATCCTATAAACTTATACTTCTTATTAAGATCGGAAAATGCGTGAATAGCACTTTTTCCCGTCTTTCTGCCGATGGCTATCTCTGCACACATAAGGGCAAAGCCAAATGTTACTGCAAGGATAAGATATGTGATAAGAAAGGTTCCGCCGCCGTACTGTGCCGCAAGATAGGGGAAACGCCATATGTTTCCAAGGCCTACCGCAGAGCCTGCCGCCGCAAGAACAAAGCCGATCTTACCCGTAAAACTGCTTCTTTTTTGTGTCATTTTCTACACCTCTTTTTAACAATATCCCTATTCTATCACCCAAGAGGTCTTTTTTCAACAACTAAATGAAAAATATTATTGTTAGAAAAAGTTTATTATGCTTTACTGTCTATTATTAAGATTCCTGTTGATCGGTTGTTTCACGTGAAACATTGTTTTTGGTAAAATAATAGGTCACCACCGAGGAGGCAAGGCTGACAAAAACCTCGCTTGTGACATCCCCGCGTATAAAGCCCAGGGTTATGGCGGAAATAAGCATAAGTGTAATGATGCTCTTGACCTTAAAGAGCTTTGCTATGTTTTCAAGAATGGTTTTCATTGGTTTCTCCTTTATGAATTGCGTTGATTATGTAGTTGTTGAGTTCGTTATGTGCGTGGGTCACCTGTCCGTTACATCCCTTTTGATGAAGTCCGTCAAGACAGGCAAAAACCCCCTTTAAAAGCATTCTTCGTTCCTCAAGTGACAGCTCAATGCTCTTTTGTTGAGAAACATTCTGCTTTTCAAGGGTGTCAAGACGGCGGGAGAGACCTTTAAAGTACCTGAACACATAAAAAGCCAAAGGGGAGATGAGAGCCAGGGCGGCGCCGATCGCCCCGCAAAGCTCTCCGAGTTTAATTACTGTTGTCATACCGGTTCGGCTAAGATCTTTATCTTGGTGATAATATCGTTTGCGGCCTCGAGTCTTTTTCTGATTTTTTCAAGTTCATTCGGCGCTGCCGCATCGGGATCGTTAAAGGAGATGCCGAAATAGTTACAAAACGCTTTTGCCGTACCCTTTGCAAGCTCCTTTACATTCTGATGAAAAAATATTGCCTCACGCTCATTGTCGTGAAAAAGCACCTCGTCATACATACATTTGGCGGAGGTGTTTTTGATCTCATAAAAGCTTGTCTTTTTGGTATAGCGGATCTCGCTTTTATAAATCTTTGAACGCTCCTCTTTGATGCAGTCGGCAAGCTTTTTCCATTTGGAATCGGTGGTGGAGTAACCAAAAAGCACACTTCTTGCACCGCCACCTGCATTTGTATGTATACAATAGTGTATGTCGGGCTTATATGCGTTTGATTTTTTTACCCTCGATTCAAGTGTTTCAAGGATCTCAGCCCTTTTGTATTCTATATTGTTGACCATAAGGTATTCGCAAAGATAATCCGCAAAAAGATTGCAGTGCTGACATTCGGTGTCGCCGTATTTACAGATATTTGCGGTCTGATTGCTTGGTGAAATATAAATTTTAGGCATTTTTTACTCCTATTCTATGCTCCAGCCCTTATTATAGGCTATCAATTTCTGTTCATCGGTAATTTTTTCTGCAAGTGTTCCAAGATACAGCACCTTGCCCTCTCCGTTTTCGCACAAGGCGTTTATTGCCGACATAATAGTATCGGCGGATGCGGGTGTGGGGCGAAGATCAAGACTTAAATTAATGCTTCCCACAAAGGTGATGTCCGAAAGGCATCTGCAGTTGGCAAAAATTAGGTTCAAGCTGTCAACAGATGACAGGTCGATCTCACCGATACTTTCAAGTGAAAGACAGTTTCTGAAGAGCGAATACATCTTTTTAACGTTGGGTGTCCTGAGTTTTCCCACTCTTTTAAGGTTGGTGCACTGTCTGAAGCACTCGTAAAGTGTGGTACATCCCGAAAGATCCATATCCGGAACATACAAAAGCGACTCGCAGTTTTTAAATGAATACTGCATACTTGTGACACCCGACATATCAAGGGCGGGAAACTCAGTTATTCCCGAGCCTTCAAAGGCGTTGTCAAGAACGGTCACAGGTGCCTTTTTCAAAATGGCAGAGGTGACAAAATCCCTGTCACTAAGCGCAATATCATACTTAATGTCCGCCATTTTAAGATCGGAAGCAAGTCTTTCAACGTTTGCTTCGGCGGTCTGTATGCGGTTTTGCACCGACGCAATATTAGCCGCCATATCATCAAAAGCGGAGGGTTCAAAACTATCGGTCAGCTTATCACAGTCAAAGGACGAATAAACCGTAATTTCTGCATCAGCAGTCTTGCGGATGTTCCCGTCAAGCAATCCGCGAAGATGAAAACGCAATGTTCCGTTTTGCATAAGTCCCTTCGGAACGGTGTAGGTAAGCAAATGATCGCTTACAACTCCGCCCTTGTCACTGCCGCCCGCCGTATTTTCACACTCTATCATAGGATATGTGGAATACCATATATCATCGAGTGTTATACGTATTTCAAGGGTGCCGTTTTCACCCGAATAGCAGTTAAGCGCAGGTGAAGCCAGCTCGTCCTCAAACAGCTTGTCATTGATAACCGTATAATTTTTTACGGATTTTGGAAAAACAGTAATACTCATAATATCCTCCTTGGGAAAATATTCCCGTCAATACCGCCCTTAAAATCAAAAAAGTTGCCTAAAAAAAGGCAACTTTTTAAAAAAATGCAAAAAAATATTTAAAAACCGCTTGGTGTATGTTAAAATTGGAATGATATTTTTTAGAAAAGGGAATAGCAGTGGAAAATAGATATTTCAGAGAAAAAATTGATGTAGCGGTAATAGGAGCAGGCCATGCGGGAATAGAAGCGGCGGTAGCGTCAGCAAGGCTGGGCTGTAAAACTGCTATATTCACAATAAATATGGACAGTGTGGGCAATCTGCCCTGCAATCCTTCCATAGGCGGCACCGCAAAGGGACACCTTGTGCGTGAAATCGACGCTTTGGGCGGAGTAATGGCAAAGGCGGCGGATAAAAACACCATACAGTCACGTATGTTAAACCGAGGAAAAGGCCCTGCGGTACATTCCTTGCGCGCACAAATAGATCGCAAAAGCTATACGGTATATATGAAGCATCTGCTTGAGACCACCGAAAATCTGTCCTTATATCAGGCAGAGGTAGTGGCGGTCGAAAAAGGGGAGAGCGGCTACAATGTTGTGACCCGTCTTGGTGCGGTATATGAGGCAGCGGCGGTAATAATAGCAACCGGCACATTTTTAGGCGGAAAGGTATATATCGGCGAGGTATCGTATGCCTCCGGTCCCGACGGACTCTTCCCCGCCGCATTTTTGACCGAATCCCTTGTAAAGCTGGGTCTTCCCCTGCGTAGATTCAAAACCGGTACACCTGCAAGGGTACACCGCGCGTCCATTGATTTTTCCTGTCTTGAGGAGCAACCGGGCGATGACGAGATAGTTCCCTTTTCCTTTTCAACCGATCCCGCCACCGTCAAAAACCTTGTTCCCTGCCATATTTCCTGGACAAACGACCGTACAAAAGAGGTAATTACCGAAAATCTGCACCGTTCACCCTTGTATTCGGGTGAAATAGAGGGTGTAGGTCCAAGGTACTGTCCCTCATTAGAGGATAAAATAGTCCGTTTTCCCGATAAAAAACGCCATCAGCTGTTTATTGAGCCCTGCGGTCTTGATACCGAGGAGATGTATCTGCAGGGAATGAGCTCATCCCTTCCCGAAGAGGTACAGATAGCGTTTTACAAAACCATCAAGGGACTTGAAAACCTGCAGGTAATGAGAAATGCCTATGCAATAGAGTATGACTGTATCGATCCGCAGTACCTATATCCCACACTTGAGGTAAAGGGATATGACGGTCTTTACGGAGCAGGTCAGTTCAACGGCTCATCGGGATACGAGGAGGCGGCGGCACAGGGACTTATCGCCGGAATAAATGCGGCAAGAAAAATAAAAGGACTTTCCCCCGTAACATTATCCCGTTCCTCATCATACATAGGAACCCTTATTGATGACCTTTGCACAAAGGGTTGTATGGACCCATACCGTATGATGACCTCCCGCAGCGAATACCGTCTTGTGCTTCGTCAGGACAATGCCGATGAACGTCTTATGCCCTTAGGCTATGAGATAGGTCTTGTCACCGAGGAGGAATGGAACGCCTTTGTATTAAGAAAAGAACAAAAGCAGGCCGAGATAGAAAGGGTACAAAAAACCTATTTTGCTCCCACAAAGCAGTTAAACGACATACTTGTTTCACGTGAAACAACACCCGTAAACACAGGTGTATGTCTTGCCGAGCTATTAAAAAGACCCACCGTTGATTATAAGGCTCTTACCGAAATTGATAAGGACCGCCCCAAGCTTCCTTATGAAATTTTTGAGAGGGTACAGACCGAGTTAAAATACGAGGGATATATTAAAAGACAGCTTGCACAGATAAATGAGAACCTTCGCCTTGAGGGTGTCAAGCTGCCCGATGATATAGATTATTCCACCGTTTACGGTCTGTCTCTTGAGGCGGTTGAAAAGCTTAATAAGGTTCGTCCGCTTAACATCGGTCAGGCGGGAAGAATATCCGGAATTTCACCTGCCGACATTTCCGTGCTTATTATTTACCTTGAAAAATCACGACGTAAAAATGGGTAAGTGGTGATTTATATACTGTTTTTGTTGATTTATTTGTGTTTATTTGCTAATTTTATCTATAAATTAAATAACAAGTGGTGATTAAATAGTGATATGTTATTGACACATATCACCATTTTTTCTGTCTACAATTTTTTGTATATTTTTATAAAACATATTGCAAAACAAACTTATACTGTGTTATAATCTCGATAGTATATGCTAGCTTGAATATTATATCTATTTATAAAGGAGCCTTATTATGGCAAAGAAAAAACTGATTATAACCTGCGTCAGCATAGGTCTCGCCGTAATTATCGCGGTGGTTGGTTGTCTTTATTTTTTCACCAATCTGTTTAAGCCCTCTGTAGAGTCGGCTCTCGGATACAAAGATAAGGATATCATCAAGATAACCATTACTAAATATGACAAATCCTTTGATCTTACCGATAAGGCGGGAATTACCGAGCTTCTTTCACTTCTTGACGGTGCGGTAGTTACCGATGAGGAGGAGATCAAAAACACCTTTGGTGCAGGTCCCAGCCCCATACTTACGCTTTATGATGCAAGCGGTAAGGTGGTCCAGTTTGATATGTTCGGTACTATGATCAGAAGATACGATGAAACCGTTACACAGATGGATAACCGTAAAAACTACAAGCGTACAGCTATGACCCTTGATAAAACCATTGAGTCCTCGGTTCGTGACAGTATTATTATAAAGTACATACCCGAATTTGCAAATGTATCAAGTAACAGTCCCTTTGTGGATGATGTGCAAAACGGTACTCAAGGTGATGCAAATGCAAATCAATCTAATCCACCGTTAAGCGGTAATAATAATTAATAGGTTAACTTTTGGGAGACGCTTTTAAAGTGTCTCCCATTTTTTACGGATATTAATAAGGCACACTAAAAATGTGTGCCTTAAATTACTTTTTATATTAAATATCAAGGTTTTGAACAAAACGTGCGTTTTCTTCGATAAACTTCTTTCGAGGCTCAACATCGTCACCCATCAAAATTCTGAATACCTCGTCTGCAGCCTCGGCATCACTCATTGTGATCTTAACAATGGTTCTGAAATCCGGATCCATTGTGGTCTCCCAGAGCTGATCACCGCTCATTTCACCAAGACCCTTATATCTTTGGACATCGGCATTGCCGCCAAGCTTTTCAATATACATATCCCTTTCCTCATCCGAGAAGGCATAGTATGAGGTCTTACCTCTGAAAACCTTGTAAAGAGGGGGCTGTGCACAGTAAATGTGTCCCTTTTCAATAAGCTGGGGCATATGACGGAAGAAGAAGGTGAGAAGAAGTGTTCTGATGTGTGAACCGTCAACGTCAGCATCCGCCATAATGAAAACCTTATGATAACGAAGCTTTGTAATATCAAAGTCATCACCGATACCGGTACCGAGTGCAATAATTACGGGGGTAAGCTTATCGTTGCCGTAAACCTTTTCGACACCCGCCTTTTCGACGTTGAGCATCTTACCCCAAAGAGGAAGTATTGCCTGAGTTCTTGAATCTCTGCCCTTAATGGCCGAACCGCCTGCAGAATCTCCCTCAACGATGAATATTTCGGTTTCTTCAGGATTTTTAGAGATACAGTCGGCAAGTTTTTCGGGCATCTTGAGTTTTCCGTTGCCCTCTTTTTTACGCTGTAATTCCCTTGCCTTTTGTGCCGCCTCACGAGCATTACTTGCAGCAATACACTTTGAAACGATTATCTTTGCAATCTGCGGATTTTCTTCCAGAAATTCGCTGAGCTTTTCGTTCATAAGCTTGGTAACAAGTGTACCTACAAAGGTGTTACCCAGCTTTGCCTTGGTCTGTGATTCAAACTGTGCATCGGTTATCTTTACCGAAATAATGGCAACGATACCCTCCTGCACGTCATCACCCTTGAGATTTTGGTCGTTATCCTTTAAAAGCTTGAACTTTCTGGCATAGTTATTTATAACCTTTGTGAGAGTGCTCTTAAAAGCGGTCTCGTGCGTACCGCCGTCAACGGTATGCATACAGTTTGCAAAGGATACTATCTTTGAATCATAACCGAGATTATATTTAAAGGCAATTTCTACGGTCGAGTCACCCTCAAGTGTAGAAAGATAAATAACCTCGTCGGTAAGAGCATCCTTTTTCTGTTTGCTCATAAGAAAATCTACGTATGATTTGATACCGCCCTCATAATAGATGTGTTCGCTTATCTTTTCCTGCGGAACACCCATAATTTCGGTACGGTTATCGGTAAGTGTAATTCTTACACCTGCATTAAGAAATGCCTGTTCACGAAGACGGTTAAGAAGAATGTTATAGTCATAAACGGTGGTATCGGTAAAAATAGTGGGATCGGGCTTAAAGGTAACGGTGGTACCTGTTTCGGTGGTATCACCGATAATTTCAACGTCACCCACAGTGACACCCTTTTCAAAACGAGCCTTATGAATTTTACTGCCGTCCTTTACCTCAACCTCAAGCCACTCACTAAGTGCATTAACGACCGAGGCACCGACGCCGTGAAGACCGCCCGATACCTTGTATCCGCCGCCGCCAAACTTACCGCCTGCGTGAAGTATGGTAAATACGACCAAAAGGGTAGAGATATTTTCAACGGGATGCATACCTGTGGGTATACCTCTTCCGTTATCCTTTACCCTTATGATGTTTCCTTCAAGTATGTCTACCTCAATATGGGTACAAAAACCCGCCAGGGTCTCGTCTATTGCATTATCGACTATTTCGTAAACAAGATGGTGAAGACCTCTTTCACCCGTCGAGCCAATATACATACCGGGACGCTTTCTAACAGCTTCAAGTCCCTTTAAGACCTGAATCTGATTTTCATCATATGCCTCGGTAATTATCGGGGTGTTCTGATTTAATTCGCTCATTTTTTTCTTCCTTTAACCGTTATTTACTTAATTTTTTTAAAAATTTTGTACGTTTTATAAGTGTCTGCGAGGATAACTGACTGATATAAACATTACGTTTTCCGTTTTCAACACACACAACAAAGCTTTTTGGCAGCTCATAGCTTACGTAAACTACCTGCTTTAGCTTTTCGGCTTTGTTTAAATATTCCCTTGAGGATTTCATTACGGTGGTATTATCAAGATCAAAAATACCAACGATACTGTCGGTTTTGATTACAGTATCCTGACCGAGATGCAAAAACATAATTAATCCTCTTTTTTAGATTTTCTTTCGGTAAATTTGCCCTGCTTCATATAAAAGAGCTTTCCGCCGTTAAGACCCCGAAGATCCGAACGCTCACAGCAGGTAATAAACACCTGCCAATCCTTTATGCAGTTTAAAATATACCTTTTTCTCGTAGCGTCAAGCTCACTCATAATATCGTCAAGCAGAGCTACGGGTTGTTCATTGATAAAATTTTTAATGGTATGAGCCTCACCGAGCTTAAGTGCCAAAACCGCACTTCTTTGCTGACCCTGAGAGGCAAAATTTCTGGCGTTATATCCGTTTATAAGAACCGTAAGATCATCCCTGTGCGGACCGACCGAGGTATTGCCCGTTATCATATCCTCACTGCGTGAAGCAATATAAGCCTTTTTTATGCTCTCAACCGAAAAATCTGAAAGATTACCGCTGGGCTCATATAAAATATCAATCTGCTCACGGTTTTTTGAAATACCGCCGTAATGCTCCTTAATAACGGGGAGCATATATTCCACAAATTTTTGTCTTGTATCAAGAATATAGCTTGCCGTGACCGCCGCCTGATGCTCAAAAACATCCAAAAGCGGTAAAAGGTCGCTGTGATATTTTGCATCACGAAGCAGTTCACTTCTTTGATGCACCGCCTTTTGATAATCATTAAGAGCAGCGACGTATTTTGGCTTTAGCTGAGACAAAATGTTATCCAAAAATTTTCTTCTTACCATCGGGCCGTCCGAAATAAGGGTAAGATGAGAGGGAGAAAACACCACCGAACAAAACTTATTTGTAAGCTTTGCGGAGGATAAAAGCTCCTCTTTATTCAAAATTACCTTTTTTTGTTCACCAAATGTTATGGAAGCATTTTGAATTCTGCCCTGACTTTTAAATTTAAGGGCTATTTTTGCATTTTTCTCACCAAAACGGATAAAATCATTATCCTTAGTGTTTCGAAAACTTTTAGAGCCCGTAAAAAGCCAGATAGCCTCAATAAGATTGGTCTTACCCTGAGCGTTATTGCCGTAAATGACGTTTACGCCCTCATCACAGATAAGCTTTGAATCCTCAAGATTTCTGAAATTTTTGGTTTCAAGAGATACTACCTTCATAAAGTACCTCAAAAACCCTGCCGTTATATTTTACCGTATCACCGTTACGAAGCTTTTTACCGCGCATGGTACAAACCTCGTTATTTACAATTACGTCGCCCTGCAAAATCACCGTTTTTGCCTCTCCGCCGCTCATAACAGAGCCGGTGAACTTCAAAAATGAATCAAGTGTGATATATTCGGTGCGAATGGAAACGGTTCTTGTCTTGATTTTAAGTTTCATCAGCCCTCCGCCTTAAGTCTGACGGGCAGAACAAGGAATAAAAAGCTGTCGCCCTCTTTTGGAAGAATCTTCATAGGAGAAAGGGGACCGGATAAAACTATCTTTATCTCTTCGGTCTCGCAAGCCCTTAATGCCTCAAGAAGATATCTGTTTGAAAAGCCAATTTCACATCTTTCACCCACAATGTCAGCAACTATTCTGTCACTTGCGGTGCCTATTGATGTTGAACAGCTTGCTTTTATCTGATTTTCGGTAAAAATACATCTCATCGGACTCATAAGTCTGTCACTAACAACGGGACTTATTCTGTCAATAAGATTTCTGATATTTTTAGTAGTAACATTTACAACCGTAAGATCATTTTTCGGAATGGATGAACGGTAGTCTCTGAATTCACCGTCGAGAGTTCTTGAAATATAGGTATAACCGTTTACCTCAAAACGAATGGTGCGGTTACCGATAACAATGTTTACATCCTCTTCACTTTCATCATCAAGCATCTTCATAATTTCAGAAAGTGTCTTTTCGGGAACTATAAATCTTGCTTCCTCGCTGCTCTCGATATCCTCGGTGCTCATTGCAAGACGGTATCCGTCAACCGCCATTGCGGTCAACTTATTATCACCCATTTCAAACAAAATTCCGGTATAAATGGGGTTTGTGCCGTCCTTAGCAACCGCAAATTTTGTTCTTCTTATAAGTGCCTTAAAGGTTTTTTCGGGAATTGAAAACTCCTTATTATTAACCACCCTTAGCATTTCGGGATATTCGTGACCGGGAATGGTGATTATTGAATATTCTGCCTCGCCGCTTTTGATCTTTGCAATGTTCTTATCATCAATAGAAATATGAACATTTTCTTCGGGAAGCTTTCTTATAATACTTGCAAAAAGAGAACAGTTAAGCACAACATCGCCGTGCTGTTCAACATTGGCATTTAAAAGGGTTGAAATACCAAGATCAAGGTTATAACCGCCAACGTATATCTGATTTTCAACGGTACGAAGATAGTAACCCTCCAATGCTGCGATGGTAGAGGGCATAATTGCACCGTTAACGTTTGAAAGAGCAGAGGAAAGCTCGGTTTTTGAACAGGTGAATTTCATAAATTTTCTCCTTAAAAGTTTTCAACCTCGATATTTTTTCAAAACTGCCGTTTTTTAAAAAACAGACACCTTCGCCTATATAAAACATAACCGATAGTAGTAAATAGTAGAGACGGTGGAAATGTTTAAAACATAAAAAAGCCTTTAAATCACTATGGTTTGCATATAAAAATGCGACTTTGAAACTATGTAGAAAAAAAGTTTAAAAAGTGGAAAAAATTTCAAGGTCAAAACATATGTTTAAAACTGACTGTTGAATGTTAAAGTTTTTGTTTAAAATTAAAGCGAGTTAATATTCTTAATAATATCGTTTACGGTAGCACGTTCCTTCGGATTAGTATCAAGAATCTGATTAATTTTTTTAAGTGAATAGGAAATTGTTGCGTGATCCTTACCGCCGACCTCTTTACCGATATTCAATAACGGCATATTGGTTATCTCGCGGATAACATAGATTGCAACCTGACGTGCGTAGGATATCTCCTTGCTTTGCTTTTTGGAGAGAATATCCTCCCTTGTAATATTATAGGTACGTGCAACCTCCATCAAGATCTTATCTATGGTGACGGGGGTGGCATCGTCACTTCTTATTTCACTTATAGCCTTTTGAGCCAACATAATATTCGGTTCTTCACCGGTTATCTGCTGGAAGGCAAAAAGCTTTTTAACGATACCCTCTATCTGACGGAAGTTGTTTTTGATCTGATCGGCAATAAAGTATGCCACGTTTTCGGGAACGGTTATTCCCAAAAGCTCCGCCTTGGAGTAGATTACCGCAACCTTTGTTTCAAAGTCGGGTGGTGAAAGATCGGCAAGAAGACCGCTTTCAAGTCTGCTTTGAATTCTTTCCTCAAGAGCCTGAATGTCTCTCGGCGGACGGTCACTCGTTACGACTATCTGTTTACCATCCTGATAAAGCACATTGAAGGTGTTAAAAAACTCCTCCTGTGTACTTTGCTTACCTGCGATAAAGTGAATATCATCTATGCAAAGAAAATCTGCCTGACGGTATTTATCCCTTATAACCGTGGTGGAATGGTTGTGTATTGCCTCAATTATCTCATTGGCAAACTGTTCACCGCGTACCAAAACTATGTTTATGTGCGGAGAATGATCCTTGACATAATTGTAGATAGCATTAAGGATGTGTGTTTTACCAAGACCGGGGTTGCCGTAGATGAAAAGCGGATTATACTTACCGCCTGGGTTTTCAGCAACGCTTTTTGCAGCAGCGTGGCAAAAACGGTTTGACGGACCTACGACAAAGGTTTCAAAGGTAAATTGATTCATAAGAGGAACAGGCTTTACTTCAGGCTTTTCCTCCTCCTTAACAACGATGTTTATTTTGCAGTTGTATCCGATAATATGCGCGACCGATTCGTCCAAAAGACGCATCCAGTTTTTCTCAACTATACCGCGCTGAAAATCGGTAGGAACCGAAAGGGTGAGTATTTCGCCGTTAAAATCGACCGGCTCAAGAATATCAAACCATACGTTATACATAACGCTGGTTATCTCTTCCTTTATCTTGTCACACACCTGTTCCCATAAGTCTTTTAAAGATTCCATTTTATACCTCGTAAAAGATTAAGTATACGCACTAATTTTAACATCAAAACGCCTTTAATTCAAGTGTAATATTAATATTTCTTAATAAAATATAATATATATACCGCAAAAAAACAAAATTGTTGCTTTTAAAAAAAAAATATAATATAATATCACTTGTATGAGAGGAAGTGACAAAATGGCAGAGCAGGTAACCGAGTTTTTAAACAGCCACGGCATACCGCCGGTGCTTATAGTATTTTTAATATCATTGTTTCCCATTTTAGAGCTTCGCGGAGGACTTATAGCGGCGGCAATTTTAAGTATTGATTGGTATATAGCATTGCCTGTATGCATAATAGGAACCATGTTTCCCATTCCCTTTATACTGTTATTTATCCGAAAGATATTTCAGTGGCTTAAAAAAATAAGCTTTATGAAAAAAACGGTTGAAAAATTAGAAATAAGGGCGGCAAGAAAGAGTGCAAGTATGAATAAGGCAAGTCTTTGGGGACTTTACATATTCGTGGCGGTGCCGCTTCCCGGAACGGGTGCCTGGACGGGCTCACTTATAGCCGATGTTTTGGATCTTCGTATAAAAAATTCACTTCCCGTAATTTTTTTGGGCACTCTTACAGCGGGAGTAATAATGACGGTACTTTCCTACGGGTTTAAAATGGCGTTGTGATATGAAGAATAATTTTTACAAAACAGAAAAAATGGACGGCGGTGTGCTTATCACCGCCGATTTTGACTTTTCACTTGCCGATACCCTTGAATGCGGACAGTGCTTCCGCTTTTTTAAGACCGACAGCGGTTATGAGGGAGTAACAAGGGGTAAAAGACTTGTTTTGGAGCAACGTGAAAACGCACTTTTTATCGGCGGTATAGATATTAATGAGGCTGATTTTTGGGCGGAGTATTTTGGTCTTGACATAAACTACCGCGAGTTTCATTCAAGAATAGTAAAAAATGACATTTTAAAACAAAGTGCTTCTGCCGCAAAGGGTATCCGAATTTTAAAGCAGGACTTTTTCGAGACACTTTTATCCTTTATTTTCTCGCAGAACAATAATATCCCCAGAATTAAGAAAATAGTCGAAAATTTCTGCCGCCTTTTCGGTGAGGAGATAGAAAATGGTGTTTTTGCGTTTCCGACACCTGACCGCTTAAAAGATGTAAAAATAGAGGACTTAGCACCACTTAAGTGCGGTTTTAGGGATAAATATATAATATCAGCCGCCACTGCCGTTATAGATGGCAGGGTGACGGAGGAAAGAATAAACGCCCTTGATTTTGAGGATGCAAAGGCACTTTTAATGACAATAAAGGGTGTGGGCGAAAAGGTTGCCGACTGTGTACTGCTGTTTGGCTGTAACCGACTTGAAGCCTTCCCGAAGGATGTCTGGATAAAACGCGTAATGGCAGAAATTATGCCAAACGGACTCCCCGCAGAGCTTCAGGACATTGCAGGCATCGCGCAACAGTACCTCTTCCACTATGCAAGAAATTTAAAAACCGAGTAACTTTCGTTACTCGGTTTTTGTTTAGATCAGTGTAAAGATCACGTTGGTTCCGCTTTCTTCATCTGCCTGTGTGTTATAGGAAAACCTTCCGTTACCTGCCATATAAATATTGCCGTAAAAATCAATGGTTATATAATAGGCATCCTTTGATTCTATCGGCTCTCCGCCCATTTCTTTGACCTTTTGCATTATCCTTTTCTGGGCTGCTGCAAGTCTTTCGTCGGTAAGATAATCCATATACGGCTCAAATTTTCTGTAGGAATGAGCAGAGAAATTAGTCACCTTTCTGCTCCATTGGCTAACTGTCAGAGTAATATATTCTGTGGTATCGTAACCCTTTATATGAAGACTATATGTATATTTATGGTCATGTGTTTTTTTGGTGTACTCCCTTTCACCGTATTTTGCCAGGGTTTCATCAGAAAAAACACTGTTTATAAACTCGGTTGCAAGCTGTTCGCACTCTGCAGAGGTCAGATTGTCGGGAGATATATATTTTACATAATCACGTTCGGGAATGGGCCCTTTTTCGTCGGTAGTGTTTTTATAGGCGCAAACCTGCCCGGTCGTGCGGTTAAATGTTACGGTTATACCGCTTTCATCCTTAAAAACATCATAGTACAAAAAGTAGGCATCCTCCTCACTGATCTTTACATCTCTGTGTCGCATCAGAGTGTGCTCATATGAAAGTTTTAGTTCTTTACCGCATATATTTACGGTTTTTGATGTTTCGCCGGTATACCTTGGAGCCTCACCTAATGTTGACATAAGTGCACCGTATCCAATATCAATATAATAGTCGCTCGCTTTTTCTAATCCGCTGAATATCTTTTCGGTCGAACCCGCAGAATCGGTAGTGCCGTCTCGGTACAAAAAACCGTCAGGCTTGATCTTTGGCTGCGGCATAGCAAGTACTCCGCTTGAAGTATCGGAAGTGTTTGCGGATTGTTCCCCGCAGGCAGAAAGGCCCAAAAGAAGTACGCCGATAATCAATAAAGCAAGAATTCTTTTCATAAAAACACCTCCTATTTTTATTATATATTACAAAAGCAGATTGTGTAAATATAAAAACACTCAAAAATATGCAATTACATATAAATACTGCTGAAAGGCGGGAAATTTGGCAAAAATTGTTGACAAACTGTGAACAAAATGCTATTCTGTGTCTACAACTAAATATGACGAATGAGGTGCAGGTGACATCAGTAGCGGCGAATAGGGGCTCAATCCCCGCAGGGCATTATTTCGCCGTCAAAGGGGATCCTGCCGAAGCAAAGGGAATATTGAGGTCCTTTTGCTGGTTTGACGGAGAATATCCGTCTGACTGTCACGGAGAGCTCTGTTTGGAAGACGGGGCGATGATCGGTGGAGCGCTTTCGAACATATTTTCGGTCGCACTGCCCCAATAGGTATTGCGGCTTTTCTTTTGTAAAAAAATTTTTTGGAGGATAGAAAAATGAATATGAAAAAAATCCTGCCAAAGATCCTTATTGCACTTTTCGTTATCGGTTTTGGTATTCTTTGTGCCTTCAACGGTAACATTATGAGCGCAGAGGGAACACTTTGGTCACTCTTCCCCCCGGTAGTAGCTATCGGACTTGCCCTCATCACAAAAGAGGTGTTTTCATCACTTTTCATCGGTATCGTTGTGGGCGGATTACTTTCAACAAAGTTTAATCCCATTCATACCATAGATACCATCACAACCACAGGCTTTACTGAAGCGGTTTCGGGCACAGCAGGTATCTTTATATTCCTTGTAGTGCTTGGTATCATCGTCGCTCTTATAAACAAGGCGGGCGGCTCACAGGCATTCGGTAACTGGGCAAAGGAGCACATAAAGAGCAAGGCGGGTGCTGCCATCTGCACCTTTATTTTGGGCGTACTCATCTTTATTGATGACTACTTCAACTGCCTTACCGTCGGTGCTGTTATGCGTCCCGTAACAGATAAGCATAAGATCTCCCGCGCAAAGCTTGCATTTTTGATCGATGCTACCGCAGCACCCATTTGTATGATAGCACCTATTTCATCCTGGGCAGCAGCGGTATCCGGCTATGCACCCGAAGGACAGGGCATATCCCTCTTTATAAAGGCTATTCCCTATAACTTCTATTCGCTTTTGACCTTTGTATTTATAATTGCAATTACGCTGATGAAGCTTGACTACGGTCCCATGAAGCTTCACGAGATGAATGCCGCAAACGGCGATCTCTTTACTTCGGGCGGCAAGCAGGGTGTTGACGAAGAGCCCGAAACAAACAAGGGCAAGGTTATCGACCTTATATTCCCCATCATAGTGCTTATTGCAAGCTGTGTATTTTCACTCTTCTATGTCGGAAGATGTATGGGTGAGGAATGGGTATTCAACTCAGCAAACTACGATCCTTCGCTCTCATTTGTTGATGCATTTTCAAATACAGATGCAACCGTTGGTCTTCCCTGGGGCGGACTTGTTGCACTTGTAATTATCATCATTTACTTCATCATCAGACGAATCGTATCCTTTAAGGAAGCAATGAACTGTATTCCCAAGGGCTTTATAGCAATGGTTCCCGCAATCCTTATTCTTACAATGGCAACCTCGCTCAAGAATATGACCGGACTTCTCGGTTCTGACGCATTCGTTGAGGGAGCTCTCGGTTCAATCGGTTCACTTGAGAAGTTTATTCCTGCAATCATATTCCTTATTGCTTGTGCAATCTCCTTTGCAACCGGAACCTCTTGGGGAACTTTTGGAATACTTATTCCCATCGTTCTTGCAATCTTCCCCACAGGCGAGATCGGAATCATCTGTATGTCGGCATGTCTTGCAGGTGCTGTCTGCGGCGACCACTGCTCACCCATTTCGGACACCACCATTATGTCAAGTGCAGGTGCACAGTGTGACCACCTTAACCACGTATCCACCCAGCTTCCCTATGCAATTACCGTTGCTGCGGTCAGCTTTGTAGGTTACATTATCGCAGGTTTTGTCCAGAACTGGATGATAACCCTTCCCATTATGGCGGTCATTATGTTAGCGGTTCTCTTTGTTATCAAGATGAGCACCAAAAAGGCAAACGCTTAAATTTAAAAAATTTGGCGGACCTCGTATGAGGTCCGCTTTTTTTGTGCAAAAAATCCATATTCTACCGCCGGTAGAGAAAAAAACGGCTTAATTCTATGCAGTTTAGAGACTGTCAACTGTAGCGGTAGAAAAATGGGTTGAGATTTTATTTGTAAACATATATACTTTTAAATGGACAAATTTTAAAAAATAGGTTATACTGATCTAAACAGAAAGGGTATATTATGGAAAGAATAAAAATAATTGCAGATTCATCAAGCGATCTGTTTGAGCTTGAGGGAATTGATTACGAGGTAGCACCTTTAAAAATAATGACCGCAGAAAGAGAGTTTGTGGATGATATAAACCTTGATGTTCTGGATATGGTTGAGTATCTGAGAAACTACAAGGGAAGATCCTCCTCGTCCTGTCCCAATACTGCCGACTGGCTTGACAGCTTCGGTGATGCAAAGAGAATTTTTTGTGTTACCATCACCGCCACCCTTTCGGGAAGTTATAACGCGGCGGTAAATGCAAAGAATATCTACGAGGAGCAGTATCCCGATCGAAAGGTACACGTAATAAACTCACTTTCTGCAGGTGCAGAGCTTATTCTCACCATACAAAAAATTCGCGATCTTGCGTTGGCGGGTGAGGAGTTTGAAGATATTTGTCAAAAGATAGAGCAGTATAATAAAAAGACGGGTCTTTTGTTTATGCTTGAGTCGATGAAAAATCTTGCCAACAACGGCAGGGTATCGCCGCTTATTGCAAAGATGGCGGGAATTTTGGGAATCCGCGTTGTCGGCAGAGCGAGTGCGCAGGGAGACCTTGAGCAGCTTGCAAAGTGCAGGGGAGAGAAAAAATCCCTTGAGACCATAGTCGAGTATCTTAAACAGTACGGTCTTAAAGAGGGCAGGGTAATAATAAATCACTGCTTTAATCTTGATGCAGCAAATGAGCTTAAAAAGCTTATAAAGCAAAAATTCGAGAAGGTAAAGGTCACCATCGGCGAATGCAGAGGACTTTGCAGCTTTTATGCCGAAAAGGGTGGTCTTATGGTAGGCTACGAAGCAATATAGAAAGAGTGAAAGAATGAAACTTCTTATGGTCGGAGATGTCGTGAGCAGTAACGGCACACGGTTTTTAAGAGAAAAATTGCCATCGCTTAAAAGAGCCTTGGGTATAGATATAACGGTTGTAAACGGTGAAAATTCTGCCGACGGCAACGGGATCACCCCCTTTTCTGCCGAGGAGATATTTTCGGCGGGTGCAGACGTTATTACGGGCGGAAATCACACCCTCAGACGCCGTGAGATATATGATATGCTGGATGAAAGCTTATTTGTGCTTCGTCCCGCAAATCTGCCCTCGGCGGTGCCCGGCAGGGGCGTTTGCATCATGGATATGGGCAAAACACGTGTAGCGGTGGTAAATCTGCTCGGAAACTACACGCTGAGTGCCGACTGTCCCTTTAAGGCGGCGGATGAAATAATTAAGAGCCTTAACGATGAGGGTATAAATAATATATTTATCGACCTTCACGCCGAGGCAACGGGTGAAAAGAGGGCTATTGCCTTTTATCTTGACGGAAGGGTAACGGCGATAATGGGAACACATACCCATATTCCCACCGCAGACTGCGAGATAATGCAAAAGGGTACGGCTTATGTTACGGATGTCGGTATGACGGGACCTAAAAACTCCTGTCTCGGAGTAAAGCCGGAATGTGTAATACGTTCACTTAAGGATAAAATGCCCACACGCTTTGAAGCCGCAAACAATGAAGCCTCAAGGCTTGATGCGGTGGTAGTGGAGTTTGACGAAAAAACGGGCAAAGCAATCAATATTGAAAGAATCACGGTGGAATAGTATATGCTTTTTGAAAATTTGGCGGATATGGTGGGCAAAACACCCATTCTGCATATAAAAAACATTGAAAATGTAAATAATCTCTATGCCAAGCTTGAGGGCTTTAATCCCGCAGGCAGTGCCAAGGACCGAGTAGCAATAGGTATGATACTCGATGCAGAGCAAAGGGGCATATTAAAAAAGGGCGGAGTAATAATTGAGCCGACAAGCGGTAATACGGGAATCGGTCTTGCAGCCTTTTGTGCCGCAAGGGGATATAGATGCATACTTACAATGCCCGAAAGTATGAGTGAGGAAAGAAGAAGGATTTTAAAGGCATACGGTGCCGAAATTCATCTTTCAAGTGCGAGTGAGGGAATGGCGGGTGCCATTAGCCTTGCCGATCAGATAAACCGCAACACCGAGAATTCGATTATAGCGGGTCAGTTTGAAAATCCCGCAAATCCGAAGAGCCATTTTGAAACCACAGGCCCTGAAATATGGGAGGATATGAATGGCAAAATAGACATTTTCGTAGCGGGAATCGGTACGGGAGGTACCGTTTCGGGTGTCGGCAGATATCTGAAGCAGCAAAATGCGGATGTTATGATAGTAGGGGTCGAGCCCTTTTCCTCTCCGCTTATAACAAAGGGAGTAGCCGCCTCCCACGGCATTATGGGAATAGGCGCAAACTTTATTCCCCAAAACCTTGATATGAATGTTATAGACAAGGTCGTTACCGTGACCGATGAGGATGCATATGTTTACGGCAGAATGATGGCACAAAAAGAGGGAATACTTGTTGGTATCTCCTCGGGTGCGGCATTAAAGGCGGCGACAGAGCTTGCAAAGAAATATCCCGATAAAAACGTGGTCGTTTTGATGGCGGATACGGGTGAAAGGTATCTTTCCACAAGGATGTTCGAATGATATGAAGATAGTAATTGCAGGTTGCAGAGATTTTTGCGATTATGATGCGGCAAAGGAGTTTATCCTTCGTTGCCTTGAGGAGCTTGACAGCCGTGATATAACTATAATTTCGGGCGGATGCAGCGGAGCTGACCGACTCGGCGAACGGTTTGCCAAGGAGTTTAATACAGGTCTTGAGATATATAATGCCGAGTGGGAAAAATACGGCAGAGCGGCAGGGCCTATAAGAAACAGAAAAATGGCGGAGCTTTGCGATATGGCGATATGCTTTTGGGACGGACAAAGCCGCGGCACCGCATCAATGATAAGGTATGCCGAAGGACTCGGTAAGATAGTAAAAATAAAAAAAATATAAACCTAATACAGTTTTTCAACAAAACAATAAAAGGATGCGTAGAACTTCTACGCATCCTTTGGTTTTTGTTGTGTTATAATCAACAAATTTGCTTTAAATTCCCTTATTTACATAAGCTAAAACTTTTGCGAAGATCAATCAGGAATATACTCTGCAATATCTTCAAGACGACAGTCAAGAGCAGCACAAAGCTTGCTCAATGTTTTGGTTTCTATATTTTCATTGGTCTTTAGACGACGAATGGTCTTACTGTCGATACAGCAACGCTCTCTGAGAGTATATGTGCTGATTCCTTTTTGTTGCATTGTTTTCCATAGTTTGTTAAATATTATCATGATCATTCCCCCATATTGACACTTTTTATTATGGGGATTATAATTCTATTTATTAAGGGGATATAATCCCCATACGATAGGAGAGGTCATATGGATACTTCGGTTAATGGTTATCTTAAACGTCTCACCACCCAAGAGTTAATAGCAATACTTCGGTGCTGCTTATGGGGTGAAAACCAAAAAATGTATATGAAGGTCATACCTAAAATACTGAATGAACTTAACAAAAGAGAAGATATTAAAGAAATCCTTGATGGTCGATCTCTTGATGTAAAAGAGATTAAACAACATATTAAAGATGAATGCGAGAAATAGTAATCCCAAAGCACCAACTAAACTGCCAAGCAAAAAGTCGCCTTTGGCAAAAAAATCAGCCAAGTGTATTTGAACACTTGGCTGTTAAATTAGTATATTAATTTAAATTAAATTATTCCTCTTCTGTAAGGAAGTTGGTTGCTCTGTAACGGCCGATGGTGCTTTCTGCAGCAACGGTAAGCTTTGCGAGAGCATCAGAAATGATCTTTGTAAAGTCGGTATCCTTAAGATTGTGAAGAGCAGTAACCTTGTACTGATCCATTACGAACTCCTTATCGGTGCTCATATCACGTACAACGTAAACAACGATGGAGGTATCTGTCTCAAAGTATGCAGCCTTATCGTAGCCTACAAAGTCGTCCTTTGCGATGATCTCCTTAAGCTTGTCATAAACGGTGGTATCCTGATCCTCTGAATTGAAGAACATTGCATCTGCGTACTTGCTCTTGATCTCCTCGTCCTCGGTTGCACCGGATGAAACGGCGGCAGAAGAGGTAGCGAGAGCAGAGGTTGCACTCTGGGTCGAAGCGGTGGTTGAGGTGGTGGAGGATGTGGTCTTGCCGCTGTACTCCTCGTTGAGCTTGCCGATGGTGGCTTCGCCCTTGTTGAAGCGGTCAACGTAATCCTTTGCCTTGTTCTGCTCTGCAGCCAGCTTTTCGCCGGTAAGCTTTGCACCCTTCTCGTCAACTATACCGATGGTGATGGTTTCTGCCTGGATGTAGTTTTCGGTGATGTTCTTGAAGATATCATCCTTGCTGACTTCCTGGATACCCTTTTCATCATAGTAGTAGTTAAAGATGGCTTCCTTCTTAACGAGCTGTTCCCAGTAAAGACGGAAAGCATCCTCTGAAATACCGTAGGACTCATACTGAACCGAATTTCCGTAATAATCCCAGTATGTATAAACATAGCTGTCAACAGCCTGCTTTTGCTCTTCGTTGAGGGTAAGACCGAGTGACTCAAATGTCTCGACGGTCCAGGCGTACTCCTTAAGATACATCATGGTCTTATCTGCAAGCCACTGATCCGAATCCTTACCGTCAAGGGTCTTTTCGTAGTAATCTGCGGTGTTTGAGATGGCGGTGCCGTTTGCCGCTTTAATGGAGTCGTCGATTTTGCCCTTAAACTCGGTATCTGCCTGCATAAGATACATAATGTAAAGCTCTGAGCCGATGGGGGTCTTTCCGACGGTTGCTACAAGCTCATTCTTTTCGTGGAATTCACATGCACAAAAAGAAAGTACCAAAACTACCGACAGTACTGCTGCTAATATCTTTTTCAAATGCTTCATATTCTTTTTCATCCTTTTTTATTTAGGCAAGAATACACTTTGCCCTATAATCCATAAAATTATACACCAAAACTTTCGAAATGTCTATACTTTTTGTTACAAAATCGAAAGAACCTCGTTCATTGTTTCAAGAGGGGACTGTCCTTTCTTCATTTTTACCCTCAAATAAGGCTTTTCCTTGCCGCCGAGCATATATCTTTTCTTACCGAGTGTGCGGTATAAATTATTGACCTGCTCAAGAGCGAGGGAGGGAAGAAAGAAGAAAATATCCTCTTCACGCTGAACGATCTCGTAAATACCAAAGGTGGCGGCACGGTTACGAAGCAAAGAGACCTCCATAAGTCCCCTGACGCTCTTTGGGATCTTACCGAAGCGGTCACAAAGCTCCTCTTCGAGAGCCGTTTTATCCTCGTCGGTCTTTATATCGGCTATCTTGCGGTAGATATCAAGCCTTGCCTCAAGAGAATCGATATATCTTTCGGGGATGTGTGAATTTATACGAAGATCAACGACACATTCGTTGCTTTTGAGGACCTCTTCACCCTTTTCTTCGCTTATCGCCTCGTTTAAAAGCTTAACATACATATCGTAGCCGACACTTTCCATCTGTCCGTGCTGTTGGGCACCCAAAAGATTACCCGCACCTCTGATCTCAAGGTCACGCATTGCAATTCTGAAGCCCGAGCCAAACTCGGTAAAATCCCTTACCGCCTCAAGACGCTTGGCGGCGGTGTCGTTTATCTGCTTGCCCCTCTTAAATGTAAAGTAGGCGTAGGCTCTGCGCGGACTTCTTCCGACCCTGCCCCTTAACTGATGCAGCTGTGAAAGACCGAAGCGGTCGGCATCCTCAATAATAAGGGTGTTTACGTTGGGAACATCCACACCCGTTTCAATAATGGTGGTGCAGACAAGCACGTCGGTTTCGTGATCGACCAGCTTTTGCCACTCGTTGTTGAGTTTGTCCTCACCCATTTTTCCGTCGGCGAAGCTTATCTCGGCATCGGGAAGGGCCTCTTTTAATATGTAAGCCTTGCGGGAAATATCATCGGTGCGGTTGTGCAGATAATAAACCTGACCGCCGCGTCGAAGCTCCCTTTTTATAGCCTCTAAAATTACCGGCTTGTTTTCCTCCATAACAAAGGTCTGTACGGGGAATCGGTCACCCGGAGCCTCCTCAATAACGCTCATATCCATTAAACCCGAAAGAGCCATATTGAGTGTTCTGGGTATCGGTGTTGCCGAAAGGGTGAGAACATCCACATTGGGATATCTCTCCTTTAGCTTTTCCTTGTGTCCGACACCGAAACGCTGCTCCTCGTCAACAATCAAAAGTCCAAGATCCTTGAAGGCAACATCCTTTGAAAGCAGCTTGTGGGTACCTATTATAATATCTATCTTACCCGCCTTCAGATCGGAAAGTATCTTTTCCACCTGCTTGGGTGATTTAAAGCGGGAGATATACTCCGCCCTTACCCCCATAACGTCCATACGTCTGCAAACGGTGGTGTAGTGCTGAAGTGCCAAAATGGTGGTGGGAACAAGTATTGCCACCTGCTTATTGTCGCAGATACATTTGAATGCGGCACGAAGGGCCACCTCTGTTTTGCCAAAGCCTACATCTCCGCAAAGAAGTCTGTCCATAGGATGCGGCTTTTCCATATCCTTTTTGATTTCATTGACACAACGAAGCTGATCGTCCGTCTCCTCATACTCAAAGCGGGTCTCAAAATCACGTTGCAGATCGCAGTCCTCACTAAAGGCATAGCCCTTAATGCTCTGACGCTTGGAGTAAAGCGCAATAAGCTCCTTTGCCATATCCTTGACCTGACCTTTAACACGGGTCTTGGTCTTCTGCCATTCGGGACTGCCCATCTTGGACAGCTTTACCTTATGATCCTCACTGCCCGGACCTATGTATTTACTTACAAGGTCGAGCTGTGTTACGGGAAGATACAAAACATCGCTTCCCGCATACTTTATTTTAATGTAGTCACGGATTATTCCGCCCGTTTCTATCTTTTTAATGCCGTCAAAGATGCCGATACCGTGTACCGAGTGAACCACCGTATCACCCGTCTTTAATTCCTCGATACCGCCTATGGCCTTGCCCTTTTTAATACCCTTTTTACGACGGGTACCCGCCGCAGTACCAAAGGGTATGAGCATAAATTTTGATGCGGGGTATTCACCCGCCTGAGAAAGCGTCAGCGGAGTGATGATAACCTTACCGGCTGCCGTATTTTCGGGATTTTCGGATAAAATAACCTTTAGTCCGTTACCCTCAAGGTCACGCGAAAGGGAGGAAGCCTGTTTCATACTTCCGACCGCAATCACAACACTGTAGCCCTGCATAAGAGGAACCCTTATATCATCGGCAAGTGCCGCCGCAGTACCCGTCCAGGCAGAAACGGGACGGACACTCATACCGACAAGCTCCTTTGGAGCTACGTCGAATTTGCTTCTCAAGAGACTGTCAAGATAAACACTTCTTTTAAGATGCTTTATAACATCGTTTTGCATCAGAACATAGTCGGACATCTCGCCCAACACCGAGCCCTCCTCGGCAAGTGCCGAAAGCTCCATTTCAAAGCTTTCGTAAAAGCCCTCAAGCGACGCCTTTACCTTTGCCCATTCGCTTATAAACACTACGCCCTCGCAGTAGGAAAACACCCTTTCAAGACGCTCCTTCAAAAAGGGAATATAACAGTCGGTCCAGGGTATGGAGCCAATACTTTTCAGCATATCGGCATCGTTTACAAGATTTTTTCTTGTAATTTCGGGCAAATTATCGTTATTCGATAAATAGTCCTCTATTTTTTCGATAAGCTCAAGGTTTGAAGCCGAAACCTCTCTTGCAGGTGTGATAAATAGCTCATTTAACCCTTCGCCTCTGCGTTGAGTAACGGCATCAAAGCGGTTCAGAGTATCCACCTCGTCACCGAAAAACTCAATTCTGACGGGGGTCTCCGAATCGGAGGGGAAGATGTCCAGAATTCCGCCCCTTTTTGCAAACTGACCGGCACCCTCTACAAGATCCGCACGGGTGTATCCGGCAGTTACGAGCCTTTGACAAAGTGAATCCATATCCACCGTATCGCCGACCGTCAGCTTAAAGGAGGAGTTTAAAAGCAGCTCCTTTTTGGGTACAAACTGCACCGCCGCGTGTACCGAGCAGACAATTACATCGACACCTCTTGCCGCCTTGCAGAGAGCAAAAAGACGTTCACACTCGTACTCGTGACTGACGGCGTCCGCCCTTTTTAAATTGAGGTCTCTTACCGGCAGATATACCGCATCGGTGCCCAGAGCCTTCATATCCGCACAAACACGCATAGCCTCGGGCTCATCCGAGGTTAAAAACAAGCAGGGAGCCTTTTGCTGTCTTGCCAAAAGACCCGCCATATGCACCTTATGAAAATGGGAAAGCCCCGAGACTGCAACGGGGAGGGTGTCGGACAATACCGATCTGCTCACCGTTTCAAACTCAGGTAACGCCGTAAGCGACGCATCAAAAAACATAAGTTTTCTCCTAATATTATTTTGACTTATTATAAAGGGACATAGCTCTTTCGAAATCTCCCTTTACTATACATTCAACAGCACCTACGCTGTCCTTCGCCCTCTCATCAATGAGTTTTCTTTCGTCAGAGGAAAATTTAGATGTGACCCAGGCGGCAAGGTCGAAGTCCGGATGCGGTTTTTTACCGACACCCACCCTGATACGCGGAAAATCCTCGCTGTTTATACATTGAATAATACTGCGAAGACCCCTTTGACCGCCGTCAGAGCCCTTTTTGCGTATTCTCATACCGCCGACATCAAGGTTAATGTCATCACTTATTATAATAATATGTGAGGGGTCGATTTTGTAGAATTTTGATATCTCAAAAACCGCCTCGCCCGACAGATTCATAAAGGTCTGCGGCTTTGCAAGGATGCATCTTTTACCCGCTATCTCGCAAAAGGCAAGCTCACTCTTCATTTTAATGCCCGAAAAGGTGACACCAAGGCTTTTCGCCACCTCGTCAATGCAGATAAATCCTGCATTGTGACGGGTGTTCTCATATTTTGGGCCGATATTTCCCAGACCTACTATAAGCCATTCGGGAGCAGTTCCGTTATACTTCATCTTAATTCTTTCAAACATTTACAGGTTTCTCCAAAAAAGAGGGATGACCAGCATCCCTCAAAACAGATATATTTATCAACCGAACATTGTGGACATCGGCTTGTCCTCATAGATACGCTCGATAGCCTCAGCAAATACGGGAGCGCAGGGGATAAGCTTTATCTTATCAATATGCTTGTCGCCGGCGATGGGCACGGTATCAAGGAAAACGAACTCCTTGATGGGGCTGTCGGCAATACGCTGGATTGCGGGGCCGGAAAGAACGCCGTGTGTTGCACAGGCATATACCTCTTTAGCACCGCCAACCTCAATAACTGCTCTTGCAGCGTTACAGATGGTACCTGCGGTATCTACCATATCGTCAACAAGTATTACCGTCTTGCCCTTAACGTCACCGATGATGTTCATAACCTCGCAGACGTTGGCTTTGGGACGACGCTTGTCGATAATTGCAATGGGAGCATCAATTCTCTGAGCAAAGTTTCTTGCTCTGCCGACCGAACCAAAGTCGGGGGAAACAACAACGAGGTTGTCGTGCTCTGAAGCAAGCTTTTGTGTATAATAGGGAGCCAGAATGGGAACGCCTAAAATATGATCAACGGGTATGTTGAAAAATCCTTGGATCTGTGCAGCGTGAAGGTCCATTGTAAGAACCCTGTCTGCACCTGCGGTGGTGAGAAGGTCTGCAACCAGCTTTGCCGAAATAGGATCGCGGCTCTTTGCCTTTCTGTCCTGTCTTGCATAGCCATAGTAGGGGATAACTGCGGTGATACGACCTGCACTTGCTCTCTTTGCAGCGTCTATCATGATAAGAAGCTCCATAATATTATTGTTTACGGGAGCGCAGGTGCTTTGTACTATAAATACATCACTACCTCTTACCGATTCAAACATTGAAACCGCAATTTCACCGTCACTGAAGGTGCTGACCTCCGAATTGCCAAGGGGAAGACCGAGAGCGTCAGCTATCTGCTTTGCAACCTCGGGGCATCCGTTGGCGGAAAAAATCTTTATGTCTTTGCCGTGATAATTCATTTTACCCGTCCCTTTCAAATATGATACACATATATTAAAACATTATCCGTCACATTTTTCAAGTCAAAAAACAAGGTTTTTATCTATAAATATAAATATTATGCATATTAACGGAAAATAAGTGAAAAAATATGAATTTTTTTTGCAATAAATAATGGAAATTTGGGAAAGTATTTGTTATAATACTGTTTGAATGTGTAAAACACATTCCCAACATTGCTAATTAAAATTTAGGAGGAATAAATCTAATGAGCCACAAGTATGTTTATTTGTTCTCAGAAGGCGACGCATCAATGCGTGAGCTTCTCGGCGGTAAGGGTGCAAACCTTGCAGAGATGACCAAGATCGGACTTCCCGTTCCCCAGGGCTTCACTGTATCCACCGAGGCCTGTACTCAGTATTATGAGGACGGCAGAAAAATCAATGATGAAATCCAGGCACAGATCATGGAATACATCGATAAGATTGAGGCAATTACCGGAATGAAGTTCGGTGACAAGGAGAATCCCCTTCTTGTATCGGTTCGTTCAGGCGCCAGTGCATCAATGCCCGGTATGATGGATACCATCCTTAAAATCGGTCTTAACGAAGAGGTTGTTAACGTAATGGCAACCAAGTCAAATAATCACCGTTGGGCTT
>JAFUPP010000020.1 GCA_017481115.1 Clostridia bacterium | reverse complement strand
GGACAAAAAGGATAACGGCATTGAACGCGAGGTACTGGCAGATACCGAAAAGTTCGTAGGTAGCAGACTTATGCAGGTAGGTGTCGATATCAATAAGGTTGAAAATATCGCTTTAAGCGGTACGGCGGGTAACTATCAGCTGACCGTCATCGGCTTAAAGGATGTTACCGAGGAGTATATTGAATCTTTTTCGGATCTTGTTAAGGAAATCAGAAGTCTTACTGTCGCCGATATCACCTCTCAAAGCATAACCTTGAAGCTGAATAACGGCGTAATGCAGGGCAAAACCATAAAAGCAGAGTTTGACGGACGTATTATGGGCAGAGATGCAAAATGTGTATTTGAGGCGGAGCAACAGCTAACGTATGGTGATGTAACACAACTTTAATAAAAATATCCGTTGCCGCAAAAGCGGTAACGGATATTTATTTATACATCATTCCCGGCATTATCATATCGGGAGTTTTGCCCTTGGGCATTTTATTTTCAAGCATCATTAAAGCGGAGGAAATAGCATCCTCGCCAAAACGCTTTTGAATATTATCGGCGGTTCGCTCAATAATGCATTTTTTGTTCTGAAGCTCCGTCTCGCCCGAAAGGGTAAGCTGAAATGACTCGTTTTCACCATCCAACGAATAGGCGGTAACGCTCAGTGCCCTTACCGGAAATGAAAAGTCGTAGTTTTTAGAAAAAATCTCCATTGCCTTTTGTGCAACAAAATAAGAGGATTGAACCGAAAAGGGAAGTACCGCCTGATACCCTTTGGTTACAAGACGGTTGTCCTTTACGGCAAGACGGATGCCGTTTGCCGTAAGGCCGCTGCTTCGAAGCTTACTGCCTATCTCGTCTGATAGGGCAAATATTACCCGCCATACCTCTTCGTGTGAACGCAGGTCATCAACGCAGGTTATACCGTTACTGATACTTTTTATGGGAACCGCCGCCCCAAAGGGCAGTACCCTTGAATCGTCAAGCCCGTTGGCATATCGCCATAACATCTCTCCGTTTACGCCAAACCAACAACGTAAAATATCCTTTGGAGTGTTTGCGAGGTCTCCTATTGTTTTTACATTATATCTTAAAAGCTTTTTATATGTGGCTCTGCCTACCCATAAAAGCTCATTTGCCGCAAGATGCCATATCTTATCCTTAAAATCGTTTTTGTTTATGACCGATACCGCATCCGGCTTTTTGAGGTCGCTTCCAAGCTTTGCAAAAACCTTGTTAAACGATACTCCTGCCGATATGGTAAGACCAAGCTCCTTTTTTATGCGCTCCTTTATGTCAAAGGCTATTTTTTCTCCGCCGCCGAAAAGCATTCTTGACCCTGTAACGTCAAGCCAACATTCATCAAGTCCAAAGGACTCTACCAGATCTGTATAGCAGTAGTATATTTCCTTTACTGCCTTGGAGTATTTTATGTATTCCTCAAAATGCGGCTTGATAACTATAAGCTCGGGACATTTTTGTCTTGCCTGCCATATGGCATCCCCCGTTTTAACCCCCAACAGCTTGGCTTTTTGATTTTTGGCTAAAACTATGCCGTGACGCTCTTCCGCACTTCCGCATACCGCCACAAACTTGTCTTTTAACTCGGGATATCTTACACACTCTACCGATGCGTAAAAATTATTCAGGTCACAATGTAAAATAGTTCGTTCCATATTGTTGACAACCTTCTGAAAAAGATATATAATAACAATGCGAAATTCAAATTCGTATTTTAATTATACCCCAAATTAATGTATTGTCAACAGTTTTACGAAATTTAATTTCGTAAGGAGGAAGTATGAAGTTTTCAGAAAAGCTAAAACAACTGCGAATAAATAAGGGACTTACCCAGTCTGAACTTGCAAAAAGCTTGGGTATGACCTCCCGCACTCTTCAAAATTATGAAATGGGCAGCTGTTATCCCAGAAAAAGAGAAACCGTTCAAAAGATAGCCGACTTTTTCAGCGTTCCGGTGGGTGAGCTTATGGGAAATGAGGATGCTTATATATATGACGCCTCAAATGCAGACAGCATAATCGGTACATTAAACGGTCTTTTTGCGGGTGGAACTTTAAGCGAAGAGGACAAACAAAAGGTGATGCTTGCCGTAAACGAGCTTTACGCCAGAAGTCTTGAGAAAAACAGGGAAAAGACCGATGCAACAAAGAATAACTAAAGAAGCCGAGGCTTTGATAAAGCATTACGGCCGCGACCCTTTTGTAATAGCCGAAAATATCGGTATTGAGATCAAGCGGTGTGATCTTGGTTCTTTAAAGGGAATGTATACTGTCATACTCGGTAACAGATTTATTGTTATTAATCAAAATCTGTCAGAGCAACAGACAAAACAGGTCTGTGCACATGAGCTGGGGCACGATGTTTTACACAGAGCCTTTGAAGAAAACGAATCCTTCAGGGAACTGAGCGTTATATCAATGAACACAAAACCGGAATATGAGGCGAGTGCCTTTGCGGCAGAGCTGCTTATAGATGACCGTCAGCTTTTAAGCATGGTGCAGGAGGGTAAGGAGCTGTCCGCAATATCGGGAGAAATGGGTGTAGATGAAAATCTTTTGCTAATAAAAATAGCTCTTATGCAAAAGAAGGGTCATAAACTTAATCTGCCCGATGTTCCGAGAGGGGATTTTTTGAAAAATGGATAATATGTGTGAATACTGTGCCTATTTTGTATATGATGAGGATTATGAGGAATATGTTTGTGATGCGATACTTGATGAGGACGAGTATTACCGTCTTTTAACGGGTGAATCAAAACAGTGTCCTTATTTTCGTGACGGAGACGAGTATAAGACGGTACGTAAACAAAATTAAAACGGTGAGATATTTATCTCACCGTTTTTGTTATTTACAGAAGTTTTCGATGTAGTTGTCAATGGCATCGGAAATGATTTTTACCGCTATCGAACGACCGCTTACCTCATCTACCGCAGTCTCCTTGTTTTCAAGATTCTTATATACCTTGAAAAAGTGCTTCATCTCATCAAAAATGTGTGCGGGTAACTGATCTATGTCGGTATAGTGGTTATATGTTGGATCATTAAAGGGAATGGCGATTATCTTTTCGTCGTTTCTGCCGTTGTCTATCATAGATATCATACCTATGGGATATGCTCTTACAAGGGTAAGAGGCTCCAAGGGCTCGGAACATAAAAGCAGAACATCCAAAGGATCTCCGTCATCACCGTAGGTGCGGGGAATAAAGCCATAGTTTGCGGGATAGTGGGTAGAGGTGTAAAGAATACGGTCAAGCATAATAAGACCGGTCTCCTTGTCAAGCTCATACTTTTTCTTGCTTCCCTTTGAAATTTCCACAACGCAGATAAAATCCTCGGGGTTTATTCTTTTGGGTGAAATATCGTGCCAGATGTTAGACATACGTTCCCTCCGTTTTTGTTTTTACATATAATACCACCGTATTTTGCAAATAGCAAGTAAAACAATACTATTTTTGTATTATGACCGTTGCAACAGGAAACATATCATCGTCATAGAACTGAATCTCTCGGTCAAAATCTATATCTTTAATGTGTTTATCTCAACAAGAACATCTTTTTTGCATTAAAGTGTTGAATTAAATAATAAATGGTGTTATAATAACTACGATTTTTTATTAAGGAGAAATAAGATGGTACAGAGTATTATTGATTACATCAGCGATTACGATCCCGAGGTCGGACAGGCTATCACAAAGGAGCTTAAAAGACAGCGAGAGGGCCTTGAGCTCATCGCAAGTGAGAACCTTGTTTCAAAGGCGGTTATGCTTGCAGCTGCCAATCCTATGACAAATAAGTATGCCGAGGGCTATCCCTCAAAGAGATACTACGGCGGATGCTTTTGTGTTGATGAGGTTGAGAACCTCGCAATAGAACGTGCGAAGAAGCTTTTTGGTGCCGAGCACGCAAACGTACAGCCCCATTCGGGTGCACAGGCAAACACCGCAGTTTATGTTGCTCTTTTACAGCCGGGCGATACCGTTATGGGTATGAGCCTTGCAGACGGTGGTCACCTTACCCACGGAAGTCCCGTAAATATTTCGGGTCTTCACTATAACTTTGTATCCTACGGTGTAGATGAAAACACCGGCAGAATAGATTATGATAAGATGGAAGCTATGGCAAAGGAGTGTCAGCCCAAGCTTATCGTAGCAGGTGCTTCGGCATACCCCAGAGTAATTGATTTTGAAAGAATTTCAAAGATCGCCAAAGAGGTCGGTGCCTACTTTATGGTAGATATGGCACATATCGCAGGTTTGGTCGCAGCAGGAATCCATCCCTCGCCCGTACCCTTTGCAGATATCGTTACCACCACTACTCATAAGACCCTTCGCGGTCCCAGAGGCGGCCTTATCCTTTGTAAAGAGGAACTTGCAAAGCAGATAAACAAGGGTGTATTCCCCGGAACACAGGGCGGACCTCTCGAGCATATCATTGCCGCAAAGGCTGTATGTCTCGGTGAAGCTTTGAAGGATGATTTCAAGGATTATCAAAGACGTGTTCACGAAAATGCACAGGCACTTTCCAAGGCACTCATCGAAGAGGGCTTTAAGCTTGTTTCGGGCGGAACCGATAACCACCTTATGCTTCTTGATCTCAGAGATATGGGGGTCACAGGTAAGGAGCTTGAGCACCGTCTTGACGAGGTTCTCATTACCGTTAACAAGAATGCAATCCCCAACGACCCGCAGTCACCCTTTATCACCTCCGGTGTAAGAATCGGTACACCGTCGGTTACATCACGCGGACTCGGTGTAGAGGATATGAAGGTTCTTGCACACCTTATATACCTTACCGCTACGGATTTTGAAAATTCAAAAGAGTATGTTCGTGACGAGGTCACAAAGATCTGTAAAAAGTACCCCATTTACGAATAATTATTTAATGTAAGAGAGAGGTTATCCTCTCTCTTTGTTATGATACAACCGAGGAGAAAATAATGGCAAGAGAAACACTAAAAAGCCGTTTGGGTTTTATACTCATCAGCGCCGGTTGCGCCATAGGTATCGGAAACGTCTGGAAGTTTCCGTATATGGCAGGTAAAAACGGCGGCGGCGCATTTGTACTTATATATCTTATATTCCTTCTGATTATGGGTATCCCCGTAATGACTATGGAGTTTTCGTTGGGACGTGCAAGCAGAAAAAGTCCCGTAAAAATATACGATGAGCTTGCACCCAAAGGAACTAAATGGAAATACCACGGCTATCTTGCAATGGCGGGTAACTTCCTTTTAATGATGTTTTATACCACCGTTGCGGGCTGGATGGTTCAGTATTTTGTAAAAACCGCAAAGGGTGACTTTTCAGGACTTGATACCGCGGGTGTCAACGGACAGTTTGACGGTATGATGGGCGACTGGAAGACAATGCTCATTTATACGTCAATAGTAGTGGTTTTAGGATTTTTGGTCTGCTCCTTCAGTATTCAAAAGGGACTTGAAAGGGTAACCAAGGTTATGATGATAGCCCTTCTTGTTATAATGCTGGTGCTTGCTGTAAACAGTATTTTTATGGATGGCGGAGCCGAAGGTCTTAAATTCTACCTTAAACCCGATTTTGCTAAAATGAAGGAAGTCGGTATTATTAATGTAATATTTGATGCTATGAGTCAGGCTTTCTTCACACTTAGCCTTGGTATCGGTTCAATGGCAATATTCGGCAGCTATATCGGTAAAGACCGTGCACTTATGGGTGAGTCGGTAAGCATTGCACTTCTTGATACCTTTGTTGCAATAACATCGGGATTGATCATTTTCCCCGCCTGCTTTGCATACGGAGTAAAGCCCGATTCAGGACCTCCTCTTATTTTCAAGACCCTTCCCAATATATTCAACGATATGCCTATGGGAAGATTTTGGGGAACGCTTTTCTTTGTATTTCTTACCTTTGCCGCATTTTCCACCGTTATCGCGGTATTCGAAAACATTATGGCTATGGTTATGGACCTTACAAAATGGAGCAGAAAAAAGACAAGTCTTATATGCTGTATTGCGATGCTTATTCTGTCTGTTCCATGTGTACTTGGATTTAATCTTCTCTCAGGCTTTACACCGTTTGGCGCAGATTCGTCTGTACTTGACCTGGAAGACTTTATCGTTTCCTATCTGCTTCTTCCTCTCGGCTCTCTTATATTCATTCTGTTCTGTGTTAATAAACGCTACGGATGGGGATGGGATAACTTCGTCGAAGAGGCAAATACCGGCAAGGGCTTAAAGGTAGCAAAATGGATGAAGGGTTATATGACATATGTCCTGCCCGTTATAGTTTTTGTTTTCCTTGTAATAGGACTTGTAAGCTTCTTCGATAAGGATTTCTTTAAAAACCTGTTTTAAAACATAAATTGTTAAGACATCCCGATTTTTTTCGGGATGTCTTTTTTTACAACAAAATACAGTATAAAAAGTAGAAAATATTGATTTAACCACAAAATATAGTGTATAGAGCAATTTTTCGGTTATCTTTGCAAAATTTACTTTTATTTCCATAAAAAACGCTGTAAACCCTTGTATTTAAGCCAAATTCAGCGGTTTTTGTCAAGCGAAAAATCCATTAATTACCATCAAGATATAGTTTTTATTTTTAAAAAAATTAACAAAAAACCACAATATCTAGTATTTAGGTATTGACTATTGGAAAATCTTATGATATACTGACAAGGCACTTTGAGAAATATCGCATTTTTAAGGGAAAGAAATGAACATTCAAGGATTTCAAAAATTGACACTTCTCGATTATCCCGGCAGGGTAGCATGTACCGTATTTACGGGCGGTTGCAATCTTCGTTGTCCCTTCTGCCACAACTTTCAGTTGGCGACGGGGGAGGATATGGGACCGAATCTTACCGACGAGGTTTTGGAATATCTTTCCAAAAGACGCGGAATAATCGACGGAGTATGTATCACCGGCGGGGAACCTCTTTTATGGAAGGATCTTGAGGGGTTCATTGATAACGTAAAGGATATGGGGTATCTTGTAAAGCTTGATACCAACGGAACCTTTCCTGACCGTCTTTTGAATCTTTTGCAAAACGGAAAGCTTGATTATGTGGCGATGGATATAAAAAGTTCCATTTCAAGTTATGAAAAGCTTTCGGGAATCGGTGTGGATACATCGGCAGTCAAAAAAAGCGTAGAGATACTTAAAAATGCGGGTATACCTTATGAGTTTCGTACAACCACCGTCAAGGGTCTGCACGAAATGAATGACTTTGAAGAGATAGCCGAGTGGTTACAGGGTGACAGCCGCTATTATCTTCAGAAATTTGTAATGAATGAAACGGTGCCGGGCAAAGAGCTTGATACCTTTTCGGACCAAGAAATGAAAAACATTTTAAAAACGGTAAAAGCCAAGCTCCCCAACACCGAGATTCGGGGATAGCCAAAAAAGGAGAGATGAGAATGTATAGAGTAAACAAACGAGACGGAAAAGAAGTATCATTTGATATTTCAAAGATTTCCGAAGCAATGAAAAAGGCTTTTGAAGCCTGTGACAGAAACTATGATGACAATGTCGTTGACTTTTTAGCCCTTAAGGTCACCTCGGATTTTGAATCAAAGGTACATGACGGACTTATCGACGTTGAGGATATCCAGGACAGCGTAGAGACCGTACTTGTTCAGGCAGGCTATGCAGATGTAGCAAAGGCATACATCCTTTATCGTCGTCAGAGAGAGAAGCTCAGAAATATGAAGAGCACCATCCTTGACTATAAGGATACTGTTGATCAGTACGTCAAGAATCTTGACTGGCGTGTTAAGGAAAACTCCACCGTTACCTACTCGGTTGGCGGACTTAT
>JAFUPP010000019.1 GCA_017481115.1 Clostridia bacterium | reverse complement strand
AGCCGTTTATGTTTATGCTATTAGAATGGATACAGGATCTCAATTGGCCCGGCGCGATGATAATTTATAATAGACTGACTCAAATTCCTTACAACATCATCGAATTTGCATTTAAGCATTCTCGCATAAAAGCAGAACAAACAAATGATTCGTGTTGGTTAGATGTGCTCGACGATTTATATGAAGATATAATGAAAAAGGTTTGACCGTTTGGTCAAACCTTTTTCGTTAAAACAAGGTTGTAATCCAATAGATAACGCCATAAATTACGCTCGCTACGGTGCCGTAGACGATAACCGGTCCTGCGATCTTGAACATATTGGCTCCGACACCGAGGACGTACCCCTCGCTTTTAAACTCGATGGCGGGGGCTGCGACCGAATTGGCAAAGCCCGTGATGGGTACCAGCGTTCCTGCACCCGCATACCTTGCAATATTATCAAAAATACCGAATGCCGTTAATGACACCGCCAAAAATATCAGACTGACGGTTGCGGTAAGTCCTGCGGTTTTTACATCAAGTCCTGCATACACATAAAGATTTTTAAAGATCTGACCCAATGTGCAGATGCTTCCGCCAATCAAAAAAGCCATTATACAATCCCTTAAAACAGGGCTTTTGGGGGCGGCCTTTTCGGTCATTTTGGAGTATTCCTTTTTGGTCACCATCAGCCGATCATCTTTGTGATGTTGTCCACTACCTCGCCGACGTTTTTGATGGTTTTACCCATCTTCTTTTTTAGCATTTTTTTGGTGGAGCTCATATTGCTTACCACCGCATATCCGACGGCTCCTGCCGCCATTGATGCTACAACGCCGACGGCCATTGTTTTCATTGAAACCTTCATAATTTTCCCTCCTCGGCATTATTGTTCCCTCAAAAAAATATTTATTCACTGTAAAAAATTACAAATCTTGAATATTTTTTATCTCGCATCCTTTGTAGTACCAGCAAAGGATCTCTTTATAGTCGGCACCAAGCTCGGACATATAGTTTGCACCGAACTGACTCATTCCCACTCCGTGTCCGTAGCCCCTCACCGTAAAGGTGAAGGTATCTTCATTAAGTGCCACCGCAAAGGTTGCACTTCGAAGTGAAAAAAGACTGCGTACCTCCTTGCCCGAAAGGGTCTTATCGCCTATTACAATGCTTTTGGTCTGCCCTGCATTAGTGAGGGTCTGTTTACCTATCCATCCCTTTTTATCCTCACCCAGCTTTATTCCCTCTTCATCGCAGACCGCCTTGAAATCATCGGTGGAAATGCTTACGGTGGTAAGGTAGCCCTTGGCGGTGATATCCCCTGCAGAATCAACGCTTTTAAGATACGGTATCTCGTTTCCCCACACGTTTATTGCATCCTCCGTCTTGCCGTTTGAGATGGCAAAAAACACCGCATCGATAAGCTGTGAATCGTAGGTTATTACCTCTCCCAAAACGCTGTCTACCGCCTTTTCGATCTTAGCTTTGTAAATTTCGGCATCGGCACCCCATTTTTTTGCCGTTTCATCAATAGGATAAAACGCCTGGTCAACGGTGGAGTCGGCTACTATATCGCAGTCGGCATTTTCTTTTCGGGCTATATTTCTTCGTCTTACGGCTATGGTATATGCCGCCACCGTCTGTGCCTTTAAGGCTTCAACCGAATAGGATGCGGGCATCTCTGCCGCCACGACACCCAATATGTAATCCCTTTCGGAATAGTTTATTATCCCCCCGCTTTTGTCCTTTACCCGAAAATACTCCTCCGACACCGGTTTTTGTATGACTTGAGGAGGTATAGTCTTCTGCTCGTCCCCCTTTGCCGAAAAGAGAGCCGGTAACGGAAAGGCAACGCACACCGCCGCCAGTATTGCAGTCACCTTAAGATGATATCTTTTCATTTTCATATATCCGCCTTTTTCTTGACTTTATGGTGCTTTTGTTATAAAATAAGTTGAATAATTATCTATATTTATTATTATATATTTCCAGTCAGGAGTAATCTCATGTTAAACAACAGCAAAAACTTTGCAAACAATCCCCTTTCAAGTTTATGCGACGAGCTTAAAGAAAATTACCGCATCTCGCCCGAAAAGTACAAGGCCTACAACGTAAAAAGAGGTCTTCGTAATCCCGACGGTACGGGTGTTGTTGCGGGTATTACAAATATCTGTAACGTTCACGGATATGTTATAAACGAGGGTGACAAGGCTTCGGTAGAGGGAAAGCTTACCTACCGCGGCATCAATGTCAACGATATTATCGAAAACTGCAAGAAGGAAAACCGCTTCGGCTTTGAAGAGGTGGTATATCTTTTGCTTTTCGGCTCACTTCCCACAAAGGAGAATCTTGAAAAGATGCACCGTCATCTTTCGGGTCACCGTGAGCTTCCCGAATATTTTGCGGAGGATATGATAATCAAGGCTCCCTCCCCCAACGTAATGAATAAGCTTGCAAGAAGCGTTCTTGCCCTTTATTCATACGACGATAATCCCGATGATATCTCGCCCGAAAACCTGCTCCGTCAGTCGCTTATACTCATTTCCCAGCTCCCCACCGTTATGGTGTATGCTTATCAGGTAAAGCGCAGACAGTACGATCAGAAGTCGATGTACTTCCACCCCATAAATCCGGAGCATTGGACGGCGGAGTTCATTCTTTCAAGTATGCGTGCCGACAAAAAGTTTACGGATGAAGAGGCAAAGCTTTTAGATCTTTGTCTTTGTCTGCATGCCGAACACGGCGGCGGTAACAACTCGGCATTTACCGCACGTGTGCTTTCCTCAAGCGGAACCGACACCTATTCGACCATCGCAGCCGCCATCGGCGCACTCAAGGGTCACAAGCACGGCGGTGCCAACATAAAGGTCACCAGAATGCTTGAGGATTTTAAGGAAAATCTTCCCTCAACCAGCGATGCCGATGTTAAGGAGTATCTGCAAAAGACCCTTTTAAAGCAGACGGGCGACCGTTCGGGTCTTATATACGGTATGGGTCACGCCGTTTATACCCTCAGCGATCCGCGTTGTGTGATTCTTAAAAAGGAGGCCGAAAAGATCGCTCAGGAGAAGGATCTTTACGACGACTTTTTACTTCTTGACAAGATCGAAAGACTCACTCCCCAGGTGCTTTACGATATGAAGGGCATCGAGCACGATGTTTGTGCTAACGTTGACCTTTACAGCGGACTTATTTACAGAGCTCTCGGCATCCCCGAGGATCTTTATACGCCCATCTTTGCCATTGCACGTCTTGCAGGCTGGTGTGCTCACCGTATGGAAGAGATAATGACCTCTTCAAAGATAATTCGTCCCGCATACAAAGCAACCGTTAAGGATAAGCTTTATATTCCCATAGATAAGAGATAATCCATCAAGGAGGATCAGTATGAAAAACAAAACAAGATCGGTTTTTGCATATCTCGTTATTCTTGTTGCAACGGCTATTCGCAGCTTTCAGCTTTTAAACACCGTTGATCCCGTAACAGGTAACGTAATAAATGCTTATATCCCGCTGCAAAGGTTTTTTAATATAAGCCTTTTGGTCTGTCTTGTGGCAGTTGCGGTGATATCCTTCTTTTCAAAGCCCCGCTATGAGTGCTTTGAAAAGCCTTCAAAGGCTATGGCGGTTGCATCTGCACTGGTTGCCTGTTCACTTATGTTCGACGCATTTAAAATTCTTTTCGAGGTCTTTAAAAGCGTTTCGAGTTCATCGACTCTTGAGCTGGTGCTCTTTGCGCTGTCGGTAATTGCCGCACTTTATTTTGTGTCGCTCAGCGTATCGATGGTCTCTAAAAAGCAGCTTTTCCCCAACCCCCTGCTTCCTGCTTTTGTAATACTCTGCTTTGCCTTAAAGCTTATTACACAGTATATGCACAGTGTTCAGAATGCAAATATTTCCGAGCATAAGTTCACAATACTTATGTATGCCGCATTTACACTCTTTTGGGTGTTTTATGCAAGGTTTTCAAACAGAAGCAAAAAGAGTAAAAGATTCGTTTCGTTCTTTTCCTTTATGGCGGTATTTTGTGCCGTTACGGTATTGGTACCCCGCCTTATCGCATACTTAGTTCCCCGAATCTTCCCCGCATACTTTACGGCTCCTTCGGCTGTATTCAATACAAACGCCCTCTTTGCTGCGGATGTAGCAACCGTTATTTTCGCTGTAGTATTCATATACTATATTAACCGCGAAGAAAAGGTTGAAGAGGATAATGAGGATGATTTTCTGCTTGAGGGCATAAAGGGTGTTTCAAACGAATCCTCCACAGAGCAGATGATGCAAAACGTAATGGGTGCTCCCCAAAACGAGAACCCCACACTTCTCACCGCCGATTCGGTACAGTCCCTCATAGACGAGGTGCTTCCCGAAATCACCGAGCAAGAAATTGCCGCCGTCACCTTTGAGGAGGAGATCGCCGATGCTCCCGAGCTTTTTAAGGTAACAATTTCTGATGAACAACCCGCTTTTGAGCAGGAGGTTACAGAGCCTGAAGCAGAACCTGCGGCAGAAGAAGCTTTGGAGGTTGAGGTCGAGACAGAACCCGAAGCAGATGAACCTGTCATTGAAGAGCCTGTCATTGAAGATCCTGTAGAGGATGTCGTCGAAGAGATCGAGCAGGAAGAAAATACCGAGATCATCGAAGATACAAAGGAACAGCCCGTTGTGATTACTGCAGAGGAGGAAATTACAAACGAGGCAGAAGAGGTGGAACAGCCCGAAATAAGCATCGAGCAACCCACCGAGAAGGTAGTAATACCCGATGAAGCAGAAGAAGACGCTTCGGCGGATGATATAATAAACAATCTCCTTGACGAGATAATGGGCAAATACGGAGAGGATAACTAATGGATAATAAAAAGTTTTACATCACTACGGCTATTGCTTATGCATCCAGAAAGCCGCATATAGGCAACAGCTACGATATCGTTCTTGCAGATGCTATTGCAAGATACAAGCGTCTGAGAGGCTATGACGTTTTCTTCCTTACGGGAAGTGACGAGCACGGTCAGAAAATCGAGGAGTACGCCAAGGCAGAGGGCAAAGACTGTCAGTCCTATGTTGATGAAAAGGCGGCTGACATTAAGGCGGTTTGGGATTCGCTTAACGTCACCTACGATAAGTTTATAAGAACCACCGACGATTATCACGAGGCGGCACTTAAAAAGATATTCAAAAAACTCTATGACAAGGGCGATATTTATAAGGGTGCCTACGAAGGCAAGTACTGTGTCCCCTGCGAGAGCTTTTATACCCCCAGTCAGCTTGTCGACGGCAAGTGTCCCGACTGCGGCAGAGAGGTTCAGGATGCAAAGGAGGAGGCATACTTCCTTAAACTTTCAAAGTATGCCGATGCACTCGTAAAGTACTACGAGGACACCCCCGGATTTTTTGCTCCCGAATCACGTAAAAACGAGATGATAAACAACTTCATAAAGCCGGGTCTTCAGGATCTTTGCGTATCACGTACCTCATTTTCGTGGGGTATCCCCGTCGACTTTGACCCCGGTCACGTAATGTATGTCTGGATAGATGCTCTTTCAAACTACATCACCGGCTGCGGCTACGATCCTGACGGATCATCTGACCATTACAAAAAATACTGGCCTGCCGATCTTCACGTTATCGGTAAGGATATAGTCCGTTTCCACACAATTTACTGGCCCATCATCCTTATGGCTTTGGGTGAGGAGCTTCCCAAAAAGGTGCTCGGTCATCCTTGGGTGCTTTCGGGTGAGGATAAGATGAGTAAATCTAAGGGCAATGTCATTTATGCCGACTATCTTGCCGAAAAGTTCGGTGCAGATGCCGTAAGATACTACCTTTTGTCCGAAATTCCCTTTGCACAGGACGGCACCATCACCTACGAGAGCTTTTTACAAAAGTATAATGTTGATCTTGCCAACACCCTCGGCAACCTTGTAAACCGCACCATTGCTATGGCTAACAAGTATTTCGGCGGAAGTGTAAGCAAGATGGAATCCATTGAGGACGATCTTGACAGAGCTCTTGCCATTGAGGCAAACGAAACCGTAAAGCACTACTGCGATTCATTCGACAGCTATCATAATCAGGATGCCGTCAATGCCGCATTCTCTTTTGCAAAGAGATGCAATAAGTATATCGACGAAACAGAGCCCTGGGCTCTTGCAAAGGATGAGCAAAACCGTCCGCGGCTTGCCCGTGTTATTTATAATCTTTTAGAGGGCATCAGAATGTTGGGTGTTCTTTTATCCCCCGTTCTTCCCGAAACCTCACAAAAGATTTTTGAGCAGCTTAAGGTCAATGTCAGCGACGACTTTGATATTGCTTCACAGTTCGGTGAGACCAAGGAGTTCTCGGTCGGTGAGCCTAGTCCTCTTTTTGCAAGAATCGATATCGATAAGGCTCTTGAGGAGATCGAGGCAGATCTTACTGTAGAGGATGATCGTCCCGAATCCATCGTCACTCTTGATGAGATAGGCATTGAGGACTTTGCAAAGGTCGAGCTTTTCACCGCAAAGGTCACCGCCTGCGAGCCTGTCAAAAAGGCAAAGAAGCTTTTAAAGCTAACCCTTGATGACGGTTCCAGAAATCCCCGTACGGTTGCCAGCGGAATTGCTCTTTACTATAAGCCCGAGGATCTGATCGGCAAAACCGTTATAGTTGTTGCAAATCTTAAACCTGCCACCCTTTGCGGTGTTGAAAGTAACGGTATGATCCTTGCCGCCGACTCTAAGGACGGCATTAAGGTTATATTTGTTGACGGTGTGGAGCCGGGAAGCAAGGTGCGATAATGTCCGGCATTTTTGAGACCCACGCACATTTTGACGACCACTCCTTTGACGAGGACAGGGATGAGGTTCTTTCAAGGGTGCACGAAACGGTTGATTATGTCATCAACTGCTGTGCATCGGTTAGAAGTCTTACCTTTGTTCCCGATATGTGCGAAAGGTATGACTTTATGTACTTTTCCGCAGGACTTCACCCCGAAGAGATAATCGGTGTGGATATGAGCATCATAGATACGGTCGAAAAGGCGGCTATGCATCCCAAATGCGTTGCCATAGGCGAAATAGGCTTTGACTACCACTTTGATGACGGAGAGTCCAAGGAGCTTCAGGCTAAATGGTTTGAAGATCAGCTGCTTCTTGCACAAAAGCTTCAAAAACCGGTTATAATACATTCAAGAGATGCCACCGCAGACACCATGCAGATGCTTAAAAAGTATCGTCCAAGGGGTGTTATGCACTGCTTTTCGGGCAGTGTTGAGACCATGCGTGAGGTAATAGGACTTGGAATGTATATAGGTCTTGGCGGCCCCGTAACCTTTAAAAACGCACGTCACGCCGTTGAGGTTGCCTCGGCTATACCTCTTGAAAGGCTGCTTCTTGAAACCGATGCTCCGTATATGGCTCCCGCACCCTTCAGAGGCAAAAGAAACGATTCGTCACTTATTAAATATATTGCCGAAAAAATTGCTGAGCTTCGCGGTATTACATATGAGAAGCTGCTTCAAATCACCTCTGATAATGCAAAAACTCTTTTCGGTATAAAATAATCAAAGCCGCATTATGCGGCTTTTTTGGAGTAAACTATGCAACTGTTTTTAACCTCTCTTTCAAAGGTTTCAACCCAGGTGGCAATACTTTTTATTATGATGCTGGTAGGCTTTGTATTCGGCAAACTCGGCAAGATCACCGATGTCGGCATAAAGCAGATGACCACAGTTTTGCTGTGGCTTGTCACCCCCTGCGTAATAATATACTCATTTTGCAGTATGCAATTCACCTCCGACCGCCTGTATGATATGCTTTGGGTGTCGCTTTGTGCGGTAATTACACATTTTGTGGGATTTTTATTCGGACTTCCGCTTTTTAAAGGTCAGCCCGATGCCACAAAACGTGTTCTTCGTTTCGGTACGGTGTTTTCCAACTGCGGCTTTATGAGTATTCCGCTTGTATCGGCAATTTTCGGTGAAGACGGAGTTTTCTACTGCTCGGTTTTTGTGGTTGTGTTTAATATCCTGTCCTGGACTTTGGGTGTATTTATCTACGGACAAAAATTAAATCTTAAAAAGGCGGTTTTTAACCCCGGTGTTATCGGCTTTGTTATTGCCTTTGTACTGTTTTTGTTCAGCGTGAAGCTTCCTCTGCTCATTTCTGAACCCATTTACTACTTTTCACAGCTTAACTCCCCTCTTGCAATGCTTGTAACGGGAGCCATCCTTTCGGGCGTAGCATTAAGGTTTACAAAAAGCGATTTGAACATTCTTTTTGTCTGCTTTTTAAGGCTGATAGCCGTTCCCGCCGTCACGGTGGCACTTCTTACACTTTTTGATATGCCAAATGCACTTCTTCTTATCTGTATGATTCCCGCCTCCGCCCCCACCGCATCAAACACCTCGCTTTTTGCGGTGCTTTTCGGGTCTGACACCAAAACGGCAAGCCGTCTGGTCGCGGTGTCCACCGCACTTTCCATAATCACAATGCCCGTGATCTACGCACTTGTTTCGGTTATGTTTTCGTAACCCTGTTTACAAAAAGCATCACCTTACGAAGCAAAATAATAAAAAATCAACCGTGAAGTCGGTGGATTATTTATTATTCTCAACTCTACCCACAGGCTACACCGT
>JAFUPP010000018.1 GCA_017481115.1 Clostridia bacterium | reverse complement strand
CAACTGTCGCCGTTTTTTTGCTTTGATACATAATACTTACAGGCATCCTGCATACTCGTTACAAACGGATATCCGTCTTTATCGTACATCGGATCTTTTATAAAATCGGGATATATCGGAATGGGGTCCCATTTTTCCCTTTCATAGTCCTCATAATATCCGTATCTTATCTCAAAGGTTTGATCCTGTACGGTTATGACCTTATGTATATCCCCTTCTCTTATCTTTTCTTTCAGACCGTTCATTTTATCTCCTTTTGGGACACAAAATATAAATCCCTTATCTTTTCTGACAAAAGTATAAGGGATTTGTTTATCTTTTTATATATCTTTGAAAAATAAAAACGGTTGTAATTGTATCCTCTTTATATATACATTACAAGCTCATTTCGGTTAGCCGCACCCGTCTTATCCATAGCAAAACGGATAGCCTGCTTTACCGATGCGACCGAAATGTTGAGTCGGTCGGATATCTGTTGATTGGTAAAGCCGAATGCCGCAAGCTTTGCCACCTCGTATTCGCGGGAGGAGAGCTGATTTGTAAGGGTGTTGTTAAGTATACTGTTGTGAAGCTTGGTCCAGCCCTCCATCAGCCTTACGCTTAACTCCTTTACCGTCTTTAATGCCTCGGGGCATTTTTCCTGCAGTCGTTCATCTATGACAAAATCAAGCTGTCTGCGATGCTCGGCAAATATTCCCCAAAGCCCATCGGGTTCGGCAAGCTCAATAGCCCTGTCAACATGCTCGATAGCCGACTGTTTGTCGCCTATATTATGATATGCCGTCGCACAAATAAGCCTTAAATATATTTCGGGAATAACCGTTTTATCGGCTTCGCTTCGGGTTATCATCGGCTCAAGTATATACGGCAGGATCTTCATAAGTCCAAGTCCCGTAACGTCGGGAAGATGATATTTTCCCGATGCCAGGCCATAGGCGGATGCATATAAATACTTTGCATAGAACACTCTTGCCGAGGGGTGCGAGTCCTTGGGAAGCTTTGAAAATCTGCCCTTTTTAAACCAGTCGGGATAGGTTGCTACACTAAATATTGCTCCGTCAATACAGGCATTTACAAGCCCTACTATCTCGTGGTCGTCGGCAGTTTTGCAGGGGGCTTCGGTAATGTGCACCTTCGCCCTTTTCCACATATCAACATCCCCCGTCCACATACAGCAAAGGGCAAGCAGCATTCCCGCCGATGTAACGGCATAAAATCCCGAATGATTATCCAAAAAGTGACGTGCGTGATAATATACCTTGTCTATCTCTCCCCTTGAATACGCTATTTCTGCCTCAAAAAGTGCCGCCGCTTCACGGTTGTGCGAAAGGGCTTCAAGGCTTTCCATGTAGCAACCCGGAGTGTGATACAGGTTTGTCATATCTAAAAAGGGGGTCTTTTTGGGCATAGGGAGATTCGGGCCGAAAAACACATTGTTTTTACCCTTCTCGGGATAGGGTGCGTTTTCGGGTATCATCCAGCTTCTGCCCCAACGGGCTGCACCGATTATCTCTCCTCTTTTACAAAGATCCTGCACCCTTCTTTCGGTGACTTTCCATTTTTCTGCCGCCTGTTTTACGGTTATCATTTTATATCCCCTTCACTTCGTTTATACGAACTGTTTTAGATGATTTTACTTCGTTTAAACGAACTAATTTAAGACTTTTTACTTCGTTTATACGAACTTCATCCTTATTATGATCCTAAAAACATTAAAAGTCAAGCTTTTTCGCACCCTTGCTTATCCATCAACGTATAAGTCAAAAAACAACCCCGTATGGCAGCCATACGGGGTTGTAAGCTATTAAATTAATCCTGCTAAAAAGGCGGTTAATGCCGCCGAAACCGCCACCACTATAAGAGGGAGCTTAAAATACGCCAACAAAACAGCCGTTACGGTACCGACAACTGCGGTAAGCATATCGCCGGTCGAATAAAATATTGCGGGAACCGTCATAGCGCTTAAAACCGCATAGGGCAGATAATACAAAAGGCTTTTTATAAAGGGTGATCTTATCTGTCGGCGAAAAAGTGTAAAGGGAAGCATCCTTATAAGATAGGTGACCCCCGCCATTATAAGTATATACAAAAAGAGTGTCATTGTGCATCCTCCTTTACGGGAAAGAGCACCGCACCGATAACGGCGGCAACAAGGGCACTTATAATTACCGCAAATCCGCTTGATACAAAGGTGATAAGGTACTTAAAGGCAACGCTTACACCCGCTGCGGCAAGTACAACGAATAAAACCCTCTTGTTTTCTCTTGATGGGGGTATGATGATGGCAAGAAACATACCGTACAAAAGTATTCCCATCGCATTTGTGACCGATTCGGGCAGAAGATGACCCGCAGAGGCTCCCAAAAATGTGCCGAGGGTCCAGCCGACTATCGGAAGTGTGATAAGTCCTGCCATATAGGACGCCGAAAGTCTGCCCTTTTGCGATGATGCCACCGCAAAAACCTCATCGGTAATGCCAAAGGAGAGTACCATTCTTTTGGCGGTGTTAAATCCGCCGTCGAGACGCTGTGAAAGGGTTACTCCCATAAGTGCATAGCGTATATTTATTACAAGCTGGGTCAATGCCATTTCAATAAACGCACCCGATGCGGCTATTATCTCGATACCCGCCGCCTGTCCCGCAGAGGTCAGGTTTGTCAGGGATATCAGCACCGCGCTTATTATGGGAATGTTCAGCGATACCGCCATTATTCCAAATCCAAAGGAGACCGAAAGATATCCGAGTGCTATCGGTATTCCGTGCAAGATCCCCTTTGAATATTCATTTCTCATTATTATCACCCATGAAAGTTTATCATAAACCTTCAAAAATGACAACATTTTTTAATTTAGTAATAATATTATATATAATATTTATTTTATTAAGATTGACATTTTTTCGTCCTTTTGGTAAAATTGTTAGCGTAAGTCGAAAATGGGAAAAATTTTTGTGTAATTTACACAAACCCCCAATTAAAAGGAGGACCAAATGAAAAACATTAAAAAGGTAATCGCAGTTATTCTGACGGTAATGCTGGTTATGACGGCACTTCCCTTCAGCTTTGGTATAACTGCATCCGCCGCGACCATTGGCGGACTTGACAGTCTCAGTTGTGCAAGTTTTATTTCAAACACCACCGCACAAAAATACATCGACAAGATGATGAAGTACTATATCAACAACTATTCATACCTTCAGACCACCCTTACAAGCGGTCAGTCGGTAGTATTTATGTTTGAGGGCGGCTCGGACAACTTCACCGGCGGCAATTCAAACTACGAGCTTGTTGTTGGTGATACACGTAACCAGGCGGTATGTATCGTCGTTGAGCTTAACTCAAGCGGTAATGCATACATCCCCTTTTTCAGTGAAAACTGTTCTTCGGTACCCGATAACCCCACAAACTGCACCAACGGTGTAGCATATTCGGGCTCCACCACCGTAAAGGACGGTATTTACAGCTTTTACACCTGGAACCACACCGGTCCTTATGCAGCATTTCAGCTCAATTTAGGTCAGGGCTACTACACCCCCACCGCAAACCTTAACGGATATACCGCAGGTGCAAGCGGACTAAACATTCACACCCGTTCCACCAACACCTGTAACGGTGTTTCGTGGTCCTGGTCGGCAGGATGTCAGGTCATCGGCTCGGGTGCATATTCCGACAACGTTTTCAACTCATTTATGAAGACGGTTGCAAACATCTCCTGGAATCCCTGGATAGACTACTACAATAAGTCCTTTAACACCTTTGCTTCAACCGGTACTACAAAGGGCTACTATGTTTTAGACCGTCAGCTCGGTAAATACAGCGCTTCGGGTACAAAGTACGGTTCGGGATCACTTATCGCACTTTACAACCAGACGGCTCTTGATAACATCACCGCATTTTCCACCACCGCAAGTGCCAATGCTCCCGACATTGAGGAGATAGATTACACTACATACTACTATCCTGCATGTCCTTCGGATAGTGAGACTATGTATGCCACAATGAATTCAATGGGCATCGTAGGTAACTATGCCAACCTTAAAAAGATCGCTCTTGCAAACGGTTACGCCGAAAACACCTATTCGGGTACTGCAGAGCAGAACACCGCAATATTAAATCACTGGAAACAGGGTCTTTTAAAGAATCCCGATGCCACAGGCTCACCCGCTTATCCCTATGCGGCAGAGTCTGCTACCATCCTTTCGGATGCGATCGGTTCATTCGGATTTGACAACTCTGCAAACACCCTTGCAAGAATCAAGATCGCAAACAAGACCATTAAGGAAGCCGACCTTTTGGCACTTATGAAAAAGGGTGAGCTTTTACAGCCCACAGGTAATGCCACGGTTTATGAGGCAGAAAACAATTCCCTTATTACCACCACAGCCGACTTCTCAGTCTTCGCATCCGGCGGGGCAAGTAACACCTCGGTTCTTTATACAGCCAGAGGCGGTACCGCCGCACTTACCTTTACCGGTACAAAGCTCGACCTTTATACCACCTTCGGTCCGAGACTTAAATCAATGCACATCTCGCTTGACGGCGGCGAGTTCAAGAGAGTAGAGCCGGGCGCTACCTCCACAAGCTATTTTAATAAGCTCTACTCCACAGGCGACATTGCCGACGGCACCCATACACTTGTAATAAAGTGCGAGGGTCAGGCGCATATCGACGTCTTTGAGGTTTTTGACGGAACACTCGTTGAAAACACCGCGGCTCTTGACCAAACAGTCACCGTTGATGCCTCGGACAACACAAAGATACAGAAAAACGGCGGATGGAAGGTTCTTAACGGTCTTTCATACGACAACAGCAAGGCTCTTTACACCACATCGGGCGGAAAAGCTACCTTTAGCTTCTATGGCTCACAGTTTAAAATAAACACCTTCCCCCGTGCAAACCTTAATAAGCTTTTTGTTTCGGTCGACGGCGGAGCAGAGACCGAGATAGCCCTTTCAACCGACACCTCTCTCGGCAGATCTGTCGCCTATGATTCGGGCATACTTAAATCGGGAATACATAACGTCACTCTTCGTGCAGAGGGTGCCGCACTTATTGATTCCATCGACATTTTCGGCGAGGCTTTAAACACCTTTGCCTGTGCAGAATGCGGCGGATTCCTCGATGACGTTTCATTAATTTGTAAGAACGACCAAAAGAGCATCTCGGATATGATGTCCACCTATCAGGATGAGACGGCAGACTTCAATGTTGTAAGCAGCTCATCACTTACAGGCGGCACCTCGGGAGTAGACGCAAAGGATGCTTATATTTATAGTCCCACCACCGGCACCGAAAGAAAGAACGGCTTTGCAATAAAGCAACCCATCAAGGGCGATTTCTACGGCAACGAGTCGGAATGGACCATTGATGCTTGGGTTTATATTTCGGATATCTCATCCTATTATATGATAATGCAGTTTATTCCCCAGAGCGGTCTTTCAATGTATTCCGTAAAGGATTCAACAAAGTTCAATAACTATACCGAAAACTGGGCATACCGCCTTATCTTCACAAACGCAGAAACAGGCACCGGTAAAATGACCCTTAATGCCGGTTGGAATCACGTTCAGGTTCCCCTCAGCAGCGTTCTTTTGGGTTCTGTAAACGGTAACGATCACAACCAGGCAGCATATACCCACCTCAATGATATGGGCGGCGTAATCGACGGTATCACATTCCACGAAAATACCGCTGCAAACTACGGCACATATGACTTTGCAGTAGCAAGTGTAAACCTTGTTAAGAGTCATACCTGTGAGTACGTTTACTCATATGATGCAGGTGAGGTCGAGGATCATCTTGATGACCTTATAATCTCAAACAACTGGGTACATCGCTACAACAAGAACTTCTCAAACAAGTATGCGCTTCACACCACAAAGGGTGGAAAGATCCAGTTCAGCTTTGAGGGAGATCAGTTCTCCATCGTTTCATACAAGTCACCCAGCCAGGGCGAGATCTATGTTTCAATCGACGGCGGCAAGGAGTTCCTTGCAGCAGATCTTTACGACGAGGTTGCAGATACCCACTTTAAGACCACCGTATATACAAGCGATGTTCTTGATCCCGGCACACACACCGTAACCATCCGTTCGGTCGGTAAGACGGTAATAGATGCCCTCCCCGTAAACGGAGATATCGTAAAGTGCACCACACCCATTCACGATGATGTAACCATCGAGATCGAAAATATGCTCAATGCTACCTTCACAGGTAACTGGACCAAGAAGTACGCATGGAAGCTCAGTGCACACAACGCAATGTTCAATTCCGACGGAGGAAGCGTAACATTTGACTTTGAGGGCGACGAGTTCTCACTTGTATCCTATAAGGCAAATACACAGGGCAAGATCTACATCTCCATCGATGGCTCAGCCGAGACAGAGGTAAACCTTTATGATGAGAGCATCAATACTCTTTATCAGCAGGTCGTATATACAAACAAGAACCTCAGCTATAAAGAGCACACCGTAACCATCCGTGCAGAAGGTAACGTAAGCCTTGACAGCATAATCATAAACAGAGAGTCAGCCGAGACGGTCAACACCGAGGCAGAGGACATTATAGCAGAGTCAAGTGACTGGAAAAAGGTTTATGCCTGGAAGCTTTCAAACCACTACGGACTTCAGACAACCACCGGAGCATCGGTAACCCTTACCTACTACGGATATGACGTAAAGGTCATCTCCTACAAGGCAAAGACACAGGGAAAGATGTTCATCACAATAGATGACGGTGAGTAGATCGAGGTAGATCTTTATGACGACTCCACCGATCAGAAGTATCAGGAGATCGTATTTGATGCAGCAGGCTTAAAGCTTGGTAACCACACCATAACCATCCGCACCGAAGGAAAGGTTATCTTCGATGCGATCAAGGCCGACGAAAGAGTTTAATAAAAACACAATAAATCGATCCCCGCCGAGAAGTCGGCGGGGATCGATTGTTTTATAAAGTCAACAATTATTTGTTGTCCTTGATAGAACCTGTGCTGCTATCAGCAAAAGTGGAATTATTTTTTCTTTTTAAAGAGGTTTTTTAAAAAGCTGCCGCTTTCGGTTATAATATCTGCGGCGTTTGAGGCTCGCGTGTATTCGTCAAACACACCCGCTTCTATCATTGCTTCTCTACGTTTAGCGATTAGTTCTTCGTTGGCCATAATAGTAGCGTGCTCTACCGCTTCTTCTGCAGCTTCTTTAATAATACGGGACCGGTCCTCTTTGAAAATTTCTTTTGCAGTTTCTTTTGAATGCTGCTTTTCCTCATTTGTCATATTATATGCTTTCGGGATACAGCGAGTAAGCAGACTGTTGAATCGCTCGCTTAGTTCGCTTGAAGCAAACTTATTTTCAAAATCCGCGGCATCAGTTGCATCTTCACCTAGTTGATTAATTTCATTAATAAAAGCTTCGACTTCGGATTTTAGTTCTGTCGGCACCATATAATATTTGTCAAAAAAGTCAACTCTTGAATTCACACATTGTTTTATATAGTCGTTCATAAAATCACCTCTTTATTTAATTATAGTAAAAATTAAACTTATTTGCAATATTAATACAAAAACCTTGCAAAAAACCCCTCGAATTACTCCGAGGGGTTTGATTTTTTATAAAGTCAACAATTACTTGTTGTCCTTGATTGCAGCCTGTGCTGCTATACGCAAAAGAGGGAAAACGCAATTTGTTAATTTAAACTGGTTTTTGATATGATATCCTCAAAACAGTCGGGGTGTTTGTCTTTATCTAAAAGGTATCGGGTGCCGTCAATGAAGATTATATCCAATCCTTCTTTTATTACAGTTCCGTTTGAATATTCAATTTCTACATTATAAGTATTAGTGCCGTCTAGCACATCTTCATCAGTAGCCTCTCTATCAATAGCAAAAGAATCCAACCAATTTACAATTTCGTCCATATGCTCCTTTGGAACTGTGCTTCCTTTACCATTACCATAATAAGCATAAAAAGTGATGCTTGTAATATCTTCGGTAACAAAAACGGAGGGATATGCATCAAACAGTGTGTCGTAGGTTTTAGCGGTGTTTTCGTCACTATTGGTTTCGTTTTGATTTGTGTTCTCGCCGCAAGCTACGAAACATAATAATATTATTCCACAAAGAAAAACAGATAAGATTTTTTTCATAATTTACTATACCTCCTTTTGTAATTATATTCTAACATAAATTTTTACGAGTTGCAATAGAACAAAAATCCCTCTGCCGAGCAAACGGCAGAGGGATAAGTTTTGCTTTATAAAGTCAACAATTACTTGTTGTCCTTGATTGCAGCCTGGGCGGCGGCGAGTCTTGCTACGGGCACACGGAAGGGTGAGCATGATACGTAGTCAAGGCCGATCTTGTGGCAGAACTCTACAGATACAGGGTCACCGCCGTGCTCACCGCAGATACCGCAGTGAATATTTGCGCGGGTCTTCTTGCCCATATCAACAGCCATTTCCATAAGCTTACCTACACCTGTCTGGTCAAGCTTTGCAAACGGATCGTTCTCGTAGATCTTGCAATCATAGTATGCTGAGAGGAACTTACCTGAGTAGTCTCTTGAGAAGCCGAAGGTCATCTGGGTAAGGTCGTTTGTACCGAAGCAGAAGAATTCAGCTTCCTTAGCGATCTCATCAGCAGTAAGACATGCTCTGGGGATCTCCATCATGGTACCGACTTCGTACTTAAGATCTGCGCCTGCTGCTGCGATCTCTGCGTCTGCAGTTGCAACAACTACGTTCTTAACGTACTTGAGCTCCTTGACCTCACCGGTGAGGGGGATCATGATCTCGGGAACGATGTTCCAATCGGGATGGCTCTTCTTAACATTGATAGCTGCACGAATTACAGCGGTGGTCTGCATCTTTGCAAT
>JAFUPP010000017.1 GCA_017481115.1 Clostridia bacterium | reverse complement strand
CTTGATATTACCTGTATGGAAAAGCCGGTTCTCGTTTCGGGTACCGACGGTGTCGGCACCAAGCTTAAACTTGCATTTTTAATGGATAAGCACGATACGGTAGGCATTGACTGCGTTGCTATGTGTGTAAACGATATCATCTGTGCCGGTGCAAAGCCCCTTTTCTTCCTTGATTACATCGCCTGTGGCAAAAATGTTCCCGAAAGAATAGCTCAGATAGTTTCGGGTGTTGCAGAGGGCTGTGTTCAGTCAGGTGCTGCACTTATCGGCGGTGAAACGGCAGAAATGCCCGGTTTTTATCCCGTTGATGAATATGACCTTGCAGGTTATTCAACAGGCATCGTTGATAAATCAAAAATAATTGATAACAAAACCATGTGTGAGGGTGACGTAGTTATTGCTCTTCCCTCTTCCGGTGTTCATTCAAACGGATTTTCTCTTGTAAGAAAGGTTTTTGACGTTGAAAATACCGACATCAAGGCTCCCGTAAGTGAGCTTGGCGGCAAGAGCATCGGTGAAACCCTTCTTACCCCCACAAGAATTTATGTAAAACCCGTACTTGCTCTTCTTGAAAAGGTCAAGGTTAAGGGCATTTCACATATTACCGGCGGCGGTTTCTACGAGAACATTCCCAGAAGCATCCCCGACGGTCTTTGTGCTAAGATCGACAGAAAGAGTATCCGTATTCTCCCCATCTTTGATCTTCTTGCAAAGACGGGCAACATCTCCGAAAGGGATATGTTCAACACCTTTAATATGGGTGTTGGTATGAGCATCACCGTTGCTAAAGAGGATGTAGATACTTCCCTTGAAATCCTTCGTGCCAATGGCGAGGATGCTTATGTTATCGGCGAGATAATTAAATCAGACGAAAAGATCATCATAGAATAAGTGAGGAACCGATATGAAGGGTGATATAGCAAAAATTGCGGTTTTGGTATCGGGCGGCGGTACCAATTTACAGGCTCTTATTGACGCACAGGAGATGGGCATCATCTCCGACGGCAAAATCTGTCTTGTAGTTTCCAATAACCGAGATGCTTTTGCTCTTACAAGGGCAAAAAACGCAGGTATTGATTCTGCTGTGGTTTGTAAAAAGGATTGTGCCGATCAGTCAGATTTTGAAAATAAGATTATAGAGCTTTTAGATAAAAACGGTATTGACGTTATCGTTCTTGCCGGGTTTATGTCCATTTTGAGCGAGGACTTTACGTCGAGATATCCAAAAAGAATAATCAATGTTCACCCTTCACTTATCCCTTCATTTTGCGGTAAGGGATTTTACGGACTTAAGGTCCATGAGGAAGCACTTAAAAAGGGTGTCAAGGTTACGGGTGCTACGGTACATTTTGTCAATGAGATTCCCGATGGCGGCGAGATCATAATGCAAAAGGCGGTAGATGTTTTACCCGATGATACACCCGAAGTTTTACAAAAAAGAGTTATGCAGGAGGCTGAATGGATCATTCTTCCGATGTCTGTTCAAAAGGTCTGCAAAAACTTAGTAAACGCATAATGAAAGGATGTTTAATATGAATATTTATAAAATTAACGATATTGCAGAGCTTATTGAGGGCAACTCATATGTAGGAAGAGGTATTGTTTTAGGCAAGACCCCCTCCGGAAAGGCAGTTTCAGCTTATTTTATAATGGGCAGAAGTGCTAATTCAAGAAACCGTGTATTTACACAAAAAGACGGTTGTATTTTCACCGAACCCTTTGATGCTTCAAAGGTTGAGGATCCCAGCCTTATCATTTATGCGGCGGTCCGCGAGTTTGAAAACAAGCTTATTGTTACAAACGGAGATCAGACCGATACCATTTACAACTTCATCAAGGAGGGTAAAGGTTTTGAAGAATCACTCGAAACAAGAGAGTTTGAGCCCGATGCTCCCAATCTTACTCCCCGTATCAGCGGTATGATCACCTTCGGTGAGAATGATTTCAGCTATAAGATGAGCATTTTAAAGAGTGCTGATGCTGAGGGTACAGCCTGTAACAGATATACCTTCAACTATCCTGCTCTTAACGGTCTTGGACATTTCATTCACACCTATGT
>JAFUPP010000016.1 GCA_017481115.1 Clostridia bacterium | reverse complement strand
GTTTCCCCTTTTGGTTCTTCTTTTGGCGGTTCAGTTTCCGATGTTTCGCTTTCCGTAAGCTGCGGTATCGTCTTTTCCGCGGTTTCTTCAATCAGAGGAGTAACCTTCTCTTCAGCGGTGCTTGTTACAGTGGTTGTTGCTATTTCTGTTGGCTGTATCGTTATTGGCTCTGTGGTGGTTACGGTCGGATCGGTTGCTTGATCCTTGCTCTCGGTCGGGACAGGCTCTTTTTCTTTCTCTGTCGGCTCTACTTCCGCTACTGACGGTGTTGTTTCGAGTGGGGGGTCTGTTATTACCGTTTCCGATACCGTTGTCGTCGGACTCTCTGTAGGAGGCGGTGCGGTGTTGCTACCGCATCCCACCATACTCACGAGCACCACACAGCAGAGAAGATAAATTATTAGTTTTTTCATATATCATCCACCGTTTCTAACCCTTCCATCGCTTCAACCATTATTCGCACCGCAAGGATGAATCCGTCCCTGAATGCATCTCGTTCGGTCAGTCCTGCAAGTTCGCTTTGGCAGTCCTTAAACTTTTCGAAGGTTTCTTTCTGCTGCTCAGTGAGCGTTGCCATTAGGCTTTCCTCGTTTTTGCATATGAGCTTTACGAGTTGATCGACTCTCGAACCGCGCTTTATGTACCTTTCGTGTGGACTGATGTTGCCGTAATACAGATCTTCAAGTGTTGTCATGTGCGTTGCACCTCCTTTTTGCAACACAAACACATACCACAACACTTTCCACAAGTCCAGCGATTTTCGACATAAAATTCAAAAAAACACCGCATTTCTGCGACGCCTCGATTTGTTTGATATTAAACAATACAAAAGGCAGCATAGCCATCATAGACTATGCTGCCTTTCTTGTTATCCTATTCGGTTTTCGTTTTCTCCGTTAAGGACATCACGCTTTCGGTGTGGGGATTTAACTTTTTTAGATTTTTTGCAATTTTGGTTGACAAACCTATGTTTTAAGAGCTCAAGTAATGCTCCGATAAAGTACCCTTTTCGGTCGATTAAAACTTACCTCCGCCCACATTACGAGACGAACCCGATACACGATGTGTGTTGTTTTGTTTTCTTATACGGGTAACGGTTGAGTAAAGATAGAAATCGTTTGCATATTTCACCTGCATACTACCCTCTTTGGTATATTGTGTTGCGGCAAGCTGTCTTTTTACGGATCTGAGCTTACTTCTCATAACACCCGTTACGATAAATGCAACAACAAAGCCGATAACAAGGGCAATAGCTATATTTTTCAGATAATCAAAGGGAAATCCGTTGATCTCACCGTTTATCTCGTAGCTGCATTCGTCTATAAAGCATTCAAAGGCTTCGGTGTATTCGCCGTCGGAAAGAAATGCTGATACCTCCTCACCGATCGAATCAATATCATCAAGCGAAATGGCATCGGCACCCAATCCATTGGAAAGGATGCGATAATCACGCTCTTCCATAGCCACCAAAAGCATAACTCCATCATATGTACTGCCGTAGCCGTAACCGTACTCGTCGTATATCTTCTCAATATAATAATCGGAGGAGTATCCACCCACGGTATCCACCGTGACAATTACAATATCCACCTTATACCTTGCAGATGTATCATCAAGCTCTTTTGTTATGGCGCTATGTTCCGAATCGGTCAAAAGATCTGCGTTGTCAATAAGACGAGGCATACCGGATTCTGCCGCCACACTGAGTGAAAATGCAAAAATCAAAAGGAGTGCAAACAGTAAAGAAATTATCTTTTTGATCATATCCGTATCCTCCTTACAATAACCATATCAGGTAAGATACGGCAAAGGAAAGGGCAGTTACCACACCTGCGACACCAAAAAGCCATTTTCTGTACGCCTTTTTGTCGAGCGGAAGATCACCCACAAATTTGCCTGTTTGTCCGTTCATTGCAAAACTGTATTTCTGTCCGTTATAGGTGGTATTAAGCAACCATACCGGATAAAGAGCATATCTTGCCACACCGTTTTCAAAATTGATGCTTGAATGAACGGGAATTACGGAGGAATAGCCCTGAACCGTTGCGGCAAACGCATTTTCTGTGCTGGTTTTTATTCTCTCATTTGCACGGTGTAAGCTTTGGTTGGAATCGACATCATATTTATCGGCAAAAAAGCCCGAAAGATACGCCGTTTGAAAGTCTACCGCATCCGAAAAATCAAAGGGCTCGATAGACTCCATCAGAGCATCATCCATTTTGGTGGAGCCATCAACAGGCACCCTTTCAAAACCGATGGTTCCTCCCCTTGATACCGAGTAGTAGCTGGTTTTTGTGTAGGTATACTGGCTGTCACCCCACACACGAACACGTGATGCTTTATATCTTATATTTGCGTTGGCATCTGCATCAAAAAGCCAAACGGGAACATAAACACCCTTGACCTCGTCAATATGATTTTGCTCCTTAAAGGTTTTTGGCAAAAGACGTTTTCCACCGTAATGCCTTTTCAGTGCATCTACAGCCGCTTTTTTGTCAAGCTTAAAGGGAATAACATAATCCGGCTTTAGCACTCCCGAAAATTGACCCATCATGATTACGGGATTAGAGCAGAAGGGACAGCTTGTTGCTGCGGTGGTTTCATCTGTAATTATTTCACCACCACAGGAGTTGCAGGTATATACGCGAAGTTTTTTAGTCTCGTCTTCCTGCCACTCACCGCCCGCTGCGGTATTCCATGTCATACTGTCATCCTGCTGGTTTTTCAGCTCATTATCGTATGATATAAGCGTTTCAACATCAAATTCCGTATCACAATACGGACATTTCATTTTTTGACGATCGGTATCAAACTCTATAGCACCATCACAGCAGGGACATTTGTACTGCTGAAGTACCGCCATGGTTATTCACTCCTTCATTAAGGCTTTACTGTTTTTTTGCCCCGCAGTTTTGACAGAAATTACCTGTGTTCAACTCTCCGCAGGAGCATTTCCATCCGTTATCTGAGGGTCTGGGTGCGCCGCATTCGGTACAAAACTTACCGTTTGATACGGTACCGCAGGAGCATTTCCATCCGTTACTCGACTGATTTGCATTTGCGGCAGACTGTTGCTGAACACCCATATTATAAAACTGCTGGGATGCGTTGAATCCTCCGCCCATAGCGTTACCTGCCATGCCCATACCCATAAAGCCTGTCATAGCACCTGCTTCATTTGAGGCTGCGGTTTCCATAGCATTTGCGGTAGCTTCGGTCATACGACCCGCCATCATAAAGGGATTGGAGCCGTAACTTGCGGCATCCTCCATATCCTGAATCTTCTTCATATCCTCATCGGTAAGTGTGATGGGATTAAGTGCAATCTTTTCAACTGTGATACCCCTTGATTCGACCCACTCGCTTTTTAGAGCATCATTCATAGCATTTTTAAGCTCGTTGACCTTTGCGGGAAGCTGTGCAGGACGAAGCTCCTGCTCTGCGAGGGCACCGAATGCCGGCTGTAAAGCCGACACAAACTCGGTCTTTAACTGCTCGTCTATCTCGTCTCGTGTATATTCGTATTCAACATTACCGCAGACCTTTGTATAGAATAAAAGCGGATTAGTTATTATGTACGAATAGACACCGTTACAACGTACATTTACCGTACGGCTTATACCGATGCGTTTGTTTACGACCTCAAATATAATGGGGCTTGGAGTACCAAACTTATTGCCTATTATCTCCTTTGTATTGAAATAGTAGACCCTTTGGTCCTTGCCTGTATCTCCGCCATAGGTAAAGCGTTTACCTATAAGCTTAAAGGTATCTATAATGCTCTGACCGAGCTTGCCTGCAAATATAGAGGGTTCTGTAGATGTATCGTAGGTATACTCACCCGGCTCAGCACAGACCTCTACGATCTTGCCCTGCTCTACGATTATCATACACTGTCCGTCGGCTACGGCTATACCCGAGCCGTTTGAAATAATATTATCACTGCCCTTTGTGTTGGATGAACGTCCGTTAACCTGCTTTTGACCCTTTCTTACCAGTACATCCACCTCAAGTGCATCGCAATAGAAAAACTCCTTCCACTGATCAGCGAGTACTCCGCCGACCGCACCGAGTCCTGCCTTAATAAGTCCCATGGTTTAACTCCTTTCTTTCAATACCGAATTTAACTTTACTCTTATTTTATAAGGTTTTTGTTATCGTTATTCTTATATATATCACAGATAATGCGTGTGATCTTAAGTGCTTCTCTGCCCGAAATCTCAAGCTCTTCCTTACCGAGCACGGCGTTATAAAACTGTCTTATCTGTGTTGCGTGCTGGAAGCCCCAGTAATCCTTACCGCCGGAATACTTGAACATATCCTCGGGATTGTTTTTGGCGGTCTCAACGGTCCCGTCGTTATAAACCACCCTTGCCTCGTCATATGTAAAGGTTGCCTTACCGTTTTCGCAAAGAAGTCTTATCTCGATAGGTTCATCAATAAGATAGTTGTTCATTGCGTAGAAGGAAAGTATTGCACCGTTTTCATACTTTACAAGACCCTCTGCCGAGTCCTCAACCACCATAATCTCGTGGTTACGGTTATGCAGCGTTGACTGTACCTCGACAGGTGTGCTGCCGATCATCCAGTTTGCAAGGTCGATGGAGTGAATTGCCTGGTCGATAATAACTCCGCCGCCTTCCTTATCCCAGGTACCCTTCCAATCCGAAGAATCGTAGTAATTATCAGGTCTGTACCAGGTAAGTGTGGTTCTGCCGCATTTTACCTTTCCAAGCTTTCCGTCCAGTACACGTTGTTTTACAAGCAGTGAAGGGGCGTTATATCTGCACTGAAAGATAATTCCATACTTTACGCCGCACTCGTCTGCAATTCTGACAGCCTCCTCGGCATCCTCATACTTAATGCTCATAGGCTTTTCGCTTAAAACGCTTACACCCTTTTTGAAGGCATCTATCGACACGGGAACGTGAAGATAATGCGGCAAACAAACATGTACTGCATCAAGCTCTTCCTTTTCGAGCATTTCCATATGGTCGGTATATACCTTTCCGCCATATTTTTGGGAAGCGGCCTTTGCACGGTCTTCCTTTATGTCACATACCGCAACAAGCTCAACATCCTCAAAAGCGGCTATTGAATCAAGATGCATTACCGAAATATTTCCGCAGCCAATAACTGCGACCCTTAATTTTTTATCCATAATTTTTCCTCCCAAACAAGTTATTAATACTTGTATTGCTTTATACATTATTAGAATAATATTTTCGTTCGAAAAAAGCAAGGGTGCAGACCGATTTTTAGTAATATTTTGTATTTTTCTTGACAATCAATACAAACAAATATATACTGCAGGTAAATTCTGACATTTTGAAAAAGGTGATGTTATGAAAATTTGTTTGACCGATTGGAAACTTGCAGGATATTGGCCATATACTCCCATACAAAATGGCTCTATGGAAACAGGACATATCCATCAAGGTGTTACGGGAATTATTGATGCCAAGGTTCCCGGCAGCATTTATGACGACCTTCTTCGTGCAGGAATAATTGAAGATCCGTATTTTGAGATGAACTCCCTAAAATGCGAATGGGTTTCAAACAGATGGTGGACGTACCAGACCTCTTTTTCTCTTTCCGAAGATTTGAAGGGCAGCCGTATCAGGTTGTATTTCGGCGGTATAGACTACAAGGCACGGATTTTTGTAAACGATCGCTTTATTTGTGAACACGAAGGTATGTATGAACCCGTTTTTGTAGAAATGGGAGAGTTTGCAAGATTTGGCGATGAAGTCAATACCGTTCGTGTAATTATTGAATCGGCTCCCGACGAAATGGGACAGATAGGCTTTACCAGCCGCACCTTTACGCAAAAGGCACGTTTTACATATAAATGGGATTTTTGCACCCGTATGGTTGGTATGGGTCTTTGGGAAGAGGTATGTGTACTTATAAGCGGTGATACCGTAATTAAAGAGATTCAACACCGTTACTGCGATAGTCTTGTTACAGGCTCGGTTTTAACTTCTTCTATAAAGAGCGACGACAATGCCCGTCTTGAAGCTAATTTATATTATAACGAAACACCCATCGACAACACCTCGGTGCCGATCAATGACGGCAAGGCCGACTTTTCACTCACCGTTACCCATCCTTTATTATGGTATCCAAACGGTTCAGGTGAGCAACCCCTTTACGACCTTAAACTTTCGGTCGTATCGCAAGATGGTACGGTTTCGGATCAAAAATCACTTAAAATAGGATTGCGTTCACTTGATTATGCACAGTGCGATGATGCTATTGAATCCGCACTTCCCTACATTCCCGTAATCAACGGCAAAAAGATATATATTAAGGGTGTCAACATAACACCTTTGGATCTTATGTACGGTTGTGTAACAGATGAACGCTACGAAAAACTGATCCGACTTTGTAAGGATGCAAACGTTAACCTTATCAGAGTATGGGGCGGCGGAATTATAGAAAAAGAAATCTTTTACGATCTTTGCGACCGCTACGGAATAATGGTATGGCAGGAGTTTATCCAGTCAAGCTCGGGCATTGATAATGTACCCTCAAAACGTCCTGAGTTTCTTAAGCTTGCCGCAGCCACGGCCGAATGGGCTGTTCGTGCCAGAAGAAACCACGTTTGTCTTACCTTCTGGAGCGGCGGAAATGAGCTTATGGATGCAGACGGATTCCCCGCAACCTACGAGGATGAAAACATTGCTATGTTACGGGAAATTACCTCCCGTCTTGACCCCGACCGTCTTATGCTGCCGACATCTGCGTCCGGTCCGTTGGCTTGGCAGGATGCTGCCCGCCCCGAGCTCAACCACGATGTTCACGGTCCTTGGAAATATCAGGGACCCACAAGACAATATACTCTTTACAACAATTCACCTATCCAGCTTCACTCGGAATTCGGTGTTGACGGAATGACCAATCCTAAAATGCTGGACCGTATTTTCTCCGAGTCCAACAAGGACCGTATTTACACCGCAGCCAATAACCCTGTCTGGCGTCATCACGGCGAATGGTGGGATACCTTCTCCTATCGTGAAAGCAAAATATTCGGTGATTTAAACGGTTGTATTGATACATTGATCACGGTATCACAGTTTATGCAGGCAGAAGGAATAAGATATGCTCTTGAAGCCAACCGTCGCAGACAATGGAAAAACTGCGGCAGTATTGTATGGCAGATGAACGAGCCCTGGCCAAACTTTTCCTGCACCTCGCTTCTTGATTATTCTATGACACCAAAGCTTGCGTACTATTTCTACCGCGATGCTATGAAGAGATTCCATATATCCTTAAAATACGACACCATAACATTAGCTCCCGGTAAGACATTTTCGGCTACACCCTTTGTGCATGACGATGATGCGGATGTAAAGAACGCAACCATTTGTATCACTGCAATATCGGAGGATAACACGGTATTGGGTGTATTTGACAAGGAGGTTGAGTTTACCGTTCCTGAGGGAATCCGTTCCTTTACCTTAAGGTGTGAGGCAACCTCCGGTGATAAAAAGGATATCAATAACTACTTATTCTTTGTATTAAAGGAGGGTGAACCTAAGGGTTCTTCCGATACCGTCCTTAAATTCGTTCAAAGCTATAAAGAATCAAATAATATCCAATAGAAAAAGCAGATGCGAAAGCATCTGCTTTTTACCTATTTTTTATCCTTAAGCTTCGAAGACAGTCCTTTTGCTGCTTGTTTATTCTGTAGCTTTCTATTGATTTTTGTATGGTTTTGTTGTGTGTCCATTTATCAAGACATCCGTCCTTTATATATGGCAATGTGTCTTCATAACGCTTTGCGAGTGCCGTTGCAAAATACCACGCCCTCATCATATTCACATAGTATTCCCGGCTTTTTATATCGGCAACGAGTCTTAAATGAGCTTCATTGAAATTATCATCCAAATAAAAGCTCATTAATAGATTTATGGCATACCGAACCGTGTAAATATGAGAGGAATGAATCCATTTGTCTATGTAAATCATCAGTTTTTGGGGCTCGTTTTTCAAAGCTTTGGGTTTCATACCGTCACAGGTTGCCCAATTATCTACATACGGCAAAAAAGACTCCAGCTTTTCAATACATTTGTCAAAACTCTTTTCCCTTTCAATCAAAAAGGCGTGAAGATTGTTTTCCTCAAAGTATTTATGCGGAAGATCGTTTAAGAAATCATCATAGTCGGTAAGGTTTTTTGCAAAGCTGCGAAGCAAAGGCACCCTCACACCCATTACCGTTTCCTTATCTACGGTAGGCATAAGCTTTGAACTGAAATCCTTATAATTTGCATCCGCCATAGACATCAGCTTTTTTCTTATATCATCCTTCAAAAAAACACCCCCATATTTATTATACCGCGCAAATAAAAAAAGACAAGCTTTACGCTTTGCTGATATGTTTTTAAGCAAAAAAATAAAGCACCGCTTGTGGCACCCTCCGTAAGGAAGGTGCCACAAGGTGGCTCTTGTATCTAAACTGAATAATTGATTTCGTTAAGCGGTGTAGCCATTGGCTATGCCGTTTTTGCTTTACGTTCCGCCATATGATTTTGGAACGCTTCTTCCATTTCTTCGGGACTAAGCTCTCGGAGTATGCCAACGCCGTTGTAGTAAATATCTATGAGTTGAACTCTTTTTCCGTCAAGGTATCTCGGAGAGTTTACCACAATTTTATCAATGACCTCGTGTACCAACTCAGACGTTAGTTCCTTGATTTCGGTTATCCGCTTGACCTTATCAATAAACCTC
>JAFUPP010000015.1 GCA_017481115.1 Clostridia bacterium | reverse complement strand
CTTACCCGATTTATCGGTATAATAGTAGTCACCCGATTTTTCAAGTTTTTCACGCCATTTTTCAAAACCCATATCCGCAACATCCTGCTTATATGTGGCTATGATCTCCTCTACATCCTTTTTGGTTATTTCCTCATAGCCCGTAAGGTCAACCACAACATCATAACTTACGGCGCTGTCAATAATATCATCCACTTCGTAAATCTGCTTTATCTGTTCAGATTTTTCAAGCATATTTAAGATCTTAGCATACTGCTGTTTTGATACAAGCAGATTTCGGTATTTATAGGACAAGCCATCCTTAAAACCTACGGTTATGCTATTTTCAAAGTTGACAGGCGATTTTTCACATTTTTCACGGCTTTGAACGTAGAGATCGCACAGATACTTTTCAAGTTCATCATCCTGTATTGCTACATCCGATATTCTGTTGTCGAAATAATTGTCTGCGTTATAAGGTCTACTATCACCCATTACCCTGACGGCCGTAACACTTTCGGGATCGGGAGTGTAACCCAGTTTTGCTTCATAAGTCAGATGCGCACCGAATATTACTACGACATTTAGTACCGCCAATATCCATAATGTCGATGCGGATTTTACCATACTTTTGACACTCTTTGTGGTTGCAAGTTCGTAGATAAAGTAGGCAAGTAACGCTACAGTATACATCACTATAAAAAAGAAAGCATTGCCCGACATAGAAAACCCTTTATTCAGGGCGTTGGTTATGGCATAAACAGGAATAAAGCATATGACAAAAGCCACCAATACTCTTGATGCTGTCTGGATATATCGGTTTACCGAGCTCAGTCCCGCCGTTTCGCTTTTTCTTTTTATAAACAGCAGCATGCCTATCGCAAAATATACCGCCGCAAGACCAAGTGTGTAAAACATCGACGCGGCAGATGAAAACATCTCGCTGTAGGACGAGACCGAAAACAGTACTCCCCCGAAGGTTCCAAACAACAAATTAAGTGAGCCTGAAGCAAAGCCGGTGGAAATGGTGTTATCAAAAAGGAACCCATGTGAAGTAGCACTTTCAAAGAATCCTATAATAATTCTGGGTAAAAAGAGAATGATGGCTGCTACTACAAAATTATTGAGCGCTGTTCCCGTAACACTCATTGCAACAAGAATTGCCGACATTACAAGAAGGCACATAATGAGTATACACAAAAGTGTCAGTATTACCGAAGAAAACTCTATTACAAAATATTTATATGAAAACAGGTTTCCGATTACCGCAACAGCGGTGGATATAACCCCCGCCATAGCGCATCTTGTAAAGGCTGCCGCAAAAAATGTGACGGCGATACACTGACGTGTAAAGGGTACCGAGTGCCAAAAATCAGATGTGCTTCGTTTGTTTAAAAAGCCGAACAGCACACGCATAAAGACGGGGGCTGCGGTTATGGGAAGAATTATAAGCAAAGGATTAATTTCAAAAAATCCCAGCCCCTCTTTTACGGTCGGAGGATAAGTGTCAATATACCTGCCTATTGCAAGAAATGCCGCCTGCACTGAAAGCAGAACCGTAAACACCCATCCCATAACGGAGGTCCTGCGTAGAGATTCAACAAAGAGATTTATATCAAAAATTTTGTTTTTCATTTCTGTCCCTCCAATACATCCGTAAATTTATAGCCGAGGGCATCCATCTCGTAGGTGAATACCTCCTCAAGAGAAAGCGGAAGAATATCCAATATTATCGGGCAAAGAGCCGAAAGCTTTACCCTTATCTCATCCCTGTCACCCTTTACGATAAGATTTGAAACACTTCCTTTTTTAAGGAATGAAACCAATTCAATGCCTTCAAATCGGGTGTGATCATATTCATCGGAGAATGCAATTTGAACCTTAAACAGAGATGTTTTAAGGTTTTGAACATCGCTTTCAAGCACCAGTCCGCCCTTATGGAGAAGTGCCAACTGATCGCAGGTGTCCTCAAGCTCACGGAGTGAATGCGACGTTATCACAGCGGTGGTTTTTCTTTCGGCAACGTCATCGCATATGACCTTTTTTACAAGAGTTCTCATTATTGGGTCAAGTCCGTCAAAGGTCTCATCGAAAAAGATGTACTGCGGTCTTGCCGAAAGTGACAGTATGGTTGCCGCCTGACGCTTCATACCCTTTGAAAAGGTGGCTATATTCTTTTTTGGATCAAGCCCGAAAGCCGCCGTCAATTCATTAAAGCGGGTCATATCAAAACCAGGATAAACCGCACTGTAAAGCTTTGCCATACGGTTCATATTGGCACCGTGAATAAAATAAAGTTCATCCGGCACCATTATTATTTTAGCTTTTGCAGCAGGATTTTCATATATCGGCTCACCGTCTAAAAGCACCTCTCCGCCATCTGCACGGTATACACCGCTGAGCACTCTCAAAAAGGTGGATTTACCCGCTCCGTTTGATCCTACCATTCCGTATATACAACCGTCGGGGATCGTGCAGGAAAGATTATCTACAGCCGTAAATTTTTCAAATCTTTTAACAAGATTTTTTACCTCAATCATAAATTATCTCCTCTCATCAAAAATTTTCTCAATGACCTCATTGACCTCATCCTTTGAGATACCGGCAATTTTAAGTTCATTCAGCATTTCTTCAAGATCAACAAGTCTTTTTCTTCGGTATTCACTAAGAAGCTGTTTTGCATCTTCGCTTACAAAGCATCCCTTACCGGGTACCGAAAATATGATTTTTCTTGAGTCAAGATCGGAGTAGGCCTTTTGAATGGTGTTTGGATTGACCGAAAGAGATACCGACAAAGCTCTGACCGACGGTAACTGTTCCCCCTCTTTTATAAGCCCTACAAGTATAAAACGCTCTATCTGGCTGATAAGCTGTTCATACACGGGACAACGTGACATGGCATCAATTACAAACATCAATTCATCTCCTTTCATAACTGTATTAGTACGAGTAGTACAGTTGTATTATAGTATATGGCAATTAATTTGTCAATATAAAAAATCCGCGGTATAAAAATACCGCGGAAAAATTATTAGTCTCTTGATATCACCATAGGTAAGAGTGTGCTTACAAGAGCGGTGATCGTCTGGAAGCCCAGAACAAATATGGGTGAAATACTAAACTTAAAGAAGATGCATACAAAGGCTATTATGACTGCAAGGGTAACAAAAATAATGTGTATCGCCTTGGTGACAGCATAACAGGTACGAAGCCTTAAGCAACAGATTATTGCATCAACAAAGTCGGAGGTTCTGCCAAAAAATCCTATTGAACCGTCGACACTTTCCTCAAAGGCTTCCTGTTTTGAAAGCTCCTGTATACCCTTATCCGTTAGCATCACGATACAGGACTCATCCAATTCAAAGCTACGAGTGATAAGTCTTTCCGAAACATTGACATCATCACTTGAAATATATATCTTTTTACCGTAATCGACAAGAAGCTGAAGGCTTTTTGCTATTTCCTTATCGGGAACGTATCTTAAAAGCAGTTGTGCAGACAGCTTACCGCCTACCGATATATACATTCTGAATCGGTTTATCTTTCCGGTGATGGCGGTGTTATAGCCCTTGATACCAAAGCGGTCCATAAGACCTGCGCTACCCACCAAAACGGGTGTACCGTTTACCATACCTGCCATTCCGAAATTACCAACCTTTTCGTAGTCTTCAACCTCAGGAATGGGGCCTATATTACCGTCAAAGCAGTTATCGAGTATTCCGTTAAGCGTGGAATCGTTCTTTTTGAGAAGCGCTGCGGCGTAGGTAAGGATCTGTTCAAAGTCTGCATCCTTTTCCATCTCAAAGGAGATAAGCTGCACGCTGCCTTTTGGGAAAAGCTCCTTTGCGGTGAGTGCGACCGCAGAGCATTTTGAGAATTTCTTTACCGAATTGAAGCCGTTTAAAATAATACGTCTTTGGCGGAGCTTACGGTTGTTGGCGGATATAGGAACACCTGCCGACAAAAGTGATGCAAAGGGGCAGACAAGCAGCATTACAGCACCAAGAGCCGATAAAATCGCATTAACATTCAATGCTATGTTGTCAATATAAACACCGTATCCGACTATTCCCGCCGCGGCTACGAGCATTATATAGGTCATAACGCGGTACATACGGCTGACGGGGTCATCCGAAAAGGAATTATTTAAAAAGTTTAAGAGATTTACAGTCGGCTTACGGAATGCCACCATTTTGTCGCTTCTGTTATCGGTAAGATCAAGTGTATCCTGACCGCTGATGGCGGTGACTGCGTACTTTTTCTTCTCGTTTGCGACAAGATTAAAGTTTGTACGTATCCTCTTTATAAGCATAAGCTTGGCAAAGTTATTAAGCACAAAGGCTCCGCCGAGTGCCGCACAAGCACCTGCAAAATACTGTGTGGAATAGTTTGTATCCGAGAAAAAGTAGGTTATATCGGCGGACAAAACTATTAAGGATGCCAATGATAACGGCGAGTCTATATCTGCTTTAAATCTAAAAAACGAAAAGAGTCCGCCGAATACCGTACCGTAGTTTATTATGATGAGAATGAGTACAAATACGGTGTTGGTAATAAGCAGTGCGTTTTGGGAATAGGACAAAAGCAGATCCTTTACAAAGGGAAGCAGATTAACTGCAAGGGCAAGTATAAAGAATACTGCAGAAAATGTCATTACCCTTTTAGCATAGTTAAAACGTGCCGTAAGATCGTCCGACACCGCCTTTGAGTCGGCAACGCTTTCGTAGTCATCGTGATTGCCCGAAAACTCGGTATGTCTTTTATTTTCTACGTTTTTTTGCATCTCGAACTCGGCTACACGTTTTTTTCTTGCCTCGTCAAAGCCTGCAGGGGTCTGCGGCTTTTTATGGGAGGATATATCCTGAAACTCCGTCTTTTCCTCCGTCTTAAAGACACGGGTAGGCTCAAGTTCCGGCTCTTTTACCTCTTCGGGCTGTTTTGGGGTGGGTATTGGCTCTTCCTTTTTGGGAGCTTCTGCCTCTTTAGCCTCGTTTTCGGCTGCAACGTCGGTTTCTATCTCGTTTAAAAGCTCGTCTATAATGGAGCTTACGTTTTTATCCTTATCCTGCATCCTATCCCCTCCTGCATGAGACTTCTGTCATTAGTATACCCGCTGCGACGGCGGCATTAAGCGAATTTATTTTACCCTTCATCGGAATACTTACTATAACGTCGCATTTTTCTCTGATAAGACGGCTTATACCCTTGCCCTCGTTACCGATGACAAGTGCGACACCGCCCGAAAAATCGGTCTTTTTGAAATCCTGGCCGTTCATATCCGCACCGTATACCCAAATATTCTTCTCTTTTAATTCATCTATTACCGATGCAAGATTGGAAACCTTTGCTACGGGCACGTATTCGAGCGCACCTGCACTTGCCTTGCTGACGGCAGAGGTAAGGGTCGCGGTGCGACGTTTGGGAATGATTATTCCGTGAACACCCGATGCTTCGGCGGTACGGATTACGGCACCTAAATTATGGGGATCCTCTACCTCGTCAAGAATTACGATAAAGGGCGCTTCGCCCTTATCTTCGGCATTTTTGAGGATATCCTCTACCGATACGTATTCATATGCGGCAATGTATGCGGCAATACCCTGATGATTGCCCACGCCCGTTGCCATATAGTCCAGCTTTGTGGGGTTTACGTCCTTAACTGTTATGCCCTTTTCTCTGCACAATGCTACGATATGATTTATTGCACCCGTTCTCTCACCCGCGGCGATAAGTACACTGTCTATTGGACGTTCCGAACGAAGTGCCTCTAAAACGGCATTTCTGCCGAAAATTACATCGTTATTTTCTCTCTGCTTATTATCCTTATTAAACCTGTCCTGCATTTTTGCACCTGCCTACAATAATTCACAGTAATTATAACATATAACATTGTAATTTTAAATACAGAATATAAAATTTACAAAAAAATTAAGCCGTTCGGTCTCCCGAACGGCTGTGCGGTTATTACTTAATCAACCGAAGCATTACTAAACTGCTCTTCGATCAATCGTATAATTTCTATTTCATCGTTCTCAAATTCATAAAAGGTTTTATCAACAATTACACCATCATCATTTTGTATTAATAAATACGTTGCAATACCGGATGTATCTTGCAAGCATACTTTATATTGAAAACCGTCGTTTACCTCGCTCAGACTTTTACCGTAAATATACTTTTCTTGGGTTAAAACGGTATAAAACTCAGGTGTATTTTGCTTAATATCAAAATCAAGTGTTTCTCCCGTATTACCGTTCACGACGACTATCTTATTAATATCATCAATATCAACTACAGAAGAAAAATCTTTCGGTGATAGATAATGTAAATATGATAACAAAAAAGCAACCAATATCAAGCATACACATAGCGTTATTATCAATATCTTTTTCTTTTTTTGCATAATAACACCTCCTGTGTTTATTTGATTTTTATTCTTTTATATCCTCTGCCTTGCTCCATTCTAGGTTTTTAAGAAAATCCCAATCTATGCCTTCTACATCAACAAACCAATAATTG
>JAFUPP010000014.1 GCA_017481115.1 Clostridia bacterium | reverse complement strand
GGTGCCTTCTACTTGACCTACAAAGCTTACGCTTTTTCCGATAAGCTCTGCAAAATGTTCTTGCGTGAGACCGGCTTTTCTTCTGTAATACGAAATCTTAAGTCCAAGAGTTATATACTTATCTGGAAATTCTGTCTTCATTCTGTTGCCCCTTTTTCTTTGTACATATATTCTACCGAAAAAAGAGACAAAATATTATAAGATTCAACTGCAGATATATTTACTTTAAGTGAAAGATAATTTATAATAAGTAAAAAATCATTTACTTTGGAGTGAAATAAAATGGAGAAAAACACCTGCTGTTTTGTCGGTCACAGAAGCATATACGATAATGAGGACTTGAGAGTAAAATTGACCGAGATCATTGAACGACTGATCACCGAAGAAAACGTAGATACATTTCTGTTCGGCAGTAAAAGCCATTTTGACAGTCTGTGTCTTGAGCTTGTAACTAAATGCAAAGAAAAACACCCACATATAAAACGGATCTACGTGCGGGCGGAATATCAGTATATAAGTGATTATTATAAGAAGTATCTTTTAGAAAACTATGAGGATAGCTATTATCCCAAAAAGATAATAGGTGCAGGCAGAGCCGCCTATGTTGAGCGTAACTACGAGATGATAGATAAAAGTAAGTTCTGTATCGTGTATTACGATGAGTCCTTTGTTCCCGCGAACCGCAAAAGCGGCACAAAGATCGCCCTCGACTACGCCGTTAAAAAGCAAAAGAACATAATTAAATTGCCGATCACCCCCTTCGCTGCACTTTAGTGTGGCAATACCAATTATCAACGGTGAATATAACTAAGGCACCATCCGTAAGGAAGGTGCCTTTGATTATTTTAATTTATACCCTTTGATATGCGATACGAGGGGTGCCGTCGTGGGTGATTATGATTCCGCACTCCTTAAAACCGTTTCTCAAAACTGCGTTTTGCATTACCTTATTGTCCTTATGTGTGTCAATGCGGAGATTTTGAATCCTTTCAAGGCAGTATTTTACCGCCGCATCAAAAACTCCCCTGCATTTTCCGTTGGAGGCGACCCTGTGTATGACACCGTACGGTTGGTCCGAAAGCCAACCTCCGTCTATGCTTTGATAGGTTTCGTCCTCGCCTATAAAAAAGGCAAATACACCCACTGCTTCGCCGTTTTTTTCTACAATATGGCAGATTTTTTGGTCTATGTCGGCGGTGATGACCTCTTTTTGAGGATATCCCCCTGCCCACTGCGTAGGATTTTGATTTTGACGCATAAACTCCCGCGCGGTGTCGTAGATGGCAATTATATTTTCAAGATCCGAGATTGTCGCTATCCGTATTTTCATCGGGTAATTCCTTTACTTCTTCTGATTCTTCGGGCATGGTCTGTTCAGACTCAACCGCATTTGCTTTTTTCTTTTTACGGTAGACGTATACTGCTGCAACATATGTCGCAAATACCGTCACCGATGCTCCGGTTATGATAAATCCGACCGTAAGTCCGGGAGTTTTATATTTGAACTCTATGGTATGCTCACCCGCTGTGCAGTATACCGCCATAAAGCCTATATTTACCTTTTCTATATCGGTCTGAACTCCGTCTACATATGCCGTCCATCCCTCGTCATAGGGAATACTGAAGAAAACAAGATTTTCTTTTTCGAGGGTGGTCTTATGGGTAAAGGAGTTTTTATTAAAGGTGGTAACTCCTGCCGTTTTTGCTCTTTCAGCACAGTCATCATAGTACTGCTCTACCGAGTATTCACGCACGGTATCGAGGGTAGGTCCACTGTATTCGCCGTGAATGTTTTCTAAAAACGGATACTTTCTTTGTTGCTTTTCATCCAGGATAATCGCCTTCAAAAGTGTGAGCTGACGGTCGTTTTCGCTCATTTCGGCGGTATCTAAGATGGGTATAAAGTAATCGTAGGTAAAGCCATAGGGTATATAGCACTGATTTTCGTATATTTTATATCCGTTTTGTTCGGAATGGAATACGTAGTACGGCATCGTTCCGCCATATGAAGCGGCATTTGCTTCAAACTGTAGGCTGTCCAACGAATAGTTGAGAAGATATTTGACCGACAAAAATGAACGTATTGCATAATCATCGGTAGAAGGACGGGATGCAACCGAGCGTTCGTCACCGATGTATTCGTAAAACTCGGGTATGGATGAGGGTACTACCGAATGAAACGCATTAATGCTTGACATATTAAAGAACATTGCGGTATTGTCCATTCCCTCGTAAACATCAACACGAACGGTGTCCTGATCGGGCAGTGATACATTCGACTCGATAAGACGGGGAATTATAAATCCTGTAGTAAGATAGGAGTGGCTTTTACCGAGTCCTATAAACACGGCGGAATATATAACTGTTATTATTGATACCGCCGCGAAGGTCATTCTGGTAAACTGCTTTAGGCTGTTCTTTTTTATCTTCAAAAGCAGTGCAACGATAAGCAGCGATGCCACCGCTATCATTGATGTTATCATAAATCTGTAGCCAAAGCCCTCGGTGTAAAGACCGAAGTTTTTAGCAAAATTTTGGTCCTCCCTGCCGTTTGGCATAAAGCCGATTATCGCTACCGTAACAAGTGTTATGATAAGGGTGGTTTTTAGTCCCTTTTTCATATCTACCGACTCATCCTCAAGGCCTTTGGCGGTCATAAGCGACATAATAAGCACCGGCATATAAAACCATCTTGCGTAATACGAGGAGTTAAAGGCATAAAACGATGCGTTGAGAATAGGGATCATAGACATAATAAAGCAGATACCTATTATCCTGTTTTGCCAACTCTTCTTTTTGCTGTGAAGATATGCGAATACTCCCGTCATACTAAACAGCGGAAGCCATCCTGCAACCGAGCTCCATTTTACATCGGCACCGTCGAAAAATACGGGACGTGCGGGAAGGTCCGGCGGGAAGAAAAAGCTTTGGAAAATATAGGTGTATATCTGTTCCTTGCCGTAGAGGAGTGCATTCCATCCTAAAAGTATGCTTGATACTCTTGTATTTGATGCTATTGCAAGTATGCTCGGAAGCAGTAAAAACGCGCCCATCACAAGACCTATTACCGCCTCGAATGCCAAAAGCCCGAAGCTCTTGACGGTTATCTTCCATTCTCCGCTCATAATACGGGCAAAGAAGTATATAAACGTGAATATTACCATTCCCCAGAAGAAGAAATAGTTTGTGACTGCCGCTATCGTTACGGTAAGTGCAAATACACCGCGTCTGCCGTCAACAATAAACATCTCAAGTCCCAAGAGAAGAAGCGGGAAAACTATTATCGCTTCGTGGAAGTGGTTAAAGAACACATTATAGATAGAAAATCCCGAAAAGGCATATAATATCGAGCCTAAAACGGCATAGTCCTTATTCTTTACAAAGCGGGTAAGAAATGCGTATGCGGTAAGGGTTGCACATCCGAATTTAAGTATTAAAAGCGGACCCATCAGGTAGGGTAAAAACGAATTCGGGAAGGGCATTGTCAGCCAGAAAAACGGACTTCCCAACAAATAGAAGGAATAGGAACCTATAAAGTTTGCACCAAGATCGGTCTTAAAGTTCCAAAACCATTCGCCGTTGTGTATCGCCTTATGTGCCAACTGATAAAAGGGCACCTGCTGAACGTTAAAATCTCCGTAAAACAAAAAATAACCCTGATCTGCAATTATAAAGGGTATGAAGAAAGCCGCCGACAGACCTATGCCTATCAGAAACGCTTTGAGATACTGTTCCTTTGGTTTAGTTAAACTTGTCATTTTATCCTCTTCAATAATACATTATTTAAATAAATATTAACAAACTGACTCAAAATAATCAAGAGCCTTGTTGCATTAAGACGCATTTTGTTTTATAATTAACGGGTAATCTATAATTTTTGAGGTGAAATAATGGAAATGCCGTTTGTACCCAATGAGGGAAAAAATCTTACCATTGAAACCGAATACGGTAAATTTAACCGTTATCCCGTAAAGACCCACGTCGTTATGAAGGGTGACGATCTTATAGAGATGTGCGATAAGTACGTTAAGGATTATATTAAAGAGGGCGACCATATTTTTATAAGTGAAAAGATCGTTGCTATTTCACAGGGACGAGCCTTCCCCATAGACGAAATAAAGCCCTCTAAAACCGCCAAGTTTTTATGCAAGTTTGTATACAAGACCCCCTACGGTATAGGTCTCGGTTCTCCCTGGACCATGGAGCTTGCAATAAGAGAAATAGGCAGACCCAAAATCTTTTTCGCCGCCGCCTGTTCAGCCGTCACAAAGCTGTTTGGCGTAAGGGGAGTTTTCTACAAGATTTGCGGCACCAAGGCAAGAGCAATTGACGGTCCGTGTGACTGTACCCTCCCCCCGTACAATAAATATGCAAAGCTTGCTCCCAAGGATCCCGATAAGGTCGCAAAGACTCTTTCGGATCATACGGGCGTCGGGGTTGTAATAATCGACGCTAACGATCTTGGCGTTGAGGTGCTTGGCAGAAGCTCCAAGAAAATAGACATTGACTTTTGCAAAAAGGTGTTTGGCGACAATCCCCTTGATCAGAGCCGTCAGCAGACTCCTATGTGCATAGTCAGACCCTGCGAGGACTAATATGAAGCGTCTTATTTACATCTTCAAGCGTATTCTTAAAATGGATTATAAGAATATGTTTGCTACCGTTAGGGCGATACACAAAAAAACGGGTAAGAATTCAATATGGCTGTTTTTTGATATGGTAAAATGCGGTCTGAAATACGGTGCAGGTTATAAGGATTATAAGCTGAATGAGTTTTATAATCTCACTGCCGCTCAGCGTTCGACCTATGTTACAAGAGGTATCAACAATACCATAGTTTCAAGGCTTAACCCCCGTGAGCATTATCATATTATCGAGAATAAGACCGAGTTTAACCGCCGTTTTGCTAACTTTTTGGGCAGAGAATGGCTTGACTTTTCGCTCTGCAGTAAAGAGGAGTTTTGTGATTTTGCAACCCGTCAGGGTGTCATAATTGCAAAGCCCAAAGAAGGTACCTGCGGAATGGGTGTTGAAAAGCTAAATGTCAAGGATTTTGCCTCGGCAGAAGAGCTTTACGAGCATCTTAAAAACAATAACTGCGGTCTTGTTGAGGAGTGCATCACACAGCACGATGACATAAACAAGATATATCCGTTGTCGGTCAACACCCTCAGGGTGGTAACCGTAAGGGGTAAGGACGGTAAATGCCATATCGTTTATGCCTTTATACGCATCGGTAATAAGGGTAAATATGTTGATAACATCAATAACGGCGGAATGTGTGCCCCCATTGATCTTGAAAGCGGCAAAATTCAGTATGCCGCATTTGACAAGGATTCGGTTTATTACGAGGTACATCCCCAGACAAACTGTCCTATCGCAGGTTATCAGCTCCCCTTCTGGAAAGAGAGTGCAGATCTTTGCATAAAGGCGGCAGAGAGCCTTACCGAGCTTGGATATGTCGGCTGGGATGTTGCAGTAAGGCCGGAGGGCCCGACACTGATCGAAGGCAATCACTTCCCCGGTCACGATATTTTGCAGATGCCCCCGCACGTTCCCGATAAAATCGGAATGCTCCCCCGTTTCAGAGAGTTTATAAACATATAAATCAAAAAGCATCGGAAAACAACCGATGCTTTTTCTTATGTATTTTTAAATACAAACCTGCTTATCCATACTGATATATCGTCAACTGCTTTTGCCTGTCTATATATTTATTAATTCTATAGGTAGTTTAATAATGTTCTTTTGCTTTTTAACGGCGTAGTCGAGGGCGATTTTGGTGCCGCTTTTGCGGTTT
>JAFUPP010000013.1 GCA_017481115.1 Clostridia bacterium | reverse complement strand
TTAAAACCGGTGAAAAAACCGAGAGACTTATTAATAAAAACTGCTAAGGAGAAGTAAAATGAAAGAATTTGAACTTAAATACGGTTGTAACCCCAATCAGAAGCCCTCTAAGATTTATATGGCAGACGGTTCTGATCTTCCCATTGAAATATTGAACGGAAGACCCGGATATATTAATTTCCTTGATGCATTTAACTCCTGGCAGCTCGTTAAGGAATTAAAAATTGCAACAGGACTTCCTGCAGTAACATCATTCAAGCACGTAAGCCCCACCTCTGCAGCTGTAGGTATTCCCCTTTCGGACAAGCTCAAAAAGGCCTGTTTTGTAGATGATATTGAGGGTCTTGACGAATCTCCCCTTGCCTGCGCTTATGCCAGAGCAAGAGGTACCGACAGAATGTGTTCCTTTGGTGACTGGGTTGCACTCAGTGACGTTTGCGATGAGACTACCGCACTTATGATCAAGCGTGAGGTTTCGGACGGAATTATTGCTCCCGGCTACACCGATAAGGCTCTTGAGATCCTTAAATCCAAGAGAAAGGGCAGCTATAACATTGTAAAGATCGATCCCGATTTTGTTCCTGCTCCCGTCGAGACCAAGCAGGTTTACGGCATCACCTTTGAGCAGGGCAGAAATAATTTTGAGATAAACCGTGAGCTTCTTTCAAACGTAGTTACCGAGAATAAGGAGCTTCCCGAATCCGCTATCCGTGATCTTATAATCGCTCTTATTACTCTTAAGTATACACAAAGCAACTCGGTCTGCTATGCAGTTGACGGTCAGGCTATCGGTGTCGGTGCAGGTCAGCAGTCAAGAATCCACTGCACACGTCTTGCAGGTACAAAGGCTGACACCTGGTTCTTACGTCAGCATGACAAGGTATTGAACCTTCCCTTTAAGGATACTATCGGCAGACCCGACAGAGATAATATTATTGATGGTTACATTAACAAAAACGAAGAGGATGTTTGTGCTGACGGCGTTTGGGAAAAGTACTTTACCAGTAAGCCCGAACCCCTTACCGATGCAGAGATCAAGGAGTATCTCAGCAGCATCGACGGTGTTGCACTCGGTTCGGATGCATTCTTCCCCTTCTTTGACAACATCCAAAGAGCTTGGGCCAGCGGTGTAAAGTATATTGCACAGCCCGGCGGTTCGATCCGTGACGACCTTGTAATTGATTGCTGTAATAAATACGGTATGGCAATGGCATTCACAGGTATGCGTTTATTCCACCATTAATTAGGAGATCAAAATGAAAATACTCGTAGTAGGCGGTGGCGGAAGAGAACACGCCATCATAAAAAAGTTAAAGCAAAATGAGAAGGTAGAAACTATTTTTGCTCTTCCCGGCAACGGAGGTATGGCTAACGATGCCATTTGCGTTGATATCGGTGCAAAGGATATTGAAAAAATAGTAGAATTTGCTGTAAATGAAAAAATAGACTATGCAGTTGTCGCACCAGATGATCCTTTGGTTCTCGGTTGTGTCGATGCTCTTGAAAGCAAGGGTATTCCCTGCTTTGGCCCCAGAGCAAACGCTGCAATTATAGAGGGTAGCAAGGTCTTTTCAAAGGATCTTATGAAAAAATACGGTATTC
>JAFUPP010000012.1 GCA_017481115.1 Clostridia bacterium | reverse complement strand
CGTTTAGCGAATAAGATTTCGAGTGCTGCACCTTCGAACACTCGGACAACTCTCCATATCACGCCAACATATTGTAACACCGTTGACGGTATATTGCAAGGAAAAATTTAAATTATATGTTTTTAATTTTTTTAAGACACTCTTTACATACAGCCTTGTCTTCAATCTCAATTAGTTCTTCAAGGCTACCGCAAATAGCACAGGTAAGAGATGCTTTTCTTATAACAAGATTACCGTCGAGCATAGAAAACTCAACCTTAGTCCCGTCTTCAAATCCGCATTCTTCACGAAATCTTTTAGGAATTATAACTCTGCCGGCACAGTCAACAATTCCTGTTCTTCTGTTTCTCTTTTCAATATTAACTCTCCTCATCTTTTTTCTCTATTATATACAAAAAAATGACAAAGTTCAACTAAAATTTATTCGGAATAATATTTTCCTTTACAGTACATAACTGCAACCAAAAATAAAAATACAGTACTCATTTGTCCTCACCTCCTATTGATATATTATCAAAAGAGGTGTACTAATAATCGTACTGTGGTATATTTATAAAAAAATAAAAGCGGAGGAATTTCCTCCGCTTTTTAAATTATGAAAATTAGTTGCAGATGGTCTTCTCGGTGTCCTTATCAAAGAGGTGAATCTTAGTAACATCGATAGCAACCTTGTGCTCGGTGCCAACCTTAGCAGTAGAGGTGTTGGAAACTCTTGCGGTAAGGTTCTGACCCTCGCAGTTAACATAAAGGTAGGTTTCTGCGCCCATAAGCTCGGTAACCTCAACCTTAGTGTTGATAACGCTGTCAGCAAACTTTTCCATGTAAACATCCTCGTCGTGGATATGCTCGGGACGGATACCCATAATGAGCTCCTTACCGACATACTCTTCAAGACGATTATCGGCATTCTTGCTCTCGGGGAGGTAAAGCTGATACTTGATACCTGCACGACGCTTTGTATCCTCTGAACCGAACTCTACATAGAAGCCCTTATCATCCTTCTTAAGAATGGAATCGATGAAGTTCATCTGGGGTGAGCCGATGAATCCTGCTACGAATGCATTGCAGGGGAAGTTGTAAAGGTTCTGAGGAGTATCTACCTGCTGAATGAAACCGTCCTTCATAACAACGATACGATCAGCCATTGTCATAGCTTCGGTCTGGTCGTGGGTAACGTAAATGAAGGTAGTACCGAGTTTCTGGTGGATCTTTGAAATCTCTGTTCTCATCTGAGCACGGAGCTTTGCGTCGAGGTTTGAAAGAGGTTCGTCGAGAAGGAAGACCTTAGGATCACGAACGATAGCACGGCCGAGAGCAACACGCTGTCTCTGACCACCTGAAAGAGCCTTGGGCTTACGATCGAGGAAATGCTCGATGTCAAGGATCTTAGCAGCCTCTTCAACTCTGCGCTTGATCTCCTCCTTGGGAGTCTTGCGGAGCTTAAGACCGAATGCCATGTTCTCGAAAACTGACATATGGGGATAAAGAGCATAGTTCTGGAAAACCATTGCGATGTCTCTGTCCTTAGGAGCAATATCGTTGACCATTTTGTCATCGATGTAAAGCTCACCTGCAGTAATGTCTTCAAGACCTGCGATCATACGAAGTGTGGTTGACTTACCACAACCTGAAGGACCAACGAAGATAAGGAATTCTTTATCCTTGATCTCAAGATTGAAATCATCAACAGCGATAACGCCGCCGGGATATTTCTTCTGAATGTTTTTAAGTGTTAAACTTGCCATTTTGGAATAGACCTCCGAAATTTTTATTTGTTAATATTCTAACAAATCCGAGCCGAACTAACAAGTGGTATTATTGACAAAGTTTGGCTTCATAATTTGTACAACTTCACAACAAGAAAGGAAAAATACACAAAAAAGTCTAAAAAAAGCGGCTATTTATGTCTATTTTGGATAATTCATCCAAGGTTAATTCTCTACACTCGCCCTCACGTAAAGATGCGTCAAGAGGAACAGAACCTATTTCAATTCGGCGTAATTCGTTGACACCGGCATTAAAAACACCGAACATTCTTTTTATCTGGTGATACATACCTTCACGCAAAACAACACGAGCCAAAAGTCCTGTTTCGTCGGCTGCGGATAGCTCCGCCCTCATACAAAGCGATCCGTCAAAAAGCGTGACACCTTGCTCAAAAGAGCGTATCATTTCGTCTGTAACAGGAGTATCAAGTTGGGCAAGATAAACCTTTTCTACGTGATTTTTTGGAGAGAGTATCCTATGAGCAAAATCACCGTCATCGGTTATTATCATAAATCCCGTTGTATCTTTATCAAGTCTGCCGGCAGGAAAAAGCTTTTTGCCTGCATATTCCCTTGGAATCAATTCTAAAACCGTATGTGAAAGACTGTCTTCCGTAGCTGATACAAATCCTTTAGGCTTATTAAGCATTAAATAGATATGCTTTCTTACCTTTAAAGGCTTTTGGTCGATAAAAACAGATACATCCTCATCAACCTTTGTATCCGCAGAAAGCACCTTATGCCCATTAACACTGACAAGGCCTTTTTTTATTAGTTTTTTAATTTCCGAGCGAGAATATTCTGAATTTTCGCAAATTAGCTTGTCTATTCTGACCAAGTCTTACATCCTTTCAGTTTTCTAAAGCATCACTGCCGAACATCACACCGGTAGTTTCGGCATCACCCGAAAAGCCGTGCATAAATCCGTCTATGGCGTATGTGCATATGTCACCGCCGATTATTTTTCCCTCATAAACCAGAAGATTTGCATATACTCCGTCAATACCGTCGGGATAATTTAAAACCTCATAGGTATAACGAGTACAAATTTTACCCATGTAGGGAGTAAGATCATATCCCTCGCTTATCTGAATATCGTTGTATTTTTTGTAAACATCGTTAAAAACAGAGGGTATGACCACCTGTATAGACTCTGTTTCTTCACCGAGCTTCCAGCCGTATCCGTTTAAAAACACGATCCTGTCTTGAGCGGTAGAGCCTTCGGCAAGTGCATTTGCTTCATCTGTACGATGAATGATGTCACCAACAATAAGAAGCACTGCAACAATAATACCAACGATCAAAGCAATAATGGTTTTTTTGCCAATTTTTAGGGATAAAAACATATCCGCACCTCCTGTAAAAAACTTCTTACAAAAGGTTATGCGGATAGTAGTGTTTTAAGAACAGGGAACAAGTATCGAAATGCAGTTCATTTTACAAGCTTCAACACATTTACCGCAACCGGTACAGATACTTGAATTTATATGAGCAAGATTGTTTTCAACACTGACCGCACCGAATTCACAGGCCTTGACGCACATCATACATCCGATACATCCTGCAGTACAGTTTTTGCGTGTAATGGCACCCTTATCCTTTGAAGAACACGAAACAAATGCAGAGTTGATACCTACAAGCTCAATAATACCCTTAGGACAAGCGGTAACACATTTTCCGCAGCCCTTACATTTGATGCGGTCTACCGATGCGATACCGTCCGATATGTTAATGGCGTCCTCGGTACAGACCGCGGCGCAGTCGCCGAGTCCTATGCAGGAAAAGGAACATTTTCCGCCGCCCGAAAAAAGCTGATTTGCGGTAGCGCAGGTCTTTGCACCCTGATATACAAAAATACTATCTGTATGTTCGCAACTGCCATTACACTTAACGGCGGCTGTTACCTGTCTTACAGATGCAGCATCGGTACCGAGTATTTCGGCAATTTTTTGTGCGGTTTCATTTCCACCGGGGGTACACAGCCCCTGCTCAGCGATGCCCCTTGCAAGAGCCGAAGCGTAGCCGTCACAACCGCTATATCCGCAAGCACCGCAGTTGGCACCGGGAAGACAGTCTCGGATAAGCTCCTGCTTTGGATCAACGGGAACCGACAAGGCTACCGATGCGGCAGATAAAATAATACCTGCAATAAGACCTATACCCGCAACAATACAAACTGCAATTAAAACTTCAGTCATTGATATACTCCTTAGAAAAATCTGTCGGCAAGACCGGAAAAGCCGGTAAAGCTAAGTGAAACTATGGCGGCCGCAATGAGCGTAATGGGAAGCCCCTTTAAAAATTTAGGACAGTCACAACTGTCTAGTCGCTCTCTTACACCTGCAAAAAGGATCATAGCAAGCATAAATCCAAGACCCGATCCCAAAGAGTTCACTATAGACTGCGCATAGGTGTATTCCTTTGTGAAATTAAGTATGGTAACACCCAAAACCGCACAGTTGGTGGTAATAAGCGGCAGATAAATGCCTAAAGCCTCATAAAGAGGAGGGATAAACTTTTTAAGAATTATTTCTACAAGCTGAACAAGAGCGGCAATAACAAGTATAAATACAAGCGTCTGCAGATAATCAAGTCCGTTCGGAACAAGAAGATAAGCAAACAGCGGATAGGTTACTGCAGTGGCAAGAACCATAACAAAGGTAACCGCGATACTCATTCCTGCAGCTGTATTGAGCTTTTTGGAAACTCCTAAAAACGGACATATTCCCAGAAACTTTGCCAAAACAAAGTTTTCTGTGAGGATAGAACAAATAAGAATTCCTATAAACATTCTCATTTTTCGTCACCTCCGTCACATTCTGCCTTTTTACAAAAAGCTTTAGAGGGACAACCCTTGCAACCAAGTGAAGTTATGGGCTTTTTACCCGCCTTTTCAGCAAGAAGATTGGTTAAGGCTATAAGTAATCCGTAAACAAAGAAGCCTCCCGCAGGTAAAACAAAAATAGATATTGCAAAACTCTCGGGAAATACAGTGTTTCCGAAAAGCGTACCTGCACCTATAAGCTCACGAATGCTTCCCATTATCAGCAGAGCAGCGGTGAAACCGATACCCATATCCAATCCGTCACAAACCGAAATGAATGGCGTATTTTTGGCTGCAAAGGCCTCTGCACGACCAAGTATAATACAGTTTACGGTGATAAGGGGAAGATATATACCAAGAGAAGCGTCAAGAGCAGGTAGATAAGCCTTGACTATAAGCTGAACAACACTGACGAAACCTGCAATAATGGTTATGTAAGCGGGAATACGAACCTTGACGGGGATAAGCTTGCGAAGTAATGATATTACGAGGTTAGAACAGATAAGAACCGCTGTTGCGGCAAGACCCATGCCTATAGCATTTGAAGCTGATGAGGTCAAAGCCAACGAAGGACATGTGCCTAGCATAAGTCTAAAGACAGGATTTTCCAAAATAAAGCCTTTTTTTATTTCGTTTAAAGGTCTGCTCATTTTTCTCCTCCTATCTTTTCAAAAATCTCAAATGCATTTTTAACGGCCTGTTTTACGCCGTTACTTGAGTATGTTGCACCTGTAACACCGTCTACGTTATCGGGAGAACCGGTAAAACCGTCCAAAAACTCACTTTCGGTAACCTTTGTACCTATACCGGTGGTTTCGTTTGAAGCATCGGTAACCGTAACCTTTAAAAGCTTTCCATCCTTTGAAATGGCGGTAAGTGCGGTAATATCTCCGCCGTATCCTTTAGCCTTTGTTTCAATTACATAAGCAATAGGGGAATTATCCTTCAAAGCGGTATAATAAACGTTGTTCTGTATGTGCATCTCTTTAAATTCATCCGCATTGGGTACGGCGACACTTAATGAGTTCTGCAAAGCCGTTTGTTCGCTTTTTTTAATGGTATCCTTTGTGATAAAGTTTGTACCTGCAAGAGCAAGAGAAACTACGGCACAAATTACAAACAATGCAATCGAAGGAATTAATACTTGTTTTAATTTACTCATTTTTTAATCCCCTCCCATCCAAAAGGTCTAGGGGTGGTAATACGTTCAATAAGCGGAACGGTGATATTCATAAGTAAAATAGCATATGATACACCTTCAGGAAGATTAGCCCAAAAACGTATACAAGCGGTTATTATACCGCAACCTAATGCGAAAACAATCTTTCCCTTAAAATTAATGGGTGAGGTCGTATAATCGGTTGCCATAAAAAACGCGCCAAGTATAAGTCCGCCCGAAAGAAGCTGGCAGACAGCGAAGTTTATATCAAATCCACTTTTAATAAGAGCCATAACAAAAACACTACCCATAAAGCAGACGGGAATGACGGGGGAGATGACCCTTTTAATTATCAGATAAAGACCACCGATAATAAGTGCAATGGCACAGGTCTCACCAAGGGTTCCCTGATGGTTACCCCATAAAAGCGACAGTACATCAGGTGTCTGGTCGTTAGCGAGAAGCTGCATAGGAGTAGCGGTGGTTACGGCATCTGCCATAAAAACAGTAGGCGGGAAGGTGCTCATTGCTGAAGAGAATGAAACAAGCATAACTATTCGACCGACTATTGCAGGGTTTGCAAAATTTTGACCTATACCTCCAAAGCATTGCTTTACAACGATTATAGCTGCGGCACAACCGATGACCGCCATCCATAACGGAATACCGACAGGCAGGTTATATGCCAACAAAAGACCCGTTACCACAGCCGAAAGATTGCATACTGTGGTAGGCTTTTTAGATATTTTTTGAAAACCGTATTCGAATAATATACAGCTTAAAACACAGGTGAAAATTACCGCAACAGATCTGAAACCGAAAAGCACAACGCTCATAATTCCTGCAGGGATAAGAGCGATAATAACATCCAACATTATTTTCGTTGTGGAAGCACCTGAATGAAGATGAGGGGAGGATGAAACATGTAATTTGTTATCCATTATTTTTTGATTCCCTTTCTATAGACTGCTTTGGCATTTCTCATATACTGTACGAGAGGACGGGATGCAGGACAGTTAAAGGCACAGCATCCGCATTCCATACAAACAGTAACACCGATTCTATCCAAAGACTCAACATCATTTATACTTGCGAGTCTTTCAATGAGTGTGGGCATAAGATTCATCGGACAGGCCGAAACACATCTTCCGCATCTTATACAAGCCGACTCTTCTTTTTTTGTCGCATCTGCTTTATTAAGTATCAAAACAGCATTGTTTTGCTTTTGTATTACAGGAAGGAGGTTAGGTTGAGCCATACCCATCATTGGACCGCCCATAATGATCTTACCTGGTATTGATTTGCATCCGTTGCAAAATTCAATAATATCAGAAACACTTGTACCAATGGGAACAAGCAGGTTTTTAGGTTGATTTATAGCCGAACCGTCTACCGTGATTCTTTTATTTACAAGCGGCATACCTGTTTTAATAAACCTATGTAAAAGTGCAACCGATGTTACATTCATAACAATGCATCCAACATCAGCGGGAAGACAGCCTGACGGCACCTTTCTCTTGGTAACAGCCTGAATAAGCACCTTTTCTGCACCCTGTGGGTACCTTGATTTGAGCTTTACTATTCTGATGGGCTCTCCTTCTTCGGAACGCATAGCCGATATTTTTTCGGCAAGAAGCTTTATTGCAAGAGGCTTATTGTCCTCAATTGCAATATAAACATTTTTTATTGAAAGGTGTTTCTTTACGAGATATATTCCGCCCAGAATATCCTCTGAATTTTCCATACACTCGCGATAGTCGGTGGTTATATAAGGTTCACATTCTGCCGCGTTTATAATAAGTGTATCAAGTCTTACATCGCTTTTCGGAGAAAGCTTAATATGCGTGGGAAAACCGGCACCGCCAAGACCTACAAGACCCGACTCTCTTGCAGCCGATACGAGATCTGCGGCACTGGTTACTGTTTTTTCGATTATAGAGTCACTTACTTCGTTTTGGCCGTCAGATTCAATAACGACAGCCTTAATATATCCACCGTTTTGTGCGGGAAAATCTATGATGCTTTTCACCGTTCCCGATACACTGGCGTGAACAGGAGCACTGACAAACGCCTGTGAATCGCCGATAATATCACCGATTTTTACCTTGTCACCGACCTTAACGGTGGGCTCACAGGGAGCACCGATATGCATCTGCATAGGAATGGTGACGGTAGAAGGTGTGGGCATTATTTCGGTTTTAAACTCTGAGGTGTTTTTTCTGTGAGGCACCTTAGCACCGCCGTGAACATGACCATTTGGAGATAGAACTGTTTTTATCTTCATTTTTTACTTCCCGTCCTTGAAATAAAGTTAAACTGATGCTTAAGATATGGCATAAGCACCCTTAATATGAGTCCGGTAATAACACCCGCTGCTACCGCAAATAACAACAAAAAGGGAGTATATGCAAAAACGACCTTACCTATAATTACCGATGAAACCAAAAGCTGTGCTAAATTATGGGTACATGCACCGAGAATACCCGTAAGTATAAGACCGTGTTGGCCTCTTAAAAGTATGTACATCACAATAACCGAAGCAATACCGCCTGCGATACTCATAATAAAGGCGGTTATTCCTCTGGTAAGCAGAACAAATCCCGATTTTAAGACCGCAATTATAAGTGCTTCGGGAAGTCCAACCGCGGCGGCGGTGAACATAGTGATTATATTTGAAAAACCGGGCTTGGCACCGGGCGGCAAAAACGAAAAGGAAGGCATAAGTCCTTCAATATATGATAACGCTATTGCCTGAGCCAAAAGGAGTCCGAGAGAAGCGGTTTTAAAGGCCTTTGAAGGCTCTTTTTTTGGTTGAATAGCCATATATCCTCCCTTATCAATATGTTACGGCATCTGTACTTGCCGTATTGCTTGAATCTTCGTTTACAATGGAAATAACGGTTCTTGCAGGTAAACAAACAATGCTTGTACCGACGTTTGATATTCTTCCCATATGAACACAGATCTGTTCTTTGCATTTGCAACTTTGTATTCCTATTTCACCGTTTTCGTAAACCACAACGGTATCGTAACCGTTATCAATAGGAATCTCACTGCGTTCGGTTTCGTCGTTTATCTCCATTCTTATGGCAACATTTCCGTCTACCGAGATCTCTGCAAACTTCTTGCCGGAGGTGTCTGCAGGGATCATTCGTATAAGCATGCATATTGTAACTACAAACAGCACCAATATAATGCCGAAAATATCCCTTTTGTAAATCAATTTTGGTGTAGTATCGGTTTTCATATTTCTCCTTTAAATATAAAGCTGCTTTGTGTTTCAAAAGAGCCCGAAAAATTATATGCGTAAATCTGTTTATCTTTTGTAATGAAAATTGCCGAGGTGTTATCAAATGAATCTAAAATTTTTACCGATTCGTTCATCCCGACAATAAAACAGGCGGTAGAAAGAGCATCCGATAAAACTCCGCTGTCGGAAATAACCGTAACGGAGGCAAGGTCAGAGCTGCTTGGCATTCCATCCTTTAAATCAAATATGTGATGATATGTATTACCGTCTTTTTCGAGAAATCGTTCATATCCGCCGGAGGTTGAAATAAATGAGGTATTATCAACGTTAAATGTTCCGGCTTTAGAATTATCGAAGGGTGAACGAATATCTATTTTCCAACCTTCGCCACCTTTTGTGCCGTATGTCAGCACCGAGCCGCCAAACGAAACAATCGCATCCGAAATTTGTTCATCCTTCAGTATTTGTATTACTTTATCACAAGCGTAACCCTTACCAACAGAACCAAAATCCAGAGTAACACCATCCTTCAAAAAGCGTATGTTCCCATTCTCTGTAGAAACAAGACCGCTTTTACAAAGAGCTACAGCTTTTAGTATGTCGATATTACTCGGTATAACAGGATTGTCACCTGTAACATTCCATAAACGGGTTAATGCACCGCATACGACTGAATATCTGTCAGAGCAAAGACTTGATACCTTATTGCAGGTGTTGATAATGTTAATGATCTCACCTAAATCTTCACCGCTTATGTCGGCTCGGGCGTTGAGTTTATATGTTATAGACGATGTGTCAAAAGCCGAAAGCAACTTTTCGTAATTCTCAATTTCCTTTTTTATACGGTTTGATACTTTTAGGGAGCTATCTTCATTTGAGTACAGTTTAAATGAATAAACACAGTCCATTCCAAAACCTGAAAATTTATACCCTTGTGTGTCACATCCAAAGAGTAAAAGAAGTACCGATATAACCAATATCATACAAATTGTCTTTGTGATTTTTTTTATACCGACAGACACCGTTTGACTCCTTTGTGAAAAAATGAATAATAATAACTAATTATATAATAAAACTATATATTTTTCAACATAATTGTAAAACTGTGCCGAAATTCAAATCATAAATCAATATAAAAGTTGCCAAAACAGAGAATTGGTGGTATTATATATAAAGATAATAACAGGAGGGATGATATGGACATTCGTGAATATTTATACAATGCTACAAATGGCTTTAAGCGTATCCCTCAAACCGTTATTATAGATGGCGGTACCGATGAATCCCGCAGAAAAGCGGCAGATGTTCTTGCAATGGTCTTGGTATGTAAGGAGAAGATCGGTTGCGGAGAGTGTAATCTTTGCAGAAAAGCACTGTCACACAGTCATACCGAAATAACATACGTAGAGTGTGAAAAGGATAAGAAAACCATCACCGTAGCAGCGGCACGAAGCATAAGAAGCAACGCTTTTGTAAATCCTGTAGAAGGGGATACCCGTGTGTTTATAATACCTCAGGCTGAAAAGCTGGGTGATGAGGCACAAAATGCTCTGCTTAAAATTTTGGAGGAGCCACCCGTTTTCGACCGTTTTATTTTGTGTACCGAAAACGCATCGGCACTCCTTAATACAATTCGCTCAAGGTCGGTAAGGTTGACCCTTCCCGTGCCGTTTGAGGCGGATATGACCGATAAAAACGGTGAAAATGCCCAAAAGATAGCAATGGCATTGTTAAACGGTGATGAAGCACAGTTTGTGTTTTTGCTTCCAAAACTTGAAAAAGACAGAAATACAGCAGTATTAGCGGTACAAAAACTAAAGCTTATATTCAGGGATGCACTTGTACTAAAGTTTTCGGGCAGGGCGGTAACCGGCACCGATTCTTCGGTTGAAATGTCGGATTCTTTTTCCGCTGCAAGATTGACCGAATGTATCAGAATTTGCGAACAAGCAGAAAAAATGCTTGACAGTAATGTTAAAATAGGGCTATCATTAACTGTAATGTTTAGTGAACTTATAGGTTCAAAGAGCCTTTAACGGAGGAATATATGGTAAAAATAATCGGAGTCAGATTTAAAGAGGGCGGAAAGGTGTACTATTTTGACCCTTGTGAACTGACGGTAAATAAAGGTGACAAGGTAGTGGTTGATACTGCTCACGGAATTGAGTGCGGAGAGTGCACCATACCAAACGGCACCGTTGAAGAGGAAAAAATCGTTGCACCGCTTAAAAAGGCAATACGTGTCGCAACCGCTCAGGATGAAAAGAAGTACGCTGAAAAACTAAAAAAACAGGAAACAGCAATTAAGGTTTGTGAAGAAAAGATAATCAAGCACGGTCTTGATATGAAGCTCGTTGAGGCTGAATGTGCTTTTGACGGAAGTAAAATAATCTTTTATTTTACCTCAGACGGCAGGGTGGATTTCAGGGAGCTTGTTAAGGATCTTGCAGGTCACTTCAGAACACGTATTGAATTAAGGCAGATAGGTGTAAGAGATGAGGCTAAAATGATAGGAGGACTTGGAATCTGCGGCAGAGAGTTTTGTTGTAAAAAATATCTGTCGGATTTTCAGCCTGTTTCAATAAAGATGGCAAAAGAGCAGGGATTAAGCCTTAATCCAACCAAGATCAGCGGAACCTGTGGCCGACTTATGTGTTGCCTTAAACACGAGCAGGATGCATACGAGCATCTTAATCATATTACGCCAAGGATAGGAAGCTACGTAAAAACCCCTTCGGGTAACGGAATAGTACGTGATGTTGCTTTGTTAAAGGGTATTATCAAGGTTCAGCTTGATAAGGAGCCCGATTCAGCACCTGTAACCTTTAAAAGAGAAGAGGTAAGGCTCGTTCGTTCAAAAAATGAGCCTAATGACAAAATCATAGATAACGAAGAAGTTGTTGAATAATAAAAACCACGGTATGCGATAGCATACCGTGGTTTACTGCTTAGTAGAATATATCAATGACCGGCCTTAAAGGTTTTTCTGTATTCACTGGGGGTAATACCCTCAAGCTTTTTAAATTGCCTTATAAAATGAAACGGGTTTGTGTAACCCAGATATTCGGCTATCTGATTGATCTGCATAGAACTGTTTTCAAGCAATCCTTTTGAGGTAGCTACCCGTGTGTTTATCAGATCGTTAATGGGGGAAATGCCAAAGAAATCTTTGTAAAGGGTGTGAAACCTTGAAGGAGAAAGGTTGGCAAATCTGGCCATTTCTTCAACCGTCCAGCGTTTGCTTATGTGTGTCATAACATTGTGCCTTACACCGATAAGCACCTGGTTTTCGGGAATTGTCTCATCTACGTGCTCTACAGCCCTTGAAAAACTTACAAAAAACTCCACAGCAAGAGCGTTGAGAACATCCTCACAGTAGGTAGGGTTGTAATAATGCTCATATTCTATCTTTTTAACATACTTTGTTATCTGCGGAACATATGTTGAATCAGGATAATATAAATAATTTGTTTTTATGTTATATTTCTCAAGTAACGGACCTGCCTCTAATGTAGCATGAAGGTGATCGTGAAGCAAAGGTACATGTGATACATAATACTGATGATCCGTAGGACCGTAAAAAATACAGGCATTCGGTTTGGTTGTAATAAGTTCACCATTAACAAGAAGATCAACACTGTTAAAAAAGTGCATAAATGTATAGTCGTTAGAACCGTTGGCCATTTCAAAAGACCAGCCGGCAGCTTTAGGCCAGGAATGTCGCATATAAGTAAACATAACATCACCTCGGCAATATTCTATCATGTGTAGTAGAATAAGTCAATTGAAATTATCAATACAAAGACAATTTTGGGTTAGCAAAGGCTAATTTCAATAAATGCTATTGCAATTTTCGAGTTAATTTGATATTATATGCTTATCGTTAGCACAAGGAGGTGCAATTATAATGGCATACAAGATTACTGACGAGTGCATCGAGTGCGGTGCATGCGCAGCAGGTTGTCCCGTTGAGGCAATTGCAGAGGGTGAAGGAAAGTACGTTATCGATGCAGATACCTGTATTGATTGTGGTGCTTGCGCAGGCAACTGTCCCGTTGAGGCTATTGTCCAGGACTAATCCCAAAACATAAAGAAAAGCAGGTCTATGACCTGCTTTTTTCTTTTTAAAGAATATATGCACCGCTATCCAAAAAGACTATTTCGTCAGCCTTGTATTTAAAATACTTGTGAACCGGTTCATCAAAAAGGAAATAATCGGATATTTCAAACTCATCAAGGTCTATCTGTGATATCTTATGATTTTTGCTGTCGCAGAAAAGCACCTTTTTTTCGTCTGCCCAAATACCCTCAGGAGTTCCGAATGAATCCAGCGATTTTCCGCCGATTCTGAACTGTTGAATAAGGCCTGATACCGAATATTTTATAAGGCAGGCAGAGTTTTTGTAGGACATCCAAATGTCATTTCCGGTACAAAATGCATCACACGGAGCCTCTGAATCATAACAAAGCTCCTTGCTTAACAGTACAGTTGAAAAATTATCATATATCTCCACAAGACCTTTATCATCTATTACTGCCTGACGTTTTGCAGGAAGACCTATAATGTTACAGTTGAGATACCTTTTGAAACTGCCCTGGAAGGACTCAAAATTAATACCAAATTTATTAAGCAGATAAACGCTTCTTGTTACTGGCGTTATCTCGTTTGTGGAAAAGTCGTAAATTTTGTAATTAATAACCGTGTTTTCTCCGTCATTTGACTTGGGTGTCATAAATACAAATCCGTTTTCGGTCTGAACGGGATTGATTATTTCAATATCACAAATCTTTTTCATTATTCATCACCGTCCGAATTTATCTTATAACAAAGGGTCATAAAAGAGTCGTTGATATGAATATTCTCAACCTTCATTTCGGGAAAATTCAAAGCAACGTCAAAGTGCGTAAAATTAAGCACCGCTTTGATGCCGAGCACCGATAACTTTTCACAAATTTCTCGTGCAGCATCAAAGGGAACACAAAGAACCGCAACGGTGGGGAAGACCTCTTTACAAAACTCCTCCAAGGTGTCAGAATTTCGAACGGGAATACCCGAGATCATCTGACCAATGGTGGATTCCTTTCTGTCAAAAATGCCCACAATTTCAAAGGTGCTAAGCTCTCTTTTAACGTGAGTAGCAATAGTTTTACCCAGATTACCGGCACCTATAATTATGGTTCGTTGTTTGTTATCAAGACCTATTATTGAGCCGATTTCCTGTTGAAGCTGAGTGACGTTATAGCCGTATCCCTGCTGTCCGAATCCTCCGAAACAGCTGAAATCCTGCCTTATCTGAGAGGCGGTAAGACCCATTCGGTTTGAAAGCTCTTTAGAGGATATACGGTTTATACCCTGAGCCTTAAGGTCGCCGAGAAAACGGTAATACCTGGGCATACGCTTGATTACCGACAACGAAACATTTCTTGTTTTTGACATTATTTCACCCCTTTTTGAAGGATTATCAGATGATTAAAGATTTTTAAGGGTGTCCATTACATACTGACCGAATTCCTTACAGGTGCATCCGGTGTTTCTGCCCGTAATTTTCATTTTCTTTTCTTCGAACATACAAATATCAAGAGCTCTTTCAAGCTTTTCGGACTTCTCCTGATATCCGATATGTGAAAGAAGAAGCACACAAGCACGAAGCATTGAACAGGGATCTGCATAGATATCTCTGCCCTCGTCAACCATTCTGGGAGCGGAGCCGTGGATTGCCTCGAACATAGCATAGCGCTTACCGATGTTAGCGCTTCCGGCAGTACCTACACCGCCCTGGAACTGTGCAGCCTCGTCGGTAATGATATCACCGTAAAGATTGGGAAGAACAAAGACGCTGAAGTCCTTTCTTCTTTCTTCGTCAACCAACTTTGCGGTGGTAATGTCAATATACCAGTCATCTGTTACAATGTCGGGATACTTCTCTGCAACCTGCTTACAAAGGTTGAGGAATTTACCGTCGGTAGTTTTAATAACATTAGCCTTGGTTATAATTGAAACCTTGGGCTTTTTGTTCTTTCTTGCATAGTCGTATGCAAGCTCTGCAATACGCAATGTTCCTTCGGTGGTGGTAACGGTAAAGTCAATAGCAAGATCGTCATTAACATTTACGCCCTTTGAACCTACTGCATAGGCACCCTCGGTGTTCTCACGGAAGAAGGTCCAGTCTATACCCTGATCGGGAACCTTAACTGGACGAACGTTTGCGAAAAGGTCAAGTTCCTTTCTCATTGCAACGTTTGCACTTTCAATGTTGGGCCAACCGTCACCCTGACGGGGAGTAGTTGTGGGTCCCTTAAGAATAACGTGACACTTTTTAAGATCCTCAAGAACGTCATCAGGAATAGCCTTTAGCTTTGCAGCACGGTTTTCAATAGTAAGACCGTCAATATCAAAGAACTCTATTTTTCCTTTTTCAACCTCGTCCGAAAGGATATATCTTAATACGTTTGCACTCTCCTTGGTGATAACAGGACCTATACCGTCACCGCCGCAAACACCAATTATGATCTTGTCAAGCTTTGCGTAGTCGACAAAATCCTTCTGAGCCTTCATTTTTTCGATTCTTTCAAGCTGAGAAGCAATGAGCTGCTCATATTTTTCAAGGGTTTCCTTGCTAACCATTATTTGTTACCTCCGTTTTTACTTGTGTAGTCGAGAAGACCGCCGCAAAGGATGATCTCTCTTTGTCTCTTTGTAAGGTCTACATCAAGGGGAATCTCAACACCCTTTGTGTGATTTACAATAACTATATCCTCACCGTTTTTGATCTTCTCACGGATACCCTTAAGAACAAGCTCATCGCCCTGTTCAATAAGATCGTAATCAGCGGGATTTTTAAATGTCATGGGAATAATACCTGCATTTATAAGGTTTGCACAGTGGATTCTTGCAAAGCTCTTAACAATTACAGCCTTGATACCGAGATACAAGGGTACGAGTGCCGCGTGCTCACGTGATGAACCCTGTCCGTAGTTTTCACCGCCTATAATAAAGCCTTTTCCTGCGGCTTCGGCACGCTTGGAAAACTCTGTATCACAAACTGCAAAACAGAATTTTGAAAGGTACGGAATATTTGAACGATAGGGAAGTATCTTTGCACCTGCAGGCATAATATGGTCGGTTGTGATGTTATCGCCAACCTTAAGTATTGCTGAAGCGGTGATGTTTTCATCAAGCTCACTTGTTTCGGGGAAGGGCTTTATGTTGGGTCCGAGAATGATATCAAGATTTTTAGCCTCTTCTGCCGATGCAGGAGCAACAACAAGGTTATCGTTGACCGAAAATTCATCCGGAAGATTGAGATTGGGCTCTTCGCCAAGCTCGGTGGGATCAGCAAGATAGCCTTTAATTGCAGAATATGCTGCAACCTCGGGAGAAACAAGATATACACCTGCATCTGCGGTACCGCTTCTTCCAAGGAAGTTGCGGTTGAATGTTCTAAGTGAAACACCTGCGGAATTGGGTGATTGACCCATACCGATACAAGGACCGCATGCACATTCAAGAACTCTGGCACCTGCCGAGATAATATCTGCAAGAGCACCGTTTGAAGCCAGCATATTGAATACCTGCTTTGAACCGGGTGAAACCGAAAGACTTACGTTTTCCGCGACCGTCTTTCCCTTTAAAATGGATGCGACCTTCATCATATCTTGAAGCGAGGAGTTGGTACAGCTTCCTATACAAACCTGATCTATCTTTATTTTTCCGATCTCTTCAACCGTCTTTACATTATCGGGAGAGTGGGGCATTGCAGCACTGGGCTTTACGGATGAAAGATCTATTTTGTAAACCTCATCGTAAACTGCATCGTTATCGGCAAATACGGGAACAAAATCCTTTTCGCGTCCCTGTGCCTTTAAAAACTGTCTTGTAACCTCGTCTGAGGGGAATACGCTGGTGGTAGCACCAAGCTCTGCACCCATATTGGTAATGGTTGCACGCTCGGGAACGGATAAGGTTTCAACACCCTTACCGCCGTATTCAATTATCTTACCGACACCGCCCTTTACGCTGAGCATCTTTAAAACGGTAAGAATTATGTCCTTTGCAGAACACCAGGGGTTAAGCTTACCCGTGAGATTTATTCTCACCATCTTGGGATAGGTAATATGATAAGCACCGCCACCCATAGCTACTGCAACGTCAAGTCCGCCGGCACCAAAAGCCAACATACCGATACCGCCACCGGTGGGGGTGTGGCTGTCGGAGCCTATAAGTGTTTTTGAGGGAATTCCGAATCTCTCAAGGTGTACCTGATGACAGATTCCGTTTCCGGGCTTAGAAAACCAGATTCCGTGTTTTTTTGCAACCGACTGAATGAATCTGTGATCGTCTGCATTTTCAAAACCGCTTTGAAGGGTGTTGTGGTCTATATAAGCTACGCTTTTTTCGGTCTTGACTCTGTCAACGCCCATAGCGACAAACTCGAGGTATGCCATGGTTCCTGTTGCATCTTGCGTAAGTGTCTGATCAATTTTTAACGCAATATCCTGTCCTGCAACCATTTCACCCTCAAGAAGATGTGATTTGATTATTTTTTGAGCAATGGTATATCCCATTTAAAGCACCGTCCTTGTGCAAAAATTTTCTACCCCTTATTATCCTTCAAAAAACGTCTATTGTCAATGTTTTTGTCAATCTTTTTAAGGTTTTTGTCAATAAATTTAACGAGATAACACGTAAAAGTGTTGTTTTGATGGATATTTTATATTGTAAAATAAATAATAAAGTGATATAATTAATGTGTATTTTTATCCCTTTGGCAGATAATATAACAAAACTGTCTTGGAGGATAAAATGAATACACAAAACCAAAATGAAAATACAGCTAATTCACAAAACACCCATCCTACGGAAGCGGTGACCGATGCACACGGAAAATACGGTATACACTGTCTTACCGTGATCGGTCAGATAGAGGGTCACTATATTCTGCCCGAAAACAATAAAGCTACAAGGTATGAAAGTGTTATTCCGCAGCTTATCGCAGTTGAAGAAGAGCCCGATATAAAAGGACTTCTCGTAATACTGAACACCGTGGGCGGAGACGTCGAGGCAGGTCTTGCATTGGCAGAGCTTTTATCGGGCATGAAAAAACCGACAGTATCGTTGGTGTTGGGCGGTGGGCACTCTATAGGTGTCCCCCTTGCGGTATCTGCAAAAAAGAGCTTTATAGTACCGTCGGCAACCATGACACTTCATCCCGTAAGAATGAACGGTCTCATGTTGGGTGTTCCGCAAACCCTACAGTATTTTGAAAGAATGCAACAGCGAATAACGGATTTTGTTGTAAAAAATTCCTCAATGAGTGAGCAGGATTTCAAAAGGCTTATAATGAACACGAGTGAGCTTGTTACCGATGTCGGTACCATTCTTGACGGAAAGGAAGCGGTCGAGTGCGGCCTTATTGATGCGGTGGGTTCACTGTCTGATGCGGTTGAAGCGTTGTATTCAATGATTGAAGAAAACCAAAAGCAATTGGAGTGATATATTTGGCACAGAAAAGAAAGGTAAATGCAAAGGCAAAAAACCAAAACAAAAATAACGAGTCAAAGCAAGGAACTGCCGTAATTTTGTTTGGCGTTGCCATAGTGCTTATGGCACTTGTTATTTTCAGGCTTGATAGTTTGTGGGCACTGCTTCACGATTATCTTTTGGGCCTTTTCGGATGGACCGCATTTGTAATACCCATCTATGTAGGATACGTTGCCTGGATGCTCTCGAAGGGTATTCAGTCAAAGGGTAAGGCGGTAATAATTCAAACTGCCGTTACGGTGTTTTTGATGGGTGCACTTACAAACGCCGTCATTTTTGATGGTGATGTTTCATCTATAGGTCTTACGGAATATACCCTTAATGCATATGAACGCGGTGCAGCGGGCGGCGGATGGTTTGCCGCATTTATTTCATGGCTTGTAACCTTTGCACTTACCAAAACCGGTAGTATCATAGTATTTATAGTTGCTATTGCCGTAATGCTTATGCTTATAACAAAGTTTACCGTAGACAAGCTTATAAAAAAGGTGTCAAAGCCAGTAAAGAGACTTGGTCAAGAGGTTAAAGAGGCCTGTGAAGGTATCAAACGATACGGTGAGGAGGAGCAGACTCACGAACCTAAAAGGCATACCGAGCAGGATGATGAGTTTATTCCCGATATAGACGTCCCGTTGGACGATGAGAATCATAAAAACAAGAGAGAAAGACAAAAGAGATCCCGCAGGGAAGAGCTTGAGAGAAAGAGAAATAAGCTCCACGAAACCTATCAGCAAGGAATGAGCGGTAATGAACCGCATCCGCTTGATATTCCTCTTGATTCCGATGAAGCAATCAAAGAGGAACACCCCGATGAACCCAGTGAGATTCCTGCACAGACCGTAGTTGTCGAAGCGGAGCCTCAAAAGGAGGAGCTAAAGCAGACGGAAGAAAAACCTGCTCCTGAAAAAATAAAAAGTTCCATAGTTGTAGAGGCTGAAACACAGTACAATTATCCGCCTATTTCACTGCTTGAAAAGGCAACAGCGGGTGAAAGTATGGGAGAAATAGACCTCAAGGTAAATGCCGATAAGCTTGTTGAAACCTTAAGCTCGTTCGGTGTTCAGACAAAGGTTGTGGATATAAGCCGTGGCCCTTCTGTTACAAGGTACGAGCTGCAACCCGCCCCGGGTGTCAGAGTAAGTAAGATAACCGGTCTTGCAGATGATATTGCACTTAACCTTGCTGCGAACGGTGTACGAATAGAAGCCCCTATCCCCGGTAAAGCGGCGGTCGGAATAGAGCTTCCAAACAAAAATAAATCCATTGTTAAGCTTCGTGAAATTGTTGAATCTAAGGATTTTCTTCTTGCAAAGAGTAAGCTCACCTTTGCAGTAGGTAAGGACCTTGCAGGTAAATGTATTACTGCAGATATTGATAAAATGCCGCATTTGCTTATTGCAGGTGCAACGTGTAGCGGTAAATCGGTTTGTATCAATGCACTTATCACAAGCTTGCTTTTCAAGG
>JAFUPP010000011.1 GCA_017481115.1 Clostridia bacterium | reverse complement strand
GGATGCCTGCATCAACGGGTCCGATGTATTCCTTGGGAACAGCACCGCCGACGATGTTGTTAACAAACTCGTATCCCTTGTCGGGGTTGGGTTCAATGTTGATCTTAACATGACCGTACTGTCCACGACCGCCGGACTGTCTTGAATACTTGTGGTCGACATCAGCAAGCTTTCTGATGGTTTCCTTATAAGCAACCTGGGGCTTACCGACATTAGCTTCAACCTTAAACTCTCTGAGGAGTCGGTCTACGATAATTTCAAGATGGAGCTCACCCATACCTGCGATGATGGTCTGTCCTGTTTCTTCATCAGTGTAGCACTTGAAGGTAGGATCCTCTTCTGCAAGTTTCTGAAGGGCTATACCCATCTTTTCCTGACCTGCCTTGGTCTTGGGTTCGATAGCAACACGGATAACGGGCTCGGGGAACTCCATTGACTCAAGGATGATAGGATTCTTTTCATCACAAAGGGTGTTACCGGTAGTGGTGTTCTTGAGACCGACTGCTGCTGCGATGTCACCTGCATAAACGGTGTCAATGTCCTGTCTATGGTTAGCGTGCATCTGGAGGAGTCGACCGAAACGCTCACGGTCATCCTTTGTTGAGTTATAGACAGTATCGCCTGCCTTAACCATACCCGAATAAACACGGAAAAAGCAGAGCTTACCGACATAGGGGTCGGTTGCGATCTTAAATGCAAGAGCACTGAACGGTTCCTTATCGTCTGAATGTCTTGCCTCTTCATCACCTGTATCGGGGTTGATGCCTTTGATTGACTCAACGTCTGTAGGAGCAGGCATATAGTCAACAATAGCATCGAGGAGTTTCTGAACTCCCTTATTCTTATATGAAGTACCGCAAACTACGGGCACTACTTCATTAGCGATGGTTGCCTTACGGATGCACTTCTTGATCTCGTCGATTGAGATCTCTTCACCCATAAGGTACTTCTCCATAATTTCGTCATCCTGCATGGAGACGTCTTCGAGAAGCTCGTTATGATACTTCTCTGCAAGCTCCTTCATATCCTCGGGGATCTCTTCAATTCTCATATCCTTACCGACATCGTCATAGTAAACATATGCCTTCATTTCAAGAAGGTCAATGATTCCCTTGAACATATTTTCAGATCCAATGGGGAGCTGAATGGGAAGAGCGTTGCACTTAAGTCTTTCACGGATCATATTGAGAACGTTATAGAAGTCTGCTCCCAAAATATCCATCTTATTGACATAAATCATTCTCGGTACATTGTACTTGGTTGCCTGATGCCAAACAGTCTCTGACTGAGGCTCAACGCCACCCTTTGCACAAAGAACGGTTACTGCACCGTCGAGAACACGGAGAGATCTTTCAACCTCTACGGTAAAGTCAACGTGGCCCGGGGTATCAATAATGTTGATACGGTTTCCGTTCCAGAAGCAAGTAGTTGCAGCGGAGGTAATTGTAATACCACGCTCCTGCTCCTGCTCCATCCAGTCCATTGTTGCTTCGCCGTCGTGTGTTTCGCCGATTTTATGGTTTATACCTGTATAGTACAAGATACGCTCGGAGGTAGTGGTCTTACCTGCGTCGATATGAGCCATAATACCGATGTTTCTTGTCTGTTCTAGTGAAACCTTTCTAGGCATTGTTTCCTCCTTGCGGTCAAACCGCAAATCTTAAATAATTTTTGTTTGATTTATAGATTTTAAGCCTTATAAGCTTACCATCTGTAGTGAGCGAAAGCCTTGTTGGCTTCGGCCATTTTATGAGTATCGTCACGCTTCTTAGCTGCGCCGCCTACACCGTTGATGGCATCAAGGATCTCATTTGCAAGTCTTTCCTTCATGGTTCTTTCGCTTCTGGCACGGCTGTATGTTGTTATCCATCTAAGACCGAGGGTCTGCTTTCTCTCAGGTCTGACTTCCATCGGAACCTGATAGGTTGAACCACCTACACGGCGGGCCTTAACCTCAAGCTGCGGCATAACATTTTCCATTGCCTCTTCGAAAACCTCGAGGGGTTCTCTTTCTGTTTTTTCCTTGATGATGTCGAATGCGCCATAGACTATTTTCTGGGCTACACCCTTTTTACCATCCAACATAATGTTGTTGATGAGACGAGTAACAAGCTTTGATTTGTAAAGCGGATCGGGCAAAACGTCACGTTTTGCGATATTACCTCTTCTTGGCACTTCGCTTCCCTCCTTCACATAATGATATCATAGGTACTCGAGTGACAAAACTTCGTCGGCACCGGCAGAGGTTTATATATATAAACCAACTGCTTAAAATTAAGCCAGTGGAATGTTTCGTCTTCGTTACTTTTGCGGAATTCAGTCCGCTACTGCAAAGTTAATTATTTAGCGCTCTTCTTAGGACGCTTTGCACCGTACTTTGAACGGCTCTGCATTCTTCCGTTGACACCCTGAGTATCGAGGGTTCCTCTGATGATGTGATAACGAACACCAGGGAGGTCTCTAACTCTACCGCCACGAATAAGAACTACGCTGTGCTCCTGAAGGTTATGTCCTACGCCGGGAATGTAAGCTGAAACTTCAATTCCGTTGGAAAGACGTACTCTTGCAAGCTTTCTCATTGCTGAGTTAGGCTTCTTGGGGGTTGCAGTCTTAACGACAGTACATACACCGCGCTTTTGGGGTGAATCCTTGTCGGTCATGACGTTCTTCTTGGAGTTAAAACCCTTTAAAAGAGCAGGGGTTGTAGCCTTTACAACCTTATCATGTCTACCCTGATGCACAAGCTGGTTAAATGTGGGCATATTTTCTCTCCTTTCCCTAAAATTTCCCGTATTTTTGCATAACGGGACGACACGGCATAAATTGCCGCAAGGCGTATTATACATTATAAACACTGCATTTGTCAAGTATTTATCCCACTTTTTTAAGTATTTACAGACTTTTTTCTGTTTAAACCTGATTGATTGGATTTTTTTGTAAAAAAGATAAAAAATCGGCACGGTTTAACCGTGCCGAACAATTTATCTTATACCATAATTTTCGATGATATAGTCCATATCCTTATCTCCTCTTCCTGAGAGGTTGATGAGTACCGAGCCGTGATCCATTCTTTTTGCAAGTTTCATACCGTAAGCAACAGCATGTGAACTTTCAATAGCGGGAATTATTCCCTCAAGACGAGCAAGCTTATAGAATGCATCTATTGTTTCTTCATCGTCTATGACATCGTACTTTACTCTGCCTATATCCTGAAGAAATGCATGTTCGGGACCTGATGAAGGATAGTCAAGACCGCTTGCAACCGAATAAACGGGTGCGGGTTCACCATTTTCATCCTTAAGCATAATGGAGTTAAAGCCGTGCATTATGCCTTCGGTGCCATACTTAAGGCTTGCGGCGTGGTCGCCAAGTTTCGGACCTCTGCCGAGAGGCTCGATTCCGTAAATATCGACGGGATCATTTAAAAAGCCTGCAAAAAGACCTGCAGCATTTGAACCGCCGCCGACACAAGCAACGATTGCATTGGGAAGATGCCCTGTCATATCAATAAACTGTTCTCTTGCTTCGATGCCGACAACACTTTGGAAATCACGTACCATCATAGGAAACGGATGTGGTCCCAATACCGAACCGATAAAGTAGATAGAGTCCTTATACTCTTTACTGTATGCATCAAAAGCAGCGTCAACTGCCTCCTTAAGTGTTTTAAGACCGTGTGTAACCTCAACTACGTTAGCACCGAGAATCTTCATTCGTGCGACATTGGGAGCCTGTTTCTTGATATCAACAGAACCCATATAAATATCACATTCAAGACCGAAATATGCAGCCGCAGTAGCAAGAGCG
>JAFUPP010000010.1 GCA_017481115.1 Clostridia bacterium | reverse complement strand
CCGCAGCTGCAGCAGGTGCAGTCGGTGTTGTCCGCCGCGATCCTATGGCAATGCTTCCCTTCTGCGGATACAATATGGCTGACTACTTCCAGCATTGGCTCGATATGGGTAAGAAGCTTGGCGACAAGGCTCCCAAGATCTTCAACATCAACTGGTTCCGTCTTGATGATGAAGGCAACTTCATTTGGCCGGGATTTGGCGACAATATGCGTGTTCTTAACTGGATCATCGACCGTTGCGAAGGCAAGGTTGATGCTAAAGAAACCGCTATAGGTTACGTGCCCTATGCAAAGGATATCGACCTTACCGATCTTGATTTCGATATTGAAACACTTTATAGCATTCTCAATGTAGATAAGGATGCATGTACAGAAGAGTTTGCAGCCTGCGAAGAGCATTACAAAAAGTTCGGCGATAAGCTTCCCAAGGAGCTTAAGGAACAGCTTGAAACACTTCGCAAGAACATCGGTTAACGACAAACGATAATAATGACCCCTCTGTTATGCAGAGGGGTCATTTATTACATAAATGTAACCTTTTTGCTATTATATCCCGTTGACAATATAACTTTTGTTACCTATACTAAACAATAAGGAGTTGATATTATGAAAAAGATTTTTGCTACTTTTCTATTATTAATGATGATATTTACGGGTTGCAGTGATGCAGAGGTTACAAGCGATAACCCGAGTAGCACTTCATCCTCCTTTCCCGACGCAACAAGCTCGGTATCAAGCAGTTCAAAAAACTCGTCTATCGTTTTTGACACGCCTGCTCCTACCTACGAAAATTCAAAACGGTTGAAGAATATCTGGATCACTTCAAGGAATATGATTTGGGTCCCGCAAAATCCGACTACACGGGGGAGCAGTATTCAGCTGAATACGGCAACAAAACGGTCACTCTTACTGTAGAGACGGTTACTAATGTATGCTGTTCCGGTTCCTACACCAGAATCGAAGGCTATAAAAACGGTTACTTTTTATTCGAAGAGGATTGTTCAGAACTTTATTGCGATCATCTTAATATAAATAATAAATATACCCTTTTTGACCTGAACGGAAAAAGGGCCAATAATTATCTTTTCGAAGAGCTTACATGCTTTGATAAAAGGGGAAAAGCAGTTGCGATGGTTCCTCTTTATGACGGTGATAAATATATTTATATAAACAAAGACGGTGAATATGTGGGAGATGCCGATAAACAAGATTTTACAGACAACTCCCATTATAAAGATTACCGCGACCCCGACAGTTTCAAATGCCTTTCAAAAACTCCCAACGGTAAATATCACAAAAAGATCACCGATGTTGTTGAAGACGGCTATACAACCTACAACTATTCCTTCTATGATAAAAACAATAAAAAGACACATGATTTTGGGGAGTACTTAGGAAGTTTCGACGCAGGATTTGTAAATGATTATATATATTACAAAACCTCGGGCGGTAATCCGTACAACTTGTATTCAATAGAAGATGATAAAGAGCTTTTTGATGCCTGTGCCCTTTATCCGATCAATAACGATCTGATGATATTTATTGACGAAAATTATCATCCCGGTGTTTGCGACAAAAAAGGTAATATCATTCTAAATCCCGATGACTTAGGCGGAGAAGTCCTTTTTGATATATATTATATAGACGGAAAATGGCTTTCAATTGTTGATGAACATTTTTGTTTTTTAAGCATTACCGTAAAGTAGAAAGCAGCATAAACACTTCAAAAATCCCTGCGTTAAAAACGCAGGGATCTGTTTTTTAGTTTTCTTTGTGTATGGGTTTCTTTTTCTTTTTTATTAACATTACTGTAGTAATTGCAGCGGCGATCACAATTGCTGATACCGTGCCGATTATTATCCACAAGGTCATTTTATTATCGGATTGTTCATTTGGGTTACTTACCAAAGAAGCCTGTGTACCGTCAGTAGAGGTTACATCCAAAACACTTTGTGTAGTAACAGACTGCACATCCTGGCTTTGCATTTGCTCATCCTTATCCGTTTGCGATGAAACAACATTTGAGGAGGTTTCATTTTTTGAGCTTGTAACGGATGAAGGTTTTGAAACAACCGGTGATGAAACGACAGGTTTAGGCTCCTTCCAATTGGGGTTATCCACATTCTTTTTGGGAGCCGTATACATATTATCATAACCGACGGTATACCAAGTGGTTCTATCTGTTGAGTGCCAATATATTTTAAGACGCTCTGCCTTGAAGGTATCACCCTCGACCTTATTCTTTTTCGCCTTATCAAGAGGAACCTTTATATGATTCCAACCGTTTTTTATGCTTCCTCCTTCTGCGCAAGAAGACATAAGTGCATATGGCACCGACACGTTGCCCGTATCCAGAATATCATAAAATACGAAATCCACGCCTTCGCCTATTACTGCGGCATCTGAGCAGTACAGGTCAAATATCAGATATTCGTTGTTTAAATCCAAGACAAAGTTTTTGTCCGTATAACCTGCAAATACCGCACGGTAGTCAACGTGTTCTCCTCTGCCCCTTACCATAAGTGACGAGCTACCCTGCTTTTTATTGTTTTTATCAAAGTAAGCACCCATCCATTCGGTAACGGTAGATCCGTCAAACTGATCGTAATCGCAGGTAGACACCCATTTACCGCCATAGGGTGCTATAGGGGTATTGCTTGAGGAGGTATATGTTATGAGGGATATTTCATCAACATTTACGGTGACGTTTTTACCCTGTGTTTCGAACAACAACTGCATATACGCACCCATATTGTTATAGATTATTTTGTCCCTGACATTTGGGGAGGAGTTTTCACGGGAATTAAATGCAAATTCAATGTAATGCCATCCGTTTCCGTAGAAGGTATGGTTCCATTGCTGATAATTGGAGGAACTGTTACCGAAGCGAAAATAGATCGTTCCGCAGTTTTGCTGAAATCTGTCATATACATCGTCGTGGTCGCAGACGAGATTATCAATATTATCAACATAAAGCCACATACCGATAGCCTGTGACATAATGTTTGTAACAGATACCCGTGCTCCCGGGTTACCGCTGAACATACTGTGCATCTTATATTCGTAGTCGTCAAAGCTGTTGAACTTACCGCCTTTTGCCACATACTTAAGACTCGCAGTACCCTGAACTTTATTAGCAGTATCAAAATATGCACCGTTTGCTATATTCATCCCCGTGGGTTGAGAGTCAAAGCTGCATATGCTTAAAACCGTCTTTGACAGTACTCCCTGTCCCTCAAAATCACTTCTTGAGGACTTCATAAAGCTGTTAAGACCACCGTAATTTGGTTCTGCAGATATACCGACCGTGCAGGTCAAAATCATTAATAACGTAAGAATCAGCGCAACCGCTTTTTTCATATTATTTCTCCGTTTCATAAAATGCCGCATCCAAAAGGATGCGGCAGAAATTACTTTATAATAACCTTTACAGTTTCTATTCTCTTTGCCTTTGTCAAGAATTCAACTGTATTATTTAAAACTTCAAGTTCGCTCTGCTGTTCTTCGTTGAGGTTTGTAAGATATGCCTTCTTGACATCTACGCCAAACTGAAGCTTTACCGTTTCGTCAGCAGTTGTGGGATTATAGAAACGAACGATAACAGCATCATCCTCTTCTGCCTTTTTAACTGCAGAGATTATTGTATTCTCGCTATCTATCGACACGAATGAAAGGGTTGCGGGGATGCTTCCCTTTTGTACCGGTCTTGTCTGCATGGTCTTCATATAACCGGTTGAAAATGCATAAGCCTCTTTTCTCATATCGGCAGTATTATTTCCTGTAACTCCTACTGCGTAGTGTGCTACGTTTTCACCGATGCACTGTGCTTCGGGTGTGGGGAAGATACCCCAGTCGCCAAGCTCCCATACGCATCTTAAAATGGTAAGAGCTATTGTCTTATCATTGTCACGAAGCACCTCATACTCGGGAAGACCGCGGTTGGCAACAACTATTGCCTTTTCATCATCCTTAAGCATTACAAATGCCTGTTGACGTTGTGAATTATCCGGATTAACCCACTTCTTACCGGGGTCTACGGGACGCTCAAGAAGGTCATACTGACCGTCAATAAAGATGGTGTCGGTATTAACGGTATTGGGGAACATAACACGAATACGATGGTTTTTCGCAGTGTTATTGAAGCGGGTAAACACCTCTACCATTTTCGCCTTTTCGTTCAAAATTATGCTGTTTTCAAAGGTTATGGGTGTGTATTCAAGGCTTCTGCCCTCTTTATCCGAAATTTCGGGAACAAGAAGCTCCTGCTCCACCGTAAATACAACGCTTGTATTGTTCTTTACCGCCTTAATACTCTTTGCCTTTTTGCCGAGTGTTACATATATGCCGTCATTTGCAGGGGGAACAAAGTTATATTCGTTACCGCCGTCTCCGCTCTCCTCAAAGTAGCCGAGATTTGACATAAGGTTACCAGATACTTTATCGGTAAGATCAAATGTACCGTCCTCGTTTACTGCAATCTTTATAAACTCATTTTCTGCTACGTTACCGTTAAGAACAAGTCCGCTTTCTGCCTTTTTATCAATCTTCTTGATAAGAAATGCATCATAACCGACCGCATTTACATCGCTTGCGGTAAAGGTAACAACAAGTCGTCTGTAGTAGGTTACCTTTCTGAATGAGTCCTTGGGAAGAACGTATGTAAAGGTACGGCCAAGGTCCTTGATATCACATGCAAGTTGAACTCCGTCTGTAGTAAATACACCGAAATTTTCTATCGGAGTGGTATCATCAAGCGAAATATCGACATTTGCGGTAACCGTGGCGGTATATTTATATCCGTTGGGGTTATAAACAAGTACAACCTTTTCTGCATCAGCAAAATCGGTATTCATATTGTTTTCGATATACTCAATAGCATCGTCTCTTACTGCTTCAGCAGAAGCGGTGCTCTTTTCAAAACGGGACATACACTCACGGTGTACTGCATCTACCGAGCATCCGCAAATTGAGTCGTGTGCGTGGTTTTTAAGCATCTCTTTCCAAGCAAAATTAATGACATCCTTTTTATACTCATTACCGTAATTAAATGCAATAACACTCAAAGGCTCGGTCTGCTTTTCAAGAGTAAGCTGATTCTCGTGGTTTGCCTGCTTCATATAAAGACGGGCAGAAGCGGTATTTACCAATGTATGATAACCGTTGGTGGTCTGTCCGTAAAGCTCACCGTTGATGTCGGGGAATATATCCTTATATTTTCTCATTTCCTCCATATAATCACGGAAGTTTGAGTGACGTATCTCGACATCGGGGAAGTCTGCCTTAACATCCTCAATGATATCACCTACATTGACCTGACAGGGCTGATGATCACAACCGTTCATACCTAAAAGGTGAGGTGTTGATGCAAAAACAGAGGTCTTTGCAATAATGCTCTTAAGGTTTTCTACGGCTGCATCGTGCTGGGCGGGAATCTCCCAAGCATTGTGGTACCAATGTGCAAAAAGAACACCGATTACACCGCTGCCGTCGGGTGAATTCCACATAAATTCACTTGTATGATATGTACCAGGCTCACTTACTACCTTATTATCGTCTGCAATAGGCTGAACACCGCGTCCAAATGCACAGTTGTCTATTCCGAAGCCGCGGAGTATCTGAGGTGACTGTGAAATATTACCGAATGAATCGGGGAAATAACCTACCATAAGAGGTTCACCGTAACGCTTTGCCTCTCTGATTCCCAAAAGCATGTTTCTGACGTTTGCTTCGGACGAAATAAGATACTCATCCTGAAGAACATACCAAGGACCGATAAAAATTCTTTCTTCCTTAATATACTTCAAAAGCTTGTCCTTCATTTGAGGTCTGATCTCAAGATAGTCCTCAATAGGCACTACCTGTCCGTCAAAATGAAAGTACTTAAAATTGGGATTGTTGTCCAGTGTATCAAGGATACTGTCAACAAGCTCAACAAGTCTCATTCTATGTCTTTCAAAGGGCATATACCACTCTCTGTCCCAATGGGAGTGGGTGATAAGATGCAGTACGGTCTTTTCTTTATTTTGCATAATAATACCTCCTGGTACCTTTTAATTATCTGTTATTAGCCTATCACATTTTATGTCCTGTGAGTCGGTGTTAATAGCTTCAAATACAAGCTTTTTTCTGCACAAAAGCAGTTTTTTAGCTCTGCAATTTCTTAAAAAGTTATCATAGTATCCCCTGCCGTGTCCGAGTCGGTTGCAGTTACGGTCTGCCGCAACACAGGGTACTATACAAAGATCTATTTTTGAGGGCGGAATCACCACCGCATTTTTGGGCGGTGCAAATATACCAAATGCACCTATTTCAAGTGCCGTTACCCTTGTTACCATCCTTGCGGACATGGTGTGAGCATCCTCGCAAAGAGGAACACATACCGTTTTTCCGTGAGAGAGGGCGTGTTCTATTATTGGTATGGTGTTTGGCTCGTTTCCGCTTGAAACATACACAAACACGGTTGATGCACATCTGTATTCCATTGAACAAAGCAGCTTTTCGGTGATTTCGCGGTCGCTTTTTTCAATATAATCCTCTTCAAGTGCCAAGGTTATCTCCTTGGCTAACCTTCTTTGTTCTGATTTTGTCATACTATTTACCGCTGAAGTTTTTATCAAAATACTCCGACCGTTTCAGGAGTTCTTCGAAATACCTTTCGGTGCCGATCTCTTCGCAAAGTGTGGGAGTATCTGAAAAAAGGTCGGTTCCCATCGCAAGACGGTCTCCATCCCACGATGCACCCAATGCCGTTAGCGTGGTGGGAAACATATCCATTACGGTAAACTCGCGGTTTTTGGTGTTTTTAGCCTCCACCGACGAGTTGATGATGCAGTTATAAAGAGGTCTGCCGTCAAGCTCACTTCCTATAGGCAGATACCACGGGTCCATGGTTGGATGATCACCGCAAAGAACTATTACGGTATCCTCATAAAACGGTTGGGTTTTCATCCAATCTATAAATTCACCTATTCTTTTATCCGAACAGTAAATTGCGTTTGAATAGTCGTCTATAAAGTTATCCTCACAATCGGGACATTCATATCCTCCGAAAAAGTGGGTATCCATTGTGACCATTGTAAGGGCAAACGGAGTATCCTTTTGGGACATTTCGGTAAGCTTTTCCTTAGCCTTTTCAAAAAGGATTCTATCCTCAAAGCCCCAGAACACCTTATGATCAGCAGGAATATATCCCGTTTTGATAGCACTGTTATAATCAAATATTTCATCTGTGCCGTGGGCATTCATATAAAGGTCCACCGCCGCAAATTCGCTGACGAATCCCATAAGCAGACACTGATAATAGTTTTGTGCATCAAGTATATCATAAAGGGTGGTGACATTTTCTAAAAAGGTATCGTCATTTTCACCCGTATATGCCGTTTTACAGGGCAGACCGCTTGTTTGTGCTACCAAAGATGCGGTAGACCAATCTGCATAAGGGGCGGCATATGCACCGCCAAGCAGAGTCGTATTTGAAAAGCTTGTATTTTGCTTTGCAAGCTCGGTCAATCTCGGTATGCGGTTCTTTGAAAACTCACCGCCGTTTTGCTCATCTGCATAGTCTGTTTCTACGCTCTCAAGAACTATATATACAAGATTTTTCTTGTTTTCGGGAAAGGTTATTTTTGAAGCATCGGTCACAACACAGTATTCATCAAAAACGGTACTTTTTACCACCCTATGATAAAGATACATCGGAACCTCTGCAAAGCAGACGAATATTATGGCACTTAACACCAAAAAGCATACCGATGCTTTTATTATATGTTCTTTAAGCCATCTGCAAGGAAATACCGTTACCGTTTTGCCCGTCTTTTTGCGTTTGAACTCCAAAGGACGCTTAAACACCTTTTCGCTTGTGGCCAGACCCACTATGCCGGTTAATGCAAGACACACCGGAAAACCTATACCAATACCTATAAGCACCGCCTGATAATTTGTTCCGTCGGCAGGTACCATAAGATGAAAAAATATACCTTCAATGGTATGCGGCTCTATCCAATAGGCAGCAAAAAGCAGTACCGTTCCAAGAAAAACGATACCAAGACCTATCCAATATTTTTTGTTTTTGGATAAAGACTCCTTCATACTTCTACTCCCTACATTTATACACTGTAATTATATCAAACCGCATTGTTTTTATCAATATGATTGATAAAATTATTATATGGAGTTTTTGAAAATGTGTGTTATAATAGATAAAAAAACAGGAGACTTGAAATGCAATTATCGAGAAAAATAAATATCCTTTGTTTTATATTGTCCTGTATGGTTTTTTTGACGGGATGCACGACCGCAGAAACACCCTCTGTTTCATCACCGTCATCAAAAAATGATATGATAAGCAGTACGGTTACAAGCACCCAAGAGCAACCGCCCAAGGTAAAAACCGAAGAGGAATTAAGACTTGAAAGGATCATTGAAGATATGAAGGATATGACACTTGAGCAAAAGGTTGGTCAGCTTTTTATTGTTCAACCCGAAGCCCTTACCCAAGAAAGAGGCTATGTTACCAAGTGTTCGGAGGATATTTTGGAAAATATCAAAAAATATCAACCGGGCGGAATAATTTTGTTTGGAGGAAATGTGGTTGATCCCGCACAGTTATCCGCACTTACCGAGAGCTTTGGTATGATTGAAGGCATCCCCTTGTTTATATCCATTGATGAAGAGGGCGGTAGGGTCGCAAGAATAGGTCAAAACGAAAACTTTTACGTGCATACCTACACCTCTATGGAAAACGTTGGAAAATCAAACGACCCTATTGCTGCATATGAGGTTGGAAATACCATCGGAAATTATCTTAATAAATACGGATTTAATCTTGATTTTGCTCCGGTTGCAGACGTTAACACAAACCCTAAAAACAGGGTCATCGGAAACCGTGCATTCGGCAGCGATCCCCTGCTTGTTTCGGATATGGTAGGCTCTGCCATTGACGGCTTCCATTCTCAAAACATAATGACCACACTAAAGCATTTCCCCGGTCACGGCGACACCAAGGGTGACACACATAAGGACTATGTTTCGGTCACAAAAACCTGGGAAGAGCTGCTGTCAAGCGAACTCATTCCCTTTATAAGCAACCTGAAAAAGACCGATATGATAATGGCTGCACACGTAACCGCCGTAAAGGTCACGAGTGACAACCTCCCCTGCTCTCTTTCATATGAGATGTTAACAGGAAGGCTCCGTGAGGAGTTGGGGTATAAAGGGGTAATAATTACCGACTCCCTTTCGATGGGAGCTATAAAGAAAAACTACACATCTGCCGAAGCTTCGCTTACGGCATTCAAGGCAGGAGCCGATATTTTGTTAATGCCCCAGGATCTGGAAGAAAGCTATAATGCCATACTTAACGCCGTAAAAAGCGGTGAGATAAGTGAAGAACGCCTTGACCAAAGTGTACAGAGAATACTCGTATTAAAGGATAAATACCTGTAAAACAAAAGCATCAGAAAGAATTATACTCTTTCTGATGCTTATTTGTTTTATTTTTCAAACTCGACCGTTTTTGCCCATTTCATAACTTGACTCTCTAATTCGTTTTCGGCATCCGCATTAATAACGAACTGAAGTGCCCAAAATTCATCATCGGTTTCATAAGCAAACAGATAATGGTGGTGCATCTCGGTTCCGTCTACACTTTTCTCCTCATATTCAAAAAATACAAGGCCATCTTTAGTTTGTGTATCTGAATCGGGCTGCTCATTTGCATCTTTAAGGAGATCAATGTATCCGTTTAGCGTTGTTCCCTCTTCAAACAGATTTTTCTCCTCTTTCTGTCCGTTTATCAGGGTATAATCGGATTTGAGCGAAACATCGCAATTAACATCAAACGTCTGCTCGAATTTATCGGTAAGGGTAATACTCATACCCGCAATCGAAAACTGTTTTGTCTGAACATTTTCCGAAGTTCCCTTCAAAATACCGACTACAATACCGAGGATAACAGCCAAAATCAGAATAATTATGCCTATTTTGGTTGATTTTTTACGGTTGGTCAAAACCTCTTCATCGTTTACACCGTCAAAGCGAAAAGCATTGCCGTTGGCAGGATTGTACCTATTTTTTCCGCTTAAGTATACATCCTCTGTTCCGGCAGGAATCTGATAAAAATCATTACAGATGGATGCACTCATCCTTCCGGCTATAACAAAGACTTTACGTGATGCTTCATCAATCGGAAATGTGAGTGTTTTTCCGTTTTTAAGGACACCCACCTTTGTGCACGGTACACCGTTAATTGCCATATCTGTTGCGTTTGGATCCTCTATGTATACCTTCATTTTAGCCAAACAGCCGACAGAACTTTTTTGACGTAGAATTGTTACATTACGCATAAAAATACCCTCTTTCTAAGATAAAACCATATTATCACAAATTATGGTATTTTTCGATATATTGCTCTGCAAAATGCACTGCAGTGGCTCCGTCGGACACGGCGGTTACCACCTGACGAAGTGCCTTGGTTCTGACATCCCCCGCCGCAAAAACACCCGGGATATTGGTTTTGCAGGTTTCATCCGCTATTATATAACCGAAATCATCAAGGGCAACCTTTCCCTTAAACACATCGGTGCAGGGGCTTCGCCCGATACTGACAAAAAGACCGTCTACCGAGACGGTGTTTATTTCATCGGTATTTACGTTTTGTACCTTAATACCGTTTACACGTGTTTCGGCAATAATTTCGGACACCTTACTGTTCCATAAAAACTCAACGTTCTTTGTATTCAATAGCGGATCGTGATATATCTTTGTGGCACGAAGTGTATCCCTTCTATGAATAAGATATACCTTTTGGGCAAGGCGGGAAAGATACAGTGCGTCGCTGACTGCCGAGTTTCCTCCACCTACCACCGCAACCGTTTTGTCTTTATAAAATCTGCCGTCACAGTGTGCACAGTAATGTACCCCTTTGCCTAAAAAGGTCTGTTCTTCGGCAAGTCCCAAGGGTCTTGGATCCGCACCCGTAGCAATAATTACGGCACGGGATCTGTATTCGGCGGTTTCGGTATTTACACTTTTGATTTCTTTTGAAAAATCAACACTCTTTACCTCACCGTATTCGGTCCTTGCACCAAATCTTTCTGCCGTTTGCTGCATCTTCATACCAAGAGTAAAGCCGTCTATACCCTCTTCAAAGCCGGGATAGTTTTCTATCACGTCGGTTAGCGCAAGTTGTCCGCCCGCCGACATTTTTTCAATAAGCAGGGTATCAAAGCCTGCCCTTGCGGAATACAGTGCCGCCGAATAACCCGCGGGACCTCCGCCGATAATTATAATGTCGTAAATAGGTTGCATTTATTTTTTCCTTTTGTTATACTATTTGAGCAGATCAAGTATTGCCGCCTTGGGTCTTGCTCCCATTGCTGTATTTACTATCTGTCGGTTTCTCATAACTATAAGGGTGGGAATACTTGCGACATCAAACTGCATTGCGAGGGATTGCTCGTCGTCAACATTTATCTTACCAACGATGATATCGGGGTTTTCTGTTGCTATTTCGTCCACAATGGGCGATACCATACGGCAGGGGCCGCACCAATCGGCATAAAAATCCAAAAGCACCGTTTTATCGGTATTTATTATCTCTTCAAAGTTTTGTTTGGTTACATTTATAACTGACATAGTTACACATCCTTTCTTTAATTATTATAACATATAAACGGAGATTTTATATGAAAAAAAGCAAATTATTAGCATTATTTCTCACATTTTTTAAGATAGGTGCATTCACCTTTGGCGGTGGATACGCTATGATACCGCTTATTTCCAGAGAAACGGTCGAAAAATACAAATGGATAAGTGACGAGGACATACTTGACATCGTTGCCATTGCAGAAAGCACTCCCGGTCCTATAGCCATAAATACCGCAACCTTTATCGGATACAAGGTGTGCGGCTTCTGGGGTGCCTTTTGTGCAACGATGGGCGTTGTTCTTCCCTCGTTTTTAATAATACTGGGTATATCCTTCGTATTAAAGGAGTTTAAGGAGCTTCAGGCTGTACAATTTGCCTTTAACGGTATCAGAGCAGGTGTTGTCGCTCTCATCATAAAGGCTTTGTGGACAATGTATAAAAAATGCCCCAAAAACATATGCTCGTACATCGTTATTGCGGCGGCATTTGTTGCTACTGCATTTTTAAACCTTCCCATACTTGCGGTAATTATCGGTTGTGCAGTTTTTGGTCTCGTTTATTCGATACTGATTTCAAGGAGGGTTAAAAAATGATCTTTCTTGAGCTTTTCCTTACCTTTCTGAAGATCGGAGCCTTCACCTTTGGCGGCGGTTTTGCCATGCTTCCCTTCGTACAGGAGGCTGTACTGCAAAAGGGTTGGATGACCAGCGGTGAAATACTTGATTTTATTGCGGTAAGTGAATCCACCCCCGGTCCCTTTGCCATAAATATTTCCACCTTCGTAGGCACCAAAATGGGCGGAGTTTTAGGTGCGGCCTGTGCTACCCTCGGTGTTGTAGTGCCCTCATTTGTTATAATTTTGATAGTCGCGAAATTTTACGAGAAGTTCAAATCAAGCAAAACAGTCTCGGGTGTTATGTCGGGTCTTAAGCCGGCGGCAATAGGTCTTATTTTAGGTGCAGTAGTAACCGTCGGCTCGGCGGTATTCTTCCCCGCAGGGCTCACCTTCAAGGTTTTTGAAACACTTTCGTTTTACGTATCACTCGTAATATTTGCAGCTGCACTGATAATGTCATTTAAAAAGGTGCATCCCATAATAATTATTTGTATTTCGGCGGTACTCGGTATTGCCAGCGGATACCTTCTATAGTTTTAAGAGTATAAAAAAATAACCCTTGACCTCGCTTTCACCTTCGGTCAAGGGTTACTTTTGTTCACTCTTAATATCTAACATCTTTTTAACCTCTCTTTCGTAATTTCCCGAAACTCTTTTCCTACACCTTCAGAAACACTCTTTTTTAAATTTGCTTTAGCAATCTATATCAATCTCGTAAAGTGAGTAAACTTTTTGTTTCTGTGTATTTAATTTGTTTCAGGTTGGATCTTTTTCGACCTTTTTATTTGATCCTCGGTCTTTTTATCTGTACACCGGTTATCACCCTTTCCTTGTCTATATGTTAGCATATAAATCCCACTTTTTCAATATGTAATAATACCTAAAATTTTACCCTCAAAATAGTGCAAAACGGAGAATTGTTTTCAAACCTATTGACTATAAATATCGCTTTTGATATAATGTATTTGTTGGGTGTTTAAAAACCGTGCATACGAGTGCACGGTTTTTTGTTTTTATCCCTTATAATCAAAGAATTTCTTGTTGTAAAAGTATACTGTCTTTTTATCCGTATTCATTCTTACCAAGTAGAACTCATCACCCTCAAGTGAGGTTTGCTCCACCCCCGGGGTGCTCAAATAAAAATCCTTGCTCCAGGCGTAGTGTCTTTTAAGATTATAAAGTCTTACAGTATCATCGGAAAAATGGTACATATAAACGGTTTTATGGTTCATACTATATCGACTCCCGTGCGGTTCGTATATCCATGCCTCTTCTATCTTTTTTAGTGTATCCTCATACACCGTAAAATCGGCCTTTTCTATTAATGCGTTCTCCTTCTTGTATACCACAAAAACAGTATCCAAAAGCTTCGCCAACTGATAAAACATAAGCATAAGCGGAATCAAGCCAAAAACAATGAAAGCGATACGGTATATTTTTGCTTCCGGAACATCGGGCATTACCAGCACCGGAATAAACATACATAATGATATTATTCCGTATGGAATTGCAGTGGAACATAATCTCCATTCGAGCAGAATCTCACGTTTTCTTCTCTGCAAAGCTAAAAGATCCTGCTTTATGTTTTCTACCGTAAGTAACTCTTTTTTCTTCTTTTCAAGCATCTTAACACCTCTATTTATCAAAACCGTTTATGCCAAAGCGGATGAGTGAAACTATTATGGAGATTATACTGAATACCTCGCATATAATTCCGCCTATTGAAAAAACGAATATATTATGTATAAGCCATATTGGTGACACGCACAAAAGCTGACCGAATCTTATTATCTTTCCGTTTTGCGTCCACATTGCAAAGGTTCCGACAAGCTGTGCAATAAGTGACAATATCGAAAGCCATCCGTTAAAGGTAAATACCACCGTTAAAACATACAATAACTGAAGTAAAACTAAAAAATAGATCTTTTTATATTTTTTACCACCGGCCAAAACCGAGCCTCTTAATATGTTTATGAAGTTAAATATTGAACCGGTATATGCACCGAGCAGCAAAAAGTTAAGTGCAAAAAAGAGACCGCTTAAGCACTGCACTACAAAAAAGGTACTGTTTTTCTTTATCTGAAAGGACAAAAACATACTGCAGGTACCGAATATTCCGATTATTTGTGCTATTATCTCAATCATTAAAACCTTCTTCTGCCGCCCGAAAAGGAGCCGCCGTATCACTATATCAAACGGAAAGATCAAACAAGATCGTCCGACATACCCTCTCTCCGTTAGCTAATATATTATCACATATTTTTATACTATTCAAGACAAAAGGCGCATAGGGATAAACCCTATACGCCTTTTATGTAGGAAAATCGAATGATTACTGTTTTTCGTAAACCACGATTGAGCCGAAGCTGTCCTCAATATTGAGCTTACCTTCTGCAATTGTATACTTAAATACATTGGGAGCATCGGAATTAGAATACTGAATGGTTACCTGTGTACCGTCATCGGTATAAGTAAATTCCATATCTGTACCCATAAAGGTGTATTTACCGCTGCCGTCTTCATTGAAGGTATATTTTGCACCGTTTATATCAACCGACTCCCATGTACCGATAAGGGTTACCTTTTCCTCGGACGAGCAGGCAGCAAAGCTGAATACCATCATTACAACAAGTAAAATAGCAACTATTTTTTTCATAAAATCCACTCCTTTTCAAATGCGTTTTACTACGCTACAATAATTATAAATACTGAAAAGCAAAAAATCCCCACACCTTTCCGTGATGTTCTTAACGGAGAATTAGAGGGTGGTATGTAACCGGAAGGTGTAAAAACCTTCCGGTTATTACTTTTTATGCGGTCTTCGCTGTTGGTTGTGCGAGGACGTCGATTGCGGGGACACCTTCCTGTTCGGGAAGTCGGAAGGCATAGTGGATTCGGATCGGGTTGCCCGCCGTTCGTGAGTATTTCTCGAACTTCTCGTACACCTCTATTCTGCGGATG
>JAFUPP010000009.1 GCA_017481115.1 Clostridia bacterium | reverse complement strand
GCCTCTTCGAAGGTTACGGTTACGGTTGCTGTGAAGCCTTCGTAAGTAATTGTGATTACCTTCTCACCTGCTGTTGTTACGTCGATTTCGTCAACATTGGTGGTGTAGTCGGAGATCTCTTCGGTTGTGTCGTCGGAATAGATTCCGCTTACTACCATTCCGCTAAGATCGATTGCATCGCCTACGGTGTAATCCTTTACGGTGGGCTCGGTTGTTACTTCGATTCCCTCAAGTGTGGGTGCTTCGTTATAGTAGATATAAAAGTAGATGGTAACATCACCATAGGTTACCTCTATCTCCTTTTCACCGATAGTTGAGGTGTCTATCTGTGTAAGGTTTGTGGTATAGTTGGTGACAATTTCCGAGGTACCGTCCTCATAGGTAACGGTAACCTCAAGTCCCGAAAGATCTACACCCTCGCCCACATAATACTCTGTTTTGGTGGGGAATGATGAGAACTCAAGCTTTTCTACCTCTTTAACAATGCGTGAATCATCAACGCTTGTGATATTGCCCGTAATATTGAGTGCATCGACGTAAAGTCTGCGGTATGTAGAGCTTCCGTTGGGATTACTGCTTAAGATCTTAAGCTCAACACTATGGTATCCGTAGTCCACCTCTTTGGAATAAATTGTCGTTTTGGGCTGACTTGCAGTACCCGTCATAAGATCCTGCGGAAGCACCTCAACGATCTCTGCACCGTTATCATAGATTATCTGAATGACACCCTGATTCTTTGCGGCATATCCGATAACATCTACCTTTGTTCCTATAAAGGCAAATTTAAGGCTATCACCTATTGTAGATGAGTTTACAAGCTTCGAACCGGAGAACTGTGTGTTTGAGGTGGTCGACCAGCTACCGTTAAGCTGAATCGTACCGGTTGAGTCAAGGTTATCCGACACATAGTTTTCAACCTCATAGTAGTTTATGGGAAGATCATCTTCGGTTACCTCGTATGTTCCCATTTTATTAATACCTATTATCGTTGCATCGGTTACCTCTGCGGTAATAACGCACTCGGTTATATGGCTGAATATGGGTGAATTGACCGTTCCCGAAGTGGTTCCGTTTGCTATCTTATATCCGTTTTCGTAGCTTCCGACAACATCATTGGCAACACTGGGAACAAACAGCTTTATGTAGTTCCAGCCGTCCTTAAAGGTATTTCCGACGGCATTTACATCGCTTGTACCGTAGCTGTACTTAACGGAGTTTCCGTTAAAGCCCTTAATGGTGTTGAACTGCAGGTGAAGTCTTGATAAATTACTGACATTATCGATATACACCCAAGTACCGATATACTCACCATATTGCATTGATTCGGGACGTATAAACTGCTTTGTTATTACAATATTTCCCGAAGCTGTAGAGGTCGCTATATAGGATGCACTGTTTTCGGTTGCGGTCTGTTCGGTAGACCATTCTCCCGTTGCACCCGTTACGGTAACATTTTCACTGTCGTTTAGGAAGTTTTCCTTCTTTAAAAGGGTAAGTCCGTTAAATGCGACATAAACAGGATCTTCTGCCGTTGCGGTATTTTTACCTACCGAAAACAACCTCATATATGTTATATTACTCCAATCAAGTGCTGCTGCATCTTCACTTGTATCTCGAAGCAACAATTTGTATCCGTTATTGTATACCGTAACGCCCGTAGTAAGTTCGTTCTTTGCCGGAACGACAAACTCAAGATAGTTCCAGCCGTCTACGATCGTTTTTTGAAGAATTGATAACGGATCAATACTCGAATAGGTAAATCTTGCTACATTTACATCCTTACCCGATGACGAAAAGTCAAAGCAAAGGTCATTTGTTCTTGATGCATCGGAGGTATAAAACCAAAGTCCGAAGGTGTCTCCCTCCTCCAATGCCATGGGGTCGGCAAAAACCTTTGTAGCCGAAACACTGGTTTCGTATGTAAGTTCATTTCCGTAGGAAGCCTCTCCTACCTTATAGTCTTCGGTGTTCTCTATAGCATTTCCTATCAATGTTTCTCCTGCATAGGTAAACATATCACGGCTCTTATTAAAATTAAGACCGTTAAAGCTTACTTCACAGGCTCCTGTTGTACTGACACCGATACGCATATAATTAATGTTTTCCCAATCGGGATACATATCATCGGTCTGACTGGATGCAAGAACACAGGTATATCCGTTCTCGGATATGGGGACGGTCGTGGGAAGCGTGGGACCGGGACATACAAAGGAAAGCTTTTTCCATTTCCCGTCCAAAAGTCCTCCTGCACTAACATTATATCTTGCGCAGTTCTTATTATAGGTTCCCGAGGATGAAAACTCTACGAATATTCCCTTTAAATAGGGTATTCCATCTACATAAGCAAAAAGATCAATGATATCGCCCTGAGTCAGTGAAATGGGTTGGGCGAAACGCTTCTCGTATGTGTATATTCCCGCAACATGTGACACCACCTTATGCGAGGAGGTTCCTACTGCATAAGTATCCTTATTTGCAAGAGCAAATACTTCGTCACCCGAATGAAGATAAATATCCTTAATTTTATTTTCTTCAAATATTATTCCGTCAATGTTGGATTTATCGGTAAGATAAATATTATCTATCTTCAGTACATACGGATTATCAACGGTGGTATATTCATTTCCGGGATTATGTATTGTTATCTTTCGGATGATAAGATCTGTATAACCCTCGCCGAAAAAAGTGGTGTCAACATTTAATTTGGTTGCCTTTAATGGTATCTTTATACTATTCCAGCCCGAGACCATTCCCGTCATATCATTTGCAAAGGCATTGAAAAGACTAAAATCAAAACTATAATAGGCATGTTCCGTACCAGCTTCACTCTGACCTACTCTGAATGAGGTTGACGGACTTAATTTAAGTATATCGTCTATATAAAAATCGAAGCACAGAACATCGGTTTCATAGTAAGCCTTGGTGGTCATACCCGAAAGGGTGATTCGGTAGTCTTCGTGGATCTTATAGCCCTCCTGACGAAGCGAGGAGCTACCCTGGGTCTTATCCTCGGTATCAAAGGAGGAGCCATACCACTCTGAAATAATACCGCCGTCGAGCTGATCAAAGTCACAGGTAGATATCCATCTGCCGTTATTGGGGGCGGCAGGTTTAGCGGCGGTTGTAGAGTATGTAATAAGTCTGAGGTCATCAAACTTCAACTGTGCACCGCTTAAAGCGTCACAGGTAATATTCATATATCGAAGATTCCAGTTAATGTCTTGTCTTATGTTTTCGGAAACATTATCGGTAGCAAAGTTTATATCAATCTCTTGCCAGCCTGCACCGTGCATTGTGTGCTGAACCCTGTAAAACGAAGAAGATGTATTATATGCTAATGTTATGAGTAATGTAAATGAGTCTTCCTGCGGTGTTTCGTGAACGCTGTCATGGTCACAGGCAATAAGATCGGGATCGTTAACATATACCCACATTTTAAGGTTTTGTGCATAGGTATTGGTAATATTGATGTTAAATGCACCGACGGTAGTCATAAGTGCAACAAAGCTTGAGTTGTCCGAGCTGCTTGTAACCGACATTGCCGCTGCACCCTGCTTTTTATCTGTTTGGTCATAGGTTGGATATGCAGACATCGAACTGCGGCTTATTCCGAAGCCATTATCGAATGACATAAGCCTTGTTGATGTATACGAAAGTCCGCCCTGACCTGCATAGTCGGTAAGGGTGGTCTTAAGATTTGCTCCCTCTGCCTTTGCTGTAACCGGTGCTGTAAAGGGTATTGATAACACAACCATTATTACGCAAAGCAAAACAGATACCGTTTTCATCAAGGTTTTCAATTAAACTTCCTCTTTTCTTTAATAATCTTCATAAATTATATAATGCGTTCCTTAAACTCAATAAAAATTTACTTGGATTTACCGTAGTTTTTTAGCTCATTGATTACCGCGGCGGGATCATCTGCATTAAAAAGTGCCGACCCTGCTACAAGTATGTTTGCACCTGCATCAATTACCTGCTTACCGGTTTCAATACCGATACCGCCGTCTACCTCAATATCAATATCAAGACCGAGGCGGTCTGCCTCCTTTCTGAAGGCGGTGATCTTATCGAGTGCTATGGGCATAAAGGACTGGCCGCCAAAACCGGGTTCAACGCTCATAACAAGCACCATTTTTACAAGCGGAAGGTACTTGAAGGCATCCTCTGCGGGAGTGCCGGGCTTTACCGAAATTGCAGGAATACATCCTCTTTCGGCAATTTTTTTGAGTGTGCCCTCAATATCGCTTTCTGCCTCAATATGAATTGTAATGTAGTCTGCACCTGCATCGGCAAACTGGTCTATGTATCTGTGGGGCTCTTCTATCATAAGATGAACGTCCATAGGCATATCGGTATATTTATTAAGCGACTTTAAAACGGGAATTCCAAAGCTGATATTCGGAACAAAAGCTCCGTCCATTACATCAAAATGAAGAATTTTAGCTCCTGCCTTTTCCATTCGGTCTGAGTCTCTTCCCAAATGAGCAAAATTCGCCGAAAGAAGTGACGGTGCAAGTATAATCTCTCTCATAATCTTTACCTCTTTTATATTATTCGTCCGCACCGCAGCACTTTTTATACTTTTTACCGCTGCCGCAGGGACAAGGATCGTTTCTGCCTACCTTTTCTGCCGCCTTTTTGACCTTGGGTTTCTTTTTCTCGGAGCCATCTCCACCGACATTTGCGGCGGTTATCTTTGCTACCTGCTCACGACGGATCTCTGCATCGGTCTTGACAACACAGGTAAGAATTACCCTTGCGGTCTCCTCCTTTATGCCCTCGGTCATGGTGTTGAACATCTCGTAGCCTTCGTTACGGAACTCAACAACGGGATCGTGCTGACCGTATCCGCGAAGTCCTATACCGCGTTTAAGGTCATCCATAGCATCTATATGCTCCATCCAACGTGTATCGACGGCGTGTAACAAAACAAGTCTTTCGAGCTTTCGCATCGTATCAGAACCGAATTTTTCCTCCCTTTCTTCATAAAGGGCATCTGCTCTGTCACAAAGCATCTTTTTGATATCCTTGGTTTCGAGCTGATTCAACTCTTCGACGGTATATTTAAACTCATTTTCATCGCAAAGCCATCCTGCAAAATAGTTGCGAAGTGCTTCGAAATCCCAGTTGTCGGGAACCTCTGCTTCGGAAATATGTGTGGACACCTGCATATCTATGGTATCGTGGATCATCTTGGTTATAAGCGGCTTAAGCTCGTCGCCGTTAAGCACCTTATCACGCTGCTCGTAAATAAGTCCTCTTTGTACGTTCATAACGTCGTCGAACTCCAAAACACTCTTTCTGGCGGCAAAGTTTCTGCCCTCTACCGTCTTTTGTGCGTTTTCAAGTGCAGAAGACAGCATCTTTGAGTCTATTGCCTCGTCCTCCTTAACACCCATTGTATTAAGGATGGCATATATTCTTTCGCCGCCGAAAAGACGGAGAAGGTCGTCCTCTGCCGAAATATAGAATCGGCTTTCACCGACGTCACCCTGACGTCCTGCACGTCCTCGCAGCTGATTGTCGATTCGTCTTGAATCATGACGCTCTGTGCCGAGTATGAAAAGTCCGCCTGCCTTTTTTACCGCCTCGGCTTCGGGGGCTATCTGCTCCTTAAATTTGCGGTTAAGCTCGGAATAGGTTTTACGTGCGGCAATGATGTCCTCATTATCGGTGTCAAAAAATGATGTTGCTGCATCTATCATTTCATCCTCAAAGCCGAGCTTTCTCATTTCGGCCTTGGCAAGATATTCGGCATTACCGCCAAGCATAATATCGGTGCCTCGTCCTGCCATATTGGTGGCTATGGTTACGGCTCCGAGCTTTCCTGCCTGGGCTACTATCTCTGCTTCCTTTTCGTGATTCTTTGCATTCAAGACGTTATGCTTTATACCCTCACGCTTTAAAAGTGCAGATATAAGTTCACTCTTTTCAATGCTTATGGTACCGACAAGGATAGGCTGACCCTTATCGTTACATTCCTTTATCTGTCTTATCGCACAAAGGAGCTTACCCTTTTCGGTCTTAAAGATCGAGTCGGGATGATCCTTTCTTGCGATGGGAAGGTTGGTTGGTATCTCTACAACATCAAGCTTATAAATCTGCTGGAATTCCGCCGCTTCGGTGGTGGCGGTACCCGTCATACCTGAAAGCTTTGTATAAAGACGGAAGTAGTTCTGGAAGGTGATGGTAGCAAGTGTCTTTGATTCCTTCTCAACGCTTACACCCTCTTTGGCTTCAATGGCTTGATGAAGGCCCTCCGAGTATCTTCTGCCGAACATTATACGGCCGGTAAACTCGTCAACGATAAGTACCTCTCCGTCCTTTACGACGTAATCGATATCCTTTTTCATAACGCCGTATGCTCTGATGGCCTGATTTATATGGTGGCTTATTGTGGTATTTTCAATATCGTTAAGGTTATCAATATTAAAGTATCTTTCTGCCTTTTCAACACCTCTGGCGGTAAGGGAGGCGCTTCTTGCCTTTTCGTCTACGATATAGTCGCAGTCGGGGGTCTGGCTCTCCATCTCCTCCTTTGTGTTTATCTCTTTTATTCTGTGACAGGTAAGTGTTTTTACAAAGGAGTTTGCCTTTTCGTAAAGGTCGGTGGCTTTATCTCCCTGACCCGAAATAATAAGCGGTGTTCTTGCCTCATCTATAAGTATTGAGTCGACCTCATCAACGATTGCAAAGTGATGTCCTCTTTGCACCTTGTTTTCTGCATAGGTGACCATATTGTCACGAAGATAGTCAAAGCCCATCTCGTTGTTGGTACCGTATGTGATGTCACAGTTATATGCCTCACGTCTTTCGGAATTATTGAGTCCGTTTACAATAAGTCCGCAGGAAAGACCTAAAAAGCGATATACCTTACCCATCCACTCACAGTCACGACGGGCAAGATAGTCATTGACGGTGACTATATGCACACCCTTGCCGCTTAACGCATTAAGGTATGCGGGAAGTGTTGCTACAAGAGTTTTACCTTCACCGGTTTTCATCTCACTGATTCTGCCCTGATGAAGAATAATACCACCCAAGATCTGTACGGGGAAATGCTTCATACCGAGCACTCTGTAGCTTGCTTCTCGGCAGACCGCAAAAGCATCGGGCAGAATGTCATCCACCGTAAGACCGCTTTCAAGCTGTGCCTTGAGCTTATCGGTCATTCCTTTAAGCTCTTCATCACTCATTTTTGAATATTTATCATCCAACTCCAGCACCTTTTGTTGAAGCGGAATAATCCTCTTAATTTCCTTTTTACTGTAATCTCCGAACAGTTTGGTTAATAATCCCATAATCTGTCTCCTTTTGCCAAACGATAATTGTAATTATTATAACAAAAAAAGGACTAAAAATAAAGTCCTTTTTATGTATATAATATATATTTTATTAAATTAATACTTATATTTTAGACAATTTGACAAATTACAGCATTCGAAACCAGAAAACCCTGTGGCGTAAGGCTTATGCTATGCTCCGAAATGTTAATAAGTGGGCTGCCTTTGAATTTTTGTGCTCTTTTAAGACAAGCCTCAAAAAGAGCCTCTCCGCCCTCAAATCTCTTTATACACTCCTGCCTTTCAAGCCCGGTTGTAAGTCTGAGCCTTAACATTGCATATTCGGAAAAGTCTCCTCCCTCTCCGTCATCTATTGCCTTTGGAGAGCTTATGAAGGATTTTATGTCACGCTCGTAGTAAAATCTTTTTCCATCCATAAAGGAGTATGCGGCAGGACCTATTCCAAGATACTCACCGCAGTCCCAGTAATTGAGATTGTGTCTGCTTTCATAACCCTCAAGTGCAAAATTGCTGACCTCATACTGCAAAAAGCCCTCTTTTTTAAGGCGTTCTACGGTATGAAGATACATTTCACACACCTCGTCCTCCTCCGGCAAGATCGGAGGGTCCTTATAAAACGGGGTCCCCTTTTCTATTTTGAGCATATATGACGAGATGTGTTTTGCTCCTGTTTTAAGCACAAAATCAATGCTTTTATCAAGGCTTTTGAGGGTCTGCTCGGGTATTCCCATCATAAGATCAAGCGAAAAATTATCTATCCCCGCTGTTTTTACGGCATCTACCGCATTTATTACATCCTCTGACGAGTGTATGCGCGAAAGACGCCTTAGCTCATTATCATTTGCCGACTGAAGACCCATTGATACGCGGTTAACACCCGCTTTTTTAAGCAAAAGCATTTTATCCTTGAGGTTTCTTGCGGGATTTGCCTCACAGGTAAATTCCGCATCCTCAAAAAGCTTGGTATTGACCGTCCTTGCAACCGACCCTAACTGCTCCGCAGACAGCGCAGTGGGTGTACCGCCGCCGATGTATGCGGTATCAAAGACGGTATCTGCCCCTAAAATATGAGATACCACCGATGAGCAGTATTCCTTTTTAAGCGTTTCATCCGCCTTAAAGGAATAAAAATCACAGTATGAGCATTTTGAATCACAAAACGGAATGTGTATATAAAGTCCCTTTTTCATTTTCTCAAAAAAAGGAGGGTATAAACCCTCCGAAATTATTTGCCTATCTTGAACGAAATGAGCTGGAAGCCGTAGCTGCTCTCCTTGGTGTGCTTTACAAGGCACTCGACCCTATAGGTCTTTTCGTTGCTCTCACTGCCGTCAGAGGAGTACATAAAATCTCCGCTGTATCTGACGTATCCGTTACCGAGTATCTCTGCGGTATCAAATCCAAGTCCCCAGGACATATTCATATTGAACTCATTTACGGTGTAGGTGCCGTTTGCATACGATGTGATGCCGGAAATCTGATAGACCTTTGCGTCGGGCTTAAAGCCAAAGCAATCAAATATTACCTTGTCAAAATCAGCCTTGCTAAGCTCTACATCGCTTTGCATTGCCTTTTGAACCTGAACGGCACGGCAGTAATACTCCATTTCAAGTGAATTTGTATTGATAACGGTATTAAAGCGGTTGTTCTTTATTGCAAGGGTCAATGCAAATGAATCCGAAACGAACTGTGCCGCATCAAGCATCTGATTGGTTGTACGATCAACCTCGTCGCCCTCGTCGGTGATCGTATGAGCCTCTGAATTCGTGGGATCATTGGCCGCAATATTATCGGTATTTGAGGGTAATGAGGGGGTAATTGTAATATGATCTGCATTAGAATTTACGCTTGCGGTGCTTGATGCATCATCGTCACCGCATCCGCCAAGGCCTAAAAGCATAAGTCCTGCAAGAATAACTGCTAAAATCTTTTTCATAAGTTTCTCCTGTAAAAATAGTATACTATAAGAATAAATGCGGCAGACCTTTTTGTCAAGTCTGCCGCACAAATTTTTGATACTATCTTATTACACGGATGTTTATGATTCCCTCAATAGCATTGAGCTTTTCTACATTGACCTTGTCTGCGCCCTGGACGTCGATCATAGTATAAGCGGCGGCCTTCTTGGACTTGTTGATAAGGTTTTCAATGTTAAGTCCCATCTCTGAGAATGCACCTGAAATCTGTGCGATCATATTGGGAACGTTTTGATGGATGATACATACTCTGCAGTCGGTGGTTCTGGGTGCCTCTGCATTGGGGAGGTTTACAGAATTCTTGATATTACCGTTTTCAAGGTAATCTATCATCTCTCTTGCAGCCATCTTTGCACAGTTGTTTTCACTCTCGGGGGTGGAAGCACCAAGGTGAGGAATGGTGATGATTCCGTCTACTCCGATAAGATCATCGCTCGGGAAGTCGGTAACATATGCTGCAACCTTACCGCTTTCAAGTGCTGCGATAAGTTCCTCATTTGAAACGAGGTCGCCACGTGCGAAGTTAAGGATTCTAACACCGTCACGCATTGTTGCAATGCTTTCGGCATTGATCATATGCTTTGTTTCATTGGTAAGAGGTACGTGAATGGAGATGTAGTCGCACTTCTCATAAATTTCCTTAAGAGAAGATGCGTGGTTGATGGCGTTTTCAAGATGCCATGCAGCCTCTACCGAAAGATAGGGGTCGTAACCGTAAACGTCCATACCAAGCTTTCTTGCGGTGTTGGCAACAAGAACACCGATTGCGCCAAGACCGATAACACCAAGCTTCTTGCCGGTAATTTCGGGACCTGCAAAGGCGCTCTTGCCCTTTTCAACCATCTTGCCGACCTCGGCTCCGTTGCCCTTTAAGGTCTTTGTCCATTCAATACCCTGAACGATCTTTCTTGAGGAAAGAAGAATACCTGCAATAACAAGCTCCTTAACTGCGTTTGCGTTTGCACCGGGGGTGTTGAATACAACGATACCCTTTTCGGTACAGGCATCTACTGGGATGTTATTTACACCCGCACCGGCTCTGGCGATTGCCTTAAGGTTTGCGGGAAGCTCCATATCGTGCATTGATGCGGAACGGACTAAAATTCCGTCGGGATCCTCCATTTCGGTGCCGTAGGTATATAATTTTCTGTCGAACATATCAAGTCCGTCGGGTGAGATCTTATTAAGTGTCTGAATGCGGAACATTATGCGTTTTCCTCCTCAAATTTCTTCATAAAGTCAACGAGCTTCTGAACACCCTCGATGGGCATTGCGTTGTAGATGGATGCTCTCATACCGCCAACCGAACGGTGTCCCTTAAGGTTTACAAAGCCTGCAGCCTTACTCTCTGCAACAAACTTTGCATCAAGGTCAGCATCGCCTGTAATAAAGGGTACGTTCATAAGTGAACGGTCCTCGGGAACTACTGTTCCCTTAAAGAGCTTTGAATTATCAAGGAAATCGTAAAGAAGCTTTGCCTTCTTTTCGTTTATTTCCTTCATCTTCTCAAGACCACCCTGTGCGATTATCCAATCAAGAACAAGTCCGCAAACATAGATGCAATAGCACGGAGGTGTGTTGAACATTGAGCCGTTGTCTGCGTGGGTTACGTAGTTGAGCATTGTGGGGGTAATATCCATTGCATTTCCGAGAAGATCCTCACGGACAATTACAACAGTAACACCTGCGGGTGCCATATTCTTTTGTGCGCCTGCATAGAGCATACCAAACTTGGTTACATCAATGGGCTCTGAAAGGATCATTGATGAAATATCAGCAATAAGGGGAACATCACCTGTGTCGGGAATGTAGTTATACTTTGTACCGTAGATGGTGTTGTTCATACAGATGTGAACATAGTCTGCATCCTTATCAAATGCATCTGCACTAACCTTTGGAATGTATGAGAAGGTCTTATCCTCACTTGATGCAACGGCTCTTGCGTTGCCGTATTTTGCGCCCTCTTTATAAGACTTCTTTGCCCACTGACCTGTGATGATGTAGTCGGCCTTATTGTTCTTATTCATAAGATTTAAGGGGATCATTGCAAACTGTGTTGATGCACCGCCCTGAAGGAAAAGAACCTTGTAGTTATCGGGAATATTCATAACCTGGCGAAGCTTTGCCTCGGTTGCATCAAAAATTGCCTGATACTCCTTTGAGCGATGGCTCATCTCCATAACGCTCTGACCGGAATTGCCGTATTCAAGCATCTCGTCTGCAGCTCTTTTAAGTACCTCTTCGGGTAACATTGAGGGGCCTGCCGAAAAATTGTAAACTCTCATAATATTTCTCCTATCTGTCTGCGGAAACCCGCTTTTTTATATTTTTACCCCACTTTTACAAAAGTGATTACTATACATTATACTCATAAAAGACCAAGAGTCAATAAGATTGTTAAAAAAATATACAAATTTATTCTGAATTTTGAATTTTTTCGCAAAAGATTGTTATTTTTTTAACAATAATTAAAAACAAAAAACTATGACAGCATATCTATCATAGTATTTTGTTAGCATCCGCATCTTCAATCGTAATTATATTTTAAATAGTAGTATATTTTCTCCTCATCCTGTGTTGTTCCTCTGTCCCAATCGATAGAACCATAATCTACATACCAACGATCAACCGGGCCTTTATTTACTCTATAATATATAACATGATACACAGTATTTCCTTGTATTTTTTTGCGTTCCATTATATTCATAGAGGTTCCATCACTGAAAGTTATATTGTCGTTATTTACCACCGTGTATCCCACAGGTTTAGTTCCGGAGTTTTTAGGCGTACCATCATAATATCGCCAATCAAAAAAACAATATCCATTTTCAAATATTCTGCACGCATAATCTTGCAGACCATTCTTGTAGGAATACACCACTCCTTTTAATACATCATAATTTGAAATATCCAACCATTTTATTGTAGATCCATAATATAGTTGTTCAAATCCATCTGTTCCGACCTCCTCAAGAAGTTGAGATTCATCAATTGTGTTTTCAGGAGTAGCCAGTTCATCTTCATTTGTTTCACCATTTTCCTCATTAGCCCAATAAGGCACCGTCGATTCCGAACTATCACAACCACTTATTAGTAAAACCAGACACATTATAACCAGCACTTTACTAATCAACAAAAAGTTTTTATAAATTTGTTTAATCATAACAACTTTCCTCCTAAGACTTAATTCTTTTACAGAATTTTAATTAATTATAATTCCGTTACGGAATTTTGTCAAGGGTGTTACCTTATATAATTTGGTAAGAATATGTATAGAGGTGACAGATTTGAAGATACGAAAAAAGTCTTACGGTGACTGCAATATGGTAGGCAAAAAAATAGAAGCCTTGAGGAAAGAACAGGGCTTCAAGCAAAAGGATTTTATTTCTAAAATTCAAACCATGGGTGTTGATATGAACCCCACCAGCTATTCTAAATTAGAAGGTCAAATAAGGATCGCTACGGATAAAGAGATATACGTAATAGCAAAAATATTAAACGTTACGACAGACGAGCTGTTTGCAGAATGAAACCCGAGGGGACTGTGTTCCCTCGGGTTTGTTTTTTAGTCGTATTCGGTCTCGGTGTGGAGTATTTCTCCGGTTTCGGCATTAATATCGTATGAGTAGTCGGTGTAGCCCTTTTCAAAATCGACCTCCCATACCTTTACGCCTCTTTCGTAGTCAAGCTCCGCTTCGAGATCGTAGACCTCTGCCCTTTTCAGACCCGCTTTTTTAAGTGCGATATCTATTGCCTCATCCCTTGTGACCGCCGCATCCGTCTTTACGGGGGTTTGGGGGGCGGAGGCTGTGGGCTGAGCAGTATCCGGCACTGTTTGCTCCTCTGTCTTCGATTCGGATTTTATATCGTTGGCTAAAGGTTCGCTCACAGATTGCTTGGACTCTGCCTTTGATACATTCTCTATTGCACTTTGAGATGTATTTGTATTGCAGGCGGAAAACGCCAGAACAAATACAACTGCAAGTGTTAATAAAAGTAATTTCTTCATAGTGTTTCCTCCTGTAAAAAATTAAAGGGGAAGATCTCTCTCCCCCTTATAAACTATTCTTCCACGAATGCAGACTTATCAAGACCGCAGACGGGACATACCCAGTCCTCAGGTATCTCCTCAAAAGGAGTGCCGGGGGCTATTCCGTTTTCTTCATCGCCAATTGCGGGATCGTAAACATATCCGCAGGGACATACATATTTCATTGGACTCATCCTTTCTTACTTATTCATCATTATCTCAGAGATAATATCAAGAACCGATTGATAACATCCGCCGCACCCGGTCGTGCAGTTAGTGACCTTTTGAACATCCTTAAAGGCATCAAGAACATCATCAAAATTTTTATGCGTATCAAGAGCATTTGCTATATCAACATATTTTACCTGCTTACAGTTGCAGACGGTATAGTTTTCTTTCATAATATTACCTCGATTTCAAAAAATATTCGGCTTATTTAAAGTATCTGTCTAAAAGGCCCTTGAATGCTCTGCCGTGACGGGCTTCATCCTTTGCCATTTCGTGAACGGTATCGTGAATAGCGTCGTAGCCGAGCTCCTTAGCTCTTTTTGCGATCATAAGCTTTCCGTCAACCGCACCCGACTCTGCCATATAGCGCATTTCGAGATTCTTCTTGGTTGAATCGGTTACGACCTCTCCGAGCAGCTCTGCAAACTTTGCGGCGTGCTCTGCCTCCTCGTATGCTGCCTTTTCGTAGTAAAGACCGACCTCGGGATATCCCTCACGGAATGCTACTCTTGCCATTGCAAGATACATACCTACCTCGCTGCACTCGCCGTTAAAGTTATCACGAAGACCCTTTACGATCTCCTCATCAAGACCCTGTGCAATACCAACCTTGTGGTCATCCTTCCAAAGCTCGTTTGCATTTTCCTCGACTGCCTCAACCATCTTTGCCTTACAGATGGGGCAAAACTCGATCTTTTCTCCCTCATGCACATATCCGCATACAGGACATACGTATTTCATAATATTTACCTCCGAAAAATTAATTTATTATTTTATATGTTAAAGACCCTTACAGTCTTTACAAACTCCGTAAAGTGTTACGTTGATCTCGCCCACCTCAAACCCGTTATCGTTTATATCGGCGATCTCCTTGGGCAGTCTTTCGATCCATTTATCGAACACCCTTTTGCATTTTTTACAAACGAGGTGATAATGGCAATCGGTACATCCGTCAAAATGATCCGCACCGCCTACAGACAATTTTAAAATCTGCCCGTTTTCTGCAAGTGTATTAAGATTTCGGTAGACGGTGCCAAGGCTTATTGCCGGACACTTTTTAACCACCGATTCATAAACCATTTCGGCTGTCGGATGATCGCATCTGTTTTTAAGATCATTCAAAATGAGTTCTCTTTGCTTTGAATAACGTTGAACTGCCATATCGCACCTCCTTGTTAGTAATCTTTATTGTTATCTGCATTATAACGCATTATTTTGCATTTGTCAAGAGAAAATAGTAAAATTTCTTATTTATTTTTTAAAAAGGACAAAATAACGGGTCGTTATGATCATCGATCCTCCATAAATAACAATTAATTTAATAAAAACATTGAACTTTTAACGTCCATATGATATAATGTATCCGCAACAAAATTCCAATTTAATAATTAACTATCTTTACGTGTTTTTTTACTTTGGTAAAAATACGCAGTCATATAACACGTACGGATAGTATGTTATTGGAGTTTTGTTGCAGAAACGTAACTGTGTGTTTTTCGTGCGCAGTTATACTGCGCATTTTTTATTTTTAAAAAACGCAACTCCGGTTGTTACCACACACTAATGCCCCGCAGGTGAGAGTCTGCGGGGCATTGGTTTATCTTCCGAAGAAGCTTTGTTTGAATCTGTCGATTATTTTTTGTTGGGTGAGGATCATATCTTTTGCCTCAGGATCGGTGTGAATACGGTGAAAGAGTTTGCCCTGAATATTGGTAAGCTGCATATAGTTTTCAAAATAGCAGTAGTATAAAAACTCGGCATACTTTACAAGTCTGAAGGAGCCTGTAATGGTGGGATGGGTATCTTCGGGATACTTCATAACCGCCACCGACCAGCCGTCAAGGATGGCTTTCTTTACACTTTCAAAATCCCTACCCTTTGAAAATACGTAGGTATAGCAGTAGATATTATCCCTGAAATCATCAAAGCTTGTGGTATGACTGTCCGACGAGCCTACTATAGATATATTGTAGCCCTTAGCCCTCATTTCGTGGAAAAAGGCTATCTGGCTGAGATTTGTATGGTAGTCACTTACGCCGTTAAGGATCTCAAAGCAGTTGTAAACGCCCTGCTTTATAAGCTCCTCGACGGTTTTGGGATTTTGGAAAAAGACATCTGCCCAAAGCCAGAAGGGATGTGTTAAAAGCGGAAGTCCGCCAAGCTCACGTGACTTATCGGCCGCCCATACTCTGTATGCAAAATCTCTTTTCGAGATACCCTCGGGCAGTTCAAGACTATCGAATATATTTTGTATCTCCTCATTACAGCGTTCGGTGTTGTTGCAGTATTCCTGCACAACACTTTTTCCGCCGAGAGAAATCATATGCACATAATCGTCGGGAACGTGTACCTCTTCGGCATTTATTATATTAATTACATCAGAAAATTCCGAAAAATCACGCTGCATATCAATAGACGGCTGCATATCTCTATGGTCTGTGACCGCAAAAACATCTATTCCGCAGCTTCGCATATTGCCTACCGTTTGTTCGGGTGCATCGTGTCCGTCAGAGCCTGTTGTATGACAATGAAAATCCGCCTTTAAGACAAGTCTTTCATATAAATCAGCCTCGGCAGCAAACACCCTTACCTTGTTGCCGTATGCCTTTGGCTTTCTCTTAATCTGTTTTTCATCAAATTTTATTACATAGGTCTGTTCGGTACCGAAAAACCAGTCAAACGAAACACATCCGTTTTGTACCGTTACCTGTAATTTATGCTCAGGTCGGTCGTGAAGGTCGGTTGCAAAGTCCTCAACACCCATTATCTTGATATCGTAGGTCTTACCCTCTTCAAATGCACCGATACTGCCATTGGGTTTAATGACGATGGTGGTTTGTTCCCCTGCTTTTACGACAGAGGGTGAAACGGTATAGTCCTTTACATCATAATAAAGCATTTTTTTGCTCCTTTCGGTTTTCTACTTGGATTATACCACCTTAAATCGCAAAGTAAAGAGATAAAAATAAAAATTAGATCTCTTAATTGTTGAAAAAAGGAATAATTTGTAATACAATATACATATAAAATTCGAAAGGATGCTCTATGAAAAAAACACGCATAATCTTTTGCTCGGATATGCACTTGTGCCATAAGGACTGGTACGGAAAAAGTCCCGAACAAAGAGTGGATAATCTAATACAAAATCTTAATAAATTTTACGAAACCTCTCCTTATGAGCAGATAATTTTTCTGGGGGATTATTCTCTGGATCACTGGGGCACCAAAGAGGGCGGAAGCTGGTTGCACGAGGGTGTATGCAACACCGCAAACTTTAAACGTGATTATGCCTCCCGTCTTAAAGCTCCCTATTATATGTGTCCCGGCAACCACGAGCAGTGCGGCTATGAGCATTGGATGGAGATCGTCGGAACTCCGAGGGACGATGCATTCGTGCTTGGCGGATATCTGTTTATAACCTGCGACAACTACGCCGGAATACTTGAACCCACCGAGCCGTCGGACTGTCTGTATTCGGTCACAAAGGTGGACTTTATAAGACAGAAGATGGAAGAATTCCCCGAGCTACCCGTAGTTCTTTGCGGTCACTATTTTGACTGGAATAAGGAACCCCCGGCATTTTGGGAGCTTCTTAAAAACGAAAAGCGTATAACACTTATCGTCTGCGGTCACGACCATCGCACAGAGATAACCGACCTTGGCGAAAAGGCGGATAACCTTTGTATTTATCACGACGGTCACTACTCATTTTCGGGTGACAGTAAGACTCCTTACGATGTTATGTGGGGATTTACCGAGTGTTATTTGACCGAATACGGAATTGAGATGCGTTATATTGAGCCCGAAAATACCATAACATTTAAAAACAATGTTTTGGAACATAAATTCCGCACCCAAAACCGTGCTTTTTTCAGACGCAGAGATAAATAAATTTCAGTTTTCGGTTGAAAAAGACGGTTAACTGTAATATAATCAAAGAAATACTTAGGCTATGCCTTGAAAGGATTTTGAGTATGCAAAAGACAAGAATACTTTTTTGTTCAGACGTTCATCTTTGCCACGCAAATTGGTATGGACGCACCTCCGCCGAAAGAATGGGAAATATGATAAAGGACCTCAACGAGTTTTATGATAAAAAACCGTATGAGCAGATAGTTTTCCTCGGTGACTATTCACTTGACCACTGGGTATGCGGTGAGGGTGGAACTTGGCTTAATCAGAGACTCTCCAATACCGATAATTTTATTAAACAGTTTGCAAAGGACCTTAAGGCTCCTTATCATATGTGTCCAGGTAACCACGAGCAGTACGGCCACGAGGATTGGGAAAGAATCGTCGGAACAAAGCGTGACGATGCATTCACCGTTGGCGGATACCTTATCGTTACCTGCGATAACTTCTCGGGCGATCTTGATCCTAAGCAGCATTCCGACGGTGTTTACGCCGCAACAAAGCTTGATTTTATAAAGGCTAAGATGGAAGAATTCCCCGGACTTCCCGTTATTCTTTGCGGTCACTATTTTGACTGGAACAAGGAGCCTGCAGCATTCTTTGATTTCCTTAAAAACGAAAAGAGGATCACCGCACTTTTCTGCGGTCACGATCACCGCACAGAGATAACCGACCTTGGTGAAAAGGCAGATCATGTTTGTATCTATCACGACGGTCATTACTCCTACTCGGGCGACGGCAAGACCCCCTATGACATAATGTGGGGCTTTACCGAGGTTATGCTTACCGAGGAAGGCATTGACGTTAAGTACGTAGAGCCGACAAACACCGTAAACTTCAAGGGCAATGTTATCGAGCACCAGTACCGTGAGCAAAACCACGCATTCTTCAGAAGAAGAGATATCTAACCTAAAATACAAAACCGCCTAAGGAAAACCTTAGGCGGTTTATTATTATGCTGTGCTTTATATTAATCACATAGGGTTGAACTATGTTCTCTCGATCAACTTACTCTCTGTTCATTTCACCGGACTCTTTAGTAAGGGTTACTAAAAACTCCCCTTCTGTAAAATCGTCCTTTTAAAGAAAATTACTTATTTATTCAATACAACGGATACAGTTTTTCATGCAAGGACGACTCAAATTCTCTTTTTTCTTTTAAACTTACCGTATCATCAATTCTAAATGAAACAACAGCTGGTACATCTTCACCCTCGCGGGAATAATGAACCCCCTTAAGCTCTACTACCTTTATACCAAACAGCTCCGAAAGATTTTCGGCGGTTATCTCACCAATTTCAGCGATATTTCTCGCCGGCAATATCACACTATAGCTATACGGATCTGAGGGTATATTTGGCATCTCAAAATAAAATATATTCTTCACTTCACTTGAGGTTTGCTCCGACTTGTCGGTTTCTTCAACCTTTGAAACTACGCTCTGCTCAACGCTTGAAACGGCTTCTTCTTGTTCGGATACGGCAGGTTCACTTGAAGCTATATCTATCTCTTTTGGTGTGCTTGGTGTTTCTTTGGTTTCGTCGGTATTAATATCCGCCTTTACATCCGAGCTTACACCCGACTGTGTATCATCCGCACAGGCAGAGATGCTAAAAAGAAGTACACCTATCATTAATAATACTAATACTTTTTTCATATAAACCTCCTAAATCGAATCTATAAATTTGAAACATAAATCAAATCTGCATATAAAACAGCTTTATTCTTCCTTAGCTTATCACAAAGTTGCTCAAGAGGATTAATACCGCGCTGATCAACGTAAACAGTCATCTCATAAACTCTTTTGGTATTATCCTTGCTCCAAATTTTGTCGCTGTGTATAGTTAATGAATTGATCTGAACACCTAATTCCTTTGTCAAGTTCTTTGCCGTAGGCTTTGTTGTATTATTGACATCGGTAGACCAAGACAACCGTATCTGTCCGTCTAATATAAGCTTATCTCCTAACTTGATTACGGGTATACCGTCTGTAGAATACGGATTTTCGTTCTTTTGGGATGAGTTTTGTAACCTATCGTCTATCTTTTCGGAATCGGGTGGGGTTACATCTGTACCCTCATACGATATGGTAGGTCTATCGGATGTTACCTCGCTTGAAACCACATCATTTGTACTTGAGGTCGCATCGCTTATAATAGGGGCGGTATCAGAAGAAACAGAAGAGCTGCTTGAGACCGTTTCATCCGCACAGGCAGAGATGCTAAAAAGAAGTATACCTATCATTAATAATACTAATACTTTTTTCATATAAACACCTCCGTTTAATTCTATTATTATTTTACATTATTTTCCTTTTCAATGTCAATAGAATATGGTTTCGGATTTTGTGATTATTTATACTCATTGTATATATACTGTTGTTGTGCACAATTTTAATGTTTTATTTTTGTATATTATGTACAATACATAAATTTTATTTATAAAAGATAAACAAAACACTTGCAGGGGTGAACTGTATTCGTCCGCTTAAATTGCGGTTGCGATGCAATATATAAACAAAAACACGGATGAATCTGTTATTCATCCGTGTTTTTTATTATGCTGTGCGGGAGATTACTCCGTCTTTAAGTTCTATGGCGATGACCACATTTTTGTCCTCTGCCACGCCGTAGTAATAGTATTCGTATAACACGCCGTTTTGTACGGTGCTTTCAAGCATTACGGGGTTCTTTTCGCCAAACACCTTCAGCATATCAGCCTTGGTCATTCCCTTCTTTACGGAGGAGATATCCAACCCTTCAAGGGTATCCACCTTCGAGGTGGCATTGTAGTCTATATACACCTTGACCGAGACCTTGTCGTTTTCATCAAACTCGGCATATATAATACTTCCCGCTGAATTATCGCTCTTATAATCACTTGAGCAGTACTGATAATAGTTGTCGCCTGTTATGGGAGATACATTTTGGAAAAGTGCCTCAACACCCGCTTTATCGGTTGTACCGGGAGCTATCTTATCGTACACCGACAAATCTACAACCGCACTGTTTATGTCAACAAGCTCGGTCGAGGTCAGCTCATAGGCGGTGGGTACCACATATTCGGTCCAGAACATATCTATGACCTCGCTTTTTCTTCGGGTATCCATAAAGTGCATTATCATCTGCTTGGTTTTTTCGGTGTCAAGCATTTGATCTGTGCCGTTAAGACTCTCCCCGCCCTCCATTTTTATGATTTCAGGGATATCGTCTCTTGTTATGCTTCCAATAAATGTTACCTTTTCGGTCTCACTATCCGCAGTCATTTCTGCATCGATTTTAAATGTTATGGTCTCTGACTGAATAATATTATCCTTAAAAAGCGAGGCAAAGAATCCGCTTTCACCCGTTACATCCACATTAACCTTTACGGTTGTGCCGTCTGCAGATAAAAGCTCTATAATGCCGTTAAGATTATCCTCATCATATGCCATATCCACTGCAAAGGTGTAGTTTGCGGAGCCAAGCTGTGAGGCATCTATATTATTGTAAGCAAGAAGCTCATCAGAGGCTATCTCATTTACGGTGATTCTGCCGTTTTTAAGGATAAATTTACCCTCGGATTTTTGACGCTCTGCGGTAATGACGGCGGCATTGCCGTAGCCTTGTGTCATACTTGTATATGAAAGCGAGAAGTTATCGGTAAGTGAAAGGGTAATGCCGAAACGCTCATTAAGATCCTCACTTGATACGGCAATATTAAGGCTTGTAAGTGCCTCGTTCTTATAAACAGCCGACATTTCACCCGACATAACAAGATTTTGCTGCATATTGTTTATGCCGACCGTCAATGTGCCGTTATCGGTCTGGGTATTTGACTCGAATTTTCTTGTTCCCTCATAGGTAAGGGCATTTTTATGAGTGCCGTTATCAAGCATTATTCCAAATCCGACATTGGCTGTATTGCCCTTTCGGATGAAGGTATACTCGACTAAAAACTTGTTATCGCCAAAGTTTATATCGAGTGAAAAGATAACGGGGGCACCTGCTTCAAAGCCCACGATAGACTCAACGGTGCAGGATGTATCGACCACAAGATCAATAGCATTTTTAATGGTGGCAGACACATCGGCACCCTTGGTTACCGACATTGTGTTTACCAAAAACCATGCGGTTTCGTTTCTTAAATATTCATTGTCGCTTTGGTCTATATCCTCAAGCACCGAAGCTATCATATTTGCAGTTTCTGCCTCGGAGGTATAAAAGCGTACCGCATCATACTCCTTACCGTCGTGAACGGTCTTACATTTATCAAAAAATCCGCCCGGAAGATTTGCGGAAATTATATCCGAAAGCTCCTCCATAGCTTCGGCACGATGCTCGGGAGAAACCTCAAACAAGGTTTTGTAATCCTTAAGTATCTGATTTTGCTGTGCACTTGTATAAGCCTCAATGGGTGCCATCGACAGACTGTATGCAGGATCCTTCTTATCGGTTAAAACGATGTTATCCTCATCGGCATAAACCTTAATCTCATTATCATCCTGCGATACGACCAACTCTCCTGCAGTACTGTTGTAGTTGAGCTTTATGTTGCCCTTATCATCCTTGGTTTCAAAGCTGAGATCTACAAAAAATTCCTCGTTCCAATTATCAAAGCTGTCTGCAAACTCAGAAAAGCCCTCGTAATTTTCACTATCACCAAAGTGTCTTTCGAAAATATCCTCAAACGCTCCGAAATACTTTGCCTTGGCAGAGAACATTATCGTAATCACACCCACCGCTACAACCGCGAGGGATATAAACACCGAAACCGCAGCGATAATTGCCGCATTTTTATATGTTTTCTTTAAAGGCTTTTGAGGTTTAAATAAATCGTTTTTCTGTAATGACGAAAAAACGCACCTTGTGCATTGTTCGATCTGCTGATAGTCTTCTGACTGTTCGACAGGTGTTTCGACCTGTATATATTCATTCATCTTTTCCTGATCCATAGCTTACTCCTTGATTATAATACATACATTATAATATCCGATTTTAATAAATACAAGTATATATGCAAAATGTATTAACAAAAATCTTGACATAAAAACTCAAAGTGAATATAATAGTAGATAACGCCGCTGTGGTGGAATAGGCAGACACAAGGGACTTAAAATCCCTCGGTAGCGATACCGTACCGGTTCGACCCCGGTCAGCGGCACCACGAAAAAAGAGTCTTTTGTCTACCCGACAAAAGACTCTTTTTTTCGAACTAAGTATGCCTTGCGGCACGATAAGCACACCTTCGGTGCGTGAAGCGATGCTTCGCATCGTGAAGTGCCTGCAGACGTGGGTGACACACTTAACTTCACTTGGCGAAGCCAAACTTCACTAAAAATATATTCGCAACTTTTGAAACCTTCAGAACAATCGCAAAAACATTACATCTCTCATGGCTGTGTGATATAATGTGGTATCAAATCATAACATCCGAGGCACTTATCATGAATAGAAATGTTTATTACTACAGCGTAACCCCTCCTGTCGTTCGTGCCGATGAAGAAACTACCGTTACCATACACCCATTGGATGAAAATGTAGCATTCAAACCCGAACCTTTTACCGATTGGTGAAACGTTCGGGTTTGTTGTTTGTTTAAGTTAGTATAATTAATACGAATTAACCAGCCACCAAAATTTGTCGAATGAGTTTGTCGGCAAATTTTGGTGGCTAATTATATGGAGATGATGTGTTCAGTTTTTCAAATCCGCATTTGTTTTCAAGTTTTCTGGTTTTTTGCATTTTGGATATTTTCAAATTAGCAGTAAAACGGTTGATAGCAAGAAAAGCGGTGCGAAGACTAAGTCAGCCGAGTTAAAAAAATTCATATAGAGTTGAATTTTTTATATTTCTGTGATAAAGTTAAATTGAATAGCAGATAATGTCCTTGAAATGTAAATATCAAGCCGTGTTTAGCTATATTATTGCTCCGATGAAGGTTGGGAGAAACTGAACGGCGTTAGACAGACGGTTTCTGGATGCGCCAAACAACTTGTCTTGAAAGTTGTCGGTGATTCGTTTGATAACACCGGCCTTAGTTTAAATGCGAATAGTTTCAAGGATCCGCAGTGAGCCGTTAGGCAGCGGAGAGGAAATGCAGTATTCATTTCCACGTTGGTTGGTGTATCAAAGACAACAGAGATATACATTTTTTGAACGGGGTATTCATAAACGAAAAGTAAAATTTTACGATATACACGAAAACCTTATTATTGGACAAAAAATGAACGGACCGATCTGTTTTATCAAGTCAGTCCATAACATAATCAACATTAGTAAATCAAAAATTATGAAAGGAATATTGGCGCAAAAAGAGAAGATAATTTTTTTGCGCCAACTAGAATCACAATTATGAAAAAGCATTTTGGAGTTATGATTGACTGCTCACGTAACGGTGTTATGAAACCTCAAAGGGTAAAATATTTAATTGATTTGCTTGTTAAAATGGGCTATAACACCCTTATGCTTTACACAGAAGATACCTACGAGGTAGAAAATCAGCCTTTGTTTGGTTATATGCGTGGCAGATATACAGTAGAAGAAATGAAAGAGCTTGTAGAATATGCCGATAGTAAGGGTGTGGAGATGATTCCATGCATTCAGACTCTTGCGCATCTTCCCCGGATATTCCAGTGGCCCGTTTATAATGAAATTAACGATATTAATGATATTCTTTTAGTTGACCACGATAAAACCTATGATCTTATTGAAGATATGTTCCGCACTCTTAGAAAATGCTATAAAACCGACCTTATTCATATAGGTATGGATGAAGCCTTCAACATTGGTCTTGGCAAGCATTTAGCTAAGTTTGGTTATGAAAATAGATTTAAGCTTTTAATACGCCATATCGACAGGGTTGTTGGAATTGCAAAAAAATACAACTTCAAGCCTATGATGTGGGGCGATATGTTCTTCCGCCTTGCCCGCAGTACACATTCAACCGATAATACCGACGGTATATCTCAAGAGGTTATTGATATGGTGCCCAATGATTTAGATCTTGTTTATTGGGATTATTTTGCAACGAATAAAGAGCATTATGACAATATGATAAAAGCATACAGCAAATTCAACAATAAAATGTGGTTTGCAGGTAGCGGTGTTACCTATGCAGGACTTACTCCTCATATCGAATTCTCCTTAATGTTTGAAAAACCGGCAATGGAAAGTTGTCGAGAAAACGGTGTTGACAACGTTCTTATTACCATTTGGGGTGATGACGGTCAGGAAACCTCGCAGTTTACTGTTCTTCCCGTGCTTCACTATGCCGCCGAAATTTACAGAGGAAATGATGATTTAGATTCAATAAAAGCTAAATTTAAAGAACTTTTTGATATTGAATTTGACGATATGCTGCTTTTGGATTTGCCCTCATCTGTGTTGGTTGAAAACAATGGAGGCAATATGGATAAAATTATGCTTTTTGCCGACCCTTTTATGGGCTTTTACGATTGTAGAGTAAGGGAAGATAAATCCGAAGAAGTACAGTATAAAGAGTTTGCTGAAAAATTAAAGCCACATACCGCACATCCCGAATTCGGTTATTTGTTTGAAATTGCTGAAACCCTTTGCCGAGTTTTAGAGTATAAATACACTCTTGGTGTACGTACTCGTGAGGCTTATAAAGCAGGGGATGTAAAAGAGGTTGTCGAGCGCTATAGAAAGTGCGAAGAACTGGTTATGAATTTCTATAACGCAATGAAAAAACGTTGGAATATAGAAGAAAAACCCTTCGGCTTTGAGGTTATTGATATAAGACTTGGCGGATTAAAGCAAAGACTTATACATTGCCGTGAGGTTTTAGAGCAGTTTGACAAAGGCGAAATCGAAAAAATCGAAGAACTCGAGGTTGAAATTATTCAAACAGGTAAAAGATCACAAATCAACGAATGGACGCACCTTGTTACCGCAAATTATATAGAAAGAGTATAATTTGAATTTTCAGCCAAGAAGCTACAATCCTTTTTCGGAAGGAACTGATTTGCACAAAACCGATTCGATTCGTCCCATTACAAAAACGTATTGAAAAAGAACAAGGTTAGAGTGATCTCGGCAACAGAGAATATATCCGAGGGTTCGGAAGGTATCCTACTCGAATCAGTATTTGAAGGTATGGCAGAATACTACTCCGCAGAGCTTGCCGAAAAGGTCGGCAGAGGTATGACCGAGAATGCGCTGAAATGCAAGTTCAACGGCGGTACAGTTCCCATAGGATATACCATCAACAAGGATCAGCTATTTGAGGTGGATCCTGTCAAGGCACCCTATGTGGTATAAGCCTTTGAAGCTTACGCCAACGGCAAGCCTGATTTCATCGCCAAATTGCAAATTGCTTTGAAGGAATGCTATGAAACGGAATATTGGTTAGAACTGTTTGTGAAATCCGATATTTTAAACAGAGAAACAGCTGTTGATCTTTACAATCAATGCGGCACGATCCGTCGCATTTTGATAGCCTCTATCAACACCGCAAAGGAGAACAACAAATAATGGAATATTCTATTAAAAGCGCAGACTTTGATGTTTGCTTCCGGCTAAGAGTTTTCGAGACAGATATTGAATATCCGTCCAACACAATTCTTACCATTTCCGTTAATAGTGATGGGTTTTGCGCTAACACCGATATGGATATAGATATAAAAGAGTTTGTAACCTTTGTTAACTCCTTATCTTCTCTTTACAAAACATTAAATGGC
>JAFUPP010000008.1 GCA_017481115.1 Clostridia bacterium | reverse complement strand
GACTGAGGGGTAGATGCTTCGGGATGATATCGGTAAAACGAACAGTCGGGGTCGCCTGTCCATACAAGTAGGGGGTCAAACGGGCGGATGATATCCGCCCCTACGGTGTTCACTTTTTACTCTCGCATCCCCGTCTGTGTTTTCATTCATCTATGTCCCCTTCCCCACCTCTGCCAACTCTACTCACAGGCTACACCACCGCTTTAAAGCGTTGAAGTGGCATATAGGGGGATGGGCTGTTGGGGCGGTTGGGCTGCGGGGCGGGATAGACGGAATGAAAGAGATGCGTTATGAAAAAAGGTACACGATAGAGATGAACTGTGTTCGCCCGTTTGTAAACCTTATACTTTTTTTATAATTACTCGGCTTTTTTCCCTACTCTGCTGACTCTACTCACAGGCTACACCACCGCTTTAAATCGTTGAAGCGGTGCAGGGGGTAGGTGCGTGTGGCGGGATGGGGTCGTTGGAGTGGTTGGTGCGACGAGATGGATGCGTGTGGTGGGATAGGTGGCGGGGCGGGATGGGCGAAATGTAGAAGGCTCTCTCCTACCTGTTCCGATAAGCCGGGGGTCAAACGGGCGGATGTTTCCCTCTCCTACATTTATTGTTCAAAAAAACAATGCGGGGCTATGCCCCGCATTACCTCATACCCTATTTTATCTATTCAACGTAAATCAATATGCCCTTGTCGGTGTAGGTCAGTTTAAGCTCCATCGGTCCGTCAATCTTCAAAACCCTTCGCAACTCCTCCGGGATAACCAATCTGCCTGCGGCGTCTATCTTCTTTATGTATTCCACGGGCAACGGTTTCGGATCAATCTTCATTTTCATCTCTCCTAAAATAAAAAAGTGCATCCCATTGAGAGATGCACCGAAAAACGCTTCTCCCAATGTTGCTACACATCTGTTCCAAACCAGGACGAGAGATAACATTTTTGCCGAATGTAATCTCCTAATTTGGAACTATTTTAAAGATGTGTAGCACTGATATTTTATCATTATAGCAATATAAAATCAAGGATGTATACATCATATTTTGAAAAAATATTTTTATACCTTATCGTTTCTTGTCGAATAATGCCTGATACCTGAGGTACACCTCATATTTTTAAAATTTTTGTCAATGAGGTGTACTTCATATTTTAAATTTTATAGGTAGAATATGAAAGCGGGCGAACACAGTTCGCCCCTACCTGTTGCCGATAAGCCGAGGAGTCAAAGGGGCGGATGATATCCGCCCCTACATTTATTTTTGTTAAACGATATAATTTGTGATATAAAAGGAAGACCCACAAGGCGGTGCCTTGTGGGTCTTTGGTTTGCAGAGACCGTTAGCCTCTGCGGTCAAGGAAAATGTTTGAAGACAGATTAATCTTTTTTCTTTTTGCCGAATGCGAAGGGAACTATTCCGCCGCTGACGAAGAGTACCGCCAGCCATACGTTTACGTTGAAGTCATCGCCGGTGTCGGTCTTTACGGGAGGCTCGTCATTTTTAACCCCCTCATAGACGTTGACAAACTCTGCGGTAAGTGCATCATCCGTCTTGCCGTCCTTTGTGACCTTTGCAACAAGTCTGTAATCACTGTCATAATCTATCGAAATGACATAATCATAGACCTTTTCGGAGTACTTCATTCCTTCCTTTTCGCCCTTTATCTCGGCAAGTTTGTAGCTAAGCTGTTTGCCGACCGATTCTTTATCGTAGGTAAGCTCAATGGTTGCTTTTCCCTGAGAATCGGTGACCACCCTTTTGACCTCTTTTGAATCCTTATCGGTGAGGACAAATTCAAAGCCGTCAAGTCCGATGTTTTGAACCGTTTTATTGTCCACCGTCTTATTAACGGTGATGACCACCTTGACATCCTCTGCATCAAATTTGTTATTAAAAACTATCTCTGCAGATCCTGTTGCAAGTGTGGTGGTGACCTCTGCATAAAGTCTGCCCAAAAGGTCATCCTTAACCTCGACCTTTACGTTATATGCGTTTTGGTCATAGGTAATACCATACTTTTCGCCCTTAAGCTCCTTTACGGTGTACTCGTAGGTGCCTTCCGTATCAAAGCCGATATCTTCAAATACAAAGCTGCCGTCCTTTGCGTTTTTAACCGTCTTGACGGGGGTGCTTTCACCCTTCTTATAAAGCTCAAAGGTAAATTCATCTCCCTCAAGCTGTCTGCCGTCAAGCTTCTTTGTTCCTGCAATATCTATATAAACGGGAGCCGCTTTATAGCTGTTATTAAAGACTATGCCGTTTACTGCGACATCGTTTTTAAAGTATTCGGTGGATTCAACGTAAAGATTTCCGTAAAGGTCATCCTTTACCGTAAAGACCACTACGAATATGCTTGAATCGTAGCTTATTCCACCCTTTGCGGTGTGCTTTTCAACAACTCTGAAGCGGTATGTTCCAACGCTTGTTGCGGTACGGGGACTGAATTTAAAGACTCCGTTTGCATCGTTGGTGACCGTCTCATACTCGGTACCTGTAAAGGAGCCGATGAGCGTAAACTCAAAGTCATCCGCCTTAAGCTGTCTGCCGTCAAGCACCTTTGTACCCTCGATCCTCATATCTACGGGAGCCGCAACATATGCATTTGCAAATACTATTGAGGTGGCATCAAGTCCGTTTTTATGAATACGAGTATCGGTTACGACAAGGTTTCCTCTGCCGTTATCCGTAACTGTGTAGGTTACGGTGTATACACTCTCGTCATAGGTGATACCCTTTTCGCTGCCCTTTACCTCGCTTACGGTGTAGGTATAAACACCCGCCTTGGTAAAGGTTATCTCACCGAAGGTAAAGGTTGCACCCTCGTTTTTGACCTCTTTACGAGTAATGCCGTCACCCTCTACCGCGAAGGTAAATTCATTATCGCGGATATCTCTGCCGGTAAGGGTCTTTATGCCCTTCAACTCAACCGAGGTATTGGTGGTGGTGTATTTATTTTCAAATACTATTCCGCCCTGCGGGAAGTCTGCGTGTGCGGTAAGGACACCTCCGTTATCGGTGACGGTTACCTTTACAACGTATACCCTGTCATCATAGGTGATTCCGCCGAGTGTTCCCTTTTGCTCTGCTACTGCAAAGTAGTATTCACCCGCTGTATCAAGCGTTACTGCATCAAAAAGTATGCTTGAATCAGCCTCGTTCTTTGCGCTCTTTATGGGAGACTTACCGACTATGGTATCGTTAGGTCCGTTAAGCTTATATAAATTAAAGGTAAATTCCGAAGCGTTAAGCACTCTGCCCGTAAGGCTCTTGGTTGCGCTGAATATTACGGTTGCATCGGTGGGGTCATAATGGTTTACGAATACGGGATTTTGCTCTCCCTGAGGTATTCCCGAAATGGTGGTGACCGCTTTGGTGGTGCCGTCGAGATTATCAACTATCTCAACCGTTACGGGATACTCTTTGGTATCGTAGATCATTCCGCCTATGCCTGTATTTATCTCCTTAAGCAGATACTTAAAGGTCTTTCCTGCATCTACGGCGGCGTATACAAGATCTATCCTTGCGTTGCCGTTTACATCCGTTACGGTGGATTCGTTGACGATATATTCACCGTTTTCATCATAAAGGGCAAATCTGAAGCCGTTAAGCTGGAAATTATCATTCTCGATACGCTTATTTACGGTTATGATGATCTCGCTTCCTGCGATTGCACGGTAGCTGTTTTCAAAGTCTGCCGAAACCTTGTAGCCGTTTGTTGCATCGCCCGTTACGGTGGTGTGAAGCAGATTTTCTACCCTTGATACCTCAAGCCTTCCGTCCATATCGGTATCGGTGACGTATACATCGAATCTGCGTTCTGCGGTGTCATAGGTTATACCGCCGATATTTCCCGCCTTTTCAATGATTCTATAGTAGTATGTGCCGGTTTTGGTATAGCTTTCGCCCGAAAGGGATACGCTGACCGTCTTTGCACCGTTCTTTGTAATACGAACCGTGTCTATTACCCTTGTTGTCTCGCGGGTCAAGGGATCAATGCTCTCTACGCTGAACTCGAATACATCACTGTCAAGCCAGGTTCTGCCTGTAAGTGTCTTTGAAACATCCACTATGATGTTTGCATCAACACCTGCCGGTGTGTAGTCGTTTACAAGAACTGCCGCCGCATTGTTTGAGGCATCTATGCGTCCGTCAAGTGCGGTGCTTGATGCTGTATCAAGTCTGAATCCGTCGGGAAGATCGGTTTCGGTGATCTTATAGGCGGTTCTTTCGGGGATACCCTCTATTGATACCGTCTCACCGTTGGTTATCTTAAATGTGACCGCACCGTTATTATCGGTGGTAAGCTTTTGTCTTCCTGCAGCCTTTACAATGGTGAGCTCCTTGTTTGCCATTGACTGTGAGGGGTTGGTAAGCTCAACCTTTACGTTAAACTCGATGCTGTCATTTACCTGATAGCTTTCACCGAAGGGATGGGTTACTCTTTTGGAGATAACAAGGTTGCCCTCGCTTATAGGAGTATTGACAAACTCAACATCCGAAAGCATTGCTTCTCCGATAATTCCCGCTGCCTCATCGCCCTGCTGCAATACTCCGTTAATATGCACATCCTTAACCTTGTATGCGGGGTTGGTTTCAAGCTCTTGTATCACATAGGTGGTGTTTGCGGGAAGACCCGTAATGTAGACCGTCTGGTCCTTCTTCATCTCAAGCTCTATAACATTGTTTTTAACCTCAAGCTCGATATTTGTTCCCTCATATTCATTAAGGTTTGCAATAACTGCAGGATATTTTTCCTTAAGGACCTGTCCTGCGGGTGCTGAAAGGGTTATTTTGAATTTAAAGCTATCGGATGCTCCGGGGGAGAGAACATCTACCGTCTTTGAAAGTCTGATGCCTGTTGCGGGGGTAACGTAAAGTATACCGTTATTTCCCAGCTTTGCATCCACCTCATAGGAGGCGTTGGTTCTTGTAACAAAGGGGTTGATGGAGAATATTATCGAATCGGTAATATTGCTTGTCTTTGGAATGATGTAGTTATCATAGAACTGATATACCGTTCCCAAGGGAATGTACCACTCATCCTTTTGAGCATCGTATTTTCTCTTTGAAAGCGAATCCGCTGAGATCTCCTCGTAATAAGGAATAGCAGAATCCTTGTTTTTGTCGAATATCCATCTTGCGTGATAGTATTTACCCGCAAAGTTATGGTTTTGTCCCGTAACCTCTTCATAGCTGTCATTTGACGCATTGAATACATATACGGTCGAATCCTGCGTGTAGTAGTATCTCTCGTTTTGCACCGAGGGGATAAATCCGACTATGGTGGCAACGTGGTCCTCGTGCTCGGGGGCCGATTTATCAAAATAGTTTGAATAAAACTGTCTTGTGATTCCGTCTGCCGCAATATGCTTTGCATCTATTATCTGACCGACGTTTAGCTCGTTTATTTTTGAACGAAGCCCCGTTTCAAACAAAAGTCTGATGGGCTGTGCCGCCTCGTAATTTACCTCTACGTTGGTGGCGGTCTCGATGGCTTTTCCTTCAAGGGTTATCTTGTAGGTTACAAGAGGAACAAGCGCCGCAGGTATCTTCCATATGAGTGTCTGCTCCTTGGTGGCAATGTTTGTATGCACCTGGATGGACATAAACATCATATCCGAGGGGGCTATGGATGAGCCTGATGTTCCGAGAAGACCGTATGACTTGTTGGCATATACCGCACCTTCGGGGGCGGTGGTGGTTCCTTCGTTGTAAAAGCCCAGATATCTGCCGTCTGCCGAAGCATACCAGCCGATATAGTTTGAAAAATCGGTATCGCTCTTATAGTAAAGCTGTTTTTCCTCCCACGCCATTTTTACAAGCTCAAATGCATCTGCACTGTTTGTAATGCCAAGTCTTGTCTTTACTGCGTTTATAAACTCAAGTCCGAGCTCGGTGGGATTTTCGGGTGTGCCGAGTCCATCGGCACCGCTTGTTATCTTGGAGGTAAGCATTGCACCCGTAAAATGCGTATTGTGTGCAAGTATACCCTTTATGTCCTTTACCTCCATATACTCGCCTATCTTATCCTCAAAGGTGACGTATCCCGAAAAGTCGGGGTTGCCGCCCTCAAGGCTTGTAGGATAGTAGCGGGACTGGATAATTATCTGTTCTACTATATCCTCAAAGGCATCGGTAAGCGCCTTGGAGCTGTCCGCCTTAAAATACCTATCTACATATATAGGATTTACGGCGTATGAGTTTTTATATATCGAAACACTTTTGTAGTTGCTTCCCGATGTAGGAGGAACGTTCATAGAAAGTGCCGCATTACTGCCAAGCTCAAGATATGTTTTCCAGTAATCTGTTACATCCTCATTGGGAGAGCCTTCCGGATCAAGCACCGCAAGAGCAAAGGGGGCTTGTTCAGCACTTAAATTCTTTGTAAGTCCGAGTGTATAGAAAAGTCCTTCTCCCGTTCTGTCATAATACTCCTCCATTTTTGAGAGGGCATATGATGCGGTAAGCTGGGTCAAAAATGCAATCTCTGCGGTTGAATAGGTACCGTTTCCGCTTATGGATTGATCGGTCTCTTGGCGGTCTTTGCCGCTGCCTATATAATACTTCTTGTCAACCTCGGCAAAGTTTGTGGTGGAGGTGGTAGG
>JAFUPP010000007.1 GCA_017481115.1 Clostridia bacterium | reverse complement strand
TCACGCATTACCTCAAACTCTATCTCCTTGTAACCCATAACGCTCTTTTCAATAAGAACCTGGTGAACGGGGGAGAGCTTGAATGCGTTAAGACCTATCTCGATAAGCTCCTCTTCGTTATCGGCAAATCCGCCGCCTGTTCCACCCAAGGTGAATGCGGGACGTAAAACAACAGGATAACCGATTCTCTTTGCGGCTTCTTTAGCTTCTTCAAGTGAATAGGTTATTTCACTGGGGATGGTGGGCTCACCGATGCTCTGGCAAAGCTCCTTGAACATCTCTCTGTCCTCGGCACGTTCGATACTTTCACTGCTTGTGCCTAAAAGCTCGACACCGCACTCCTTTAAAATGCCCTTCTTTTCAAGCTGAATTGCAAGGTTTAATCCTGTCTGACCGCCAATACCCGGAACGATAGCGTCGGGACGCTCATGGCGAAGTATTTTTGCAATATACTCAAGGGTAAGAGGCTCCATATAAACCTTGTCCGCAATGGTGGTGTCGGTCATAATGGTAGCGGGGTTGGAGTTGCAAAGAACTACCTCATAACCCTCCTCCTTAAGTGCAAGACAAGCCTGAGTTCCTGCATAGTCAAACTCTGCAGCCTGACCTATAACGATAGGACCGGAACCTATGATAAGTATCTTTTTTAAATCTGTTCTTTTTGCCATAACCTATGCCTCCAAAATATATCAAGTAAAATTTATGTTTTATAAACCGTCTTGCCGTTGAATACGGTGACGAGATTTTTACCGAAAAGAATGTCGTCGGTAAAGGGTGTTGCGCGTCCTTTTGTTAAGAACTCATCCGGATCTACCTTAAAGCTTTGGTTGAGATCCCAAACCGAAAAACTGTTTTTCTGTGGAAGATCAAATCTCTTTCTGGGATTGTCGCACAAAAGCTGTACCGCTCTTTCAAGAGTTATTATGCCCGTTTTTACAAGATGTGTGTAAATTACGGGGAAGGCGGTCTCAAGTCCAACTATACCGAAAGCACTTAACTTCAGTCCTTTTGATTTTTCCTCTGCCGAGTGAGGAGCGTGGTCGGTTGCGATCATATCAATGGTACCGTCTTTAATACCCTCAATAAGTGCAAGTCTGTCGCTTTCATCACGAAGCGGGGGATTCATCTTGAATCTGCCGTCTTCCTTAAGATCCTTATCGCTTAATACAAGATAGTGCGGTGCCGTTTCACAGGTAATATCCACACCCTCTTTTTTTGCCTGACGGATAAGCTCTACACTTTCCTTTGCAGAGATGTGACACACGTGATACGGACAACCCGTTTCTTTAGCCAGACGAATGTCACGCTCTATCATTTTGTATTCGCTTTCGCTGCAAATACCGTCGTGACCGTTAGCCTTTGCATACTCACCGTCGTGAATATATCCGCCCTTTAAAAGCTCGTTTACCTCACAGTGAGCTACTATCATTTTGCCCAGACTCTTTGCCTTTAACATAGCCTCACGCATCATTTGTTCATCCTGAACACCTCTGCCGTCATCCGAAAAGGCAACAGCATCCGTAAGTTCTTCTAAGTCTGCAAGATCAATTCCAAACTGACCCTTGGTTATTGCAGCATATGGAAAAACATCTATAACCGCATCACGCTTAATGATATCAAGCTGTAATTTAAGATTTTCCTTACTGTCGGGAACGGGCTTAAGGTTTGGCATCGTACAAACCGATGTGTAACCGCCGCGAGCTGCAGAGCGGCTTCCCGAAAGGATGGTCTCTTTATAAGAAAAACCCGGCTCGCGAAAATGCACATGCACATCGCAAAAACCGGGCAAAACAACAAGAGAAGAGTCCAAAGAAGAAACACAACCGCAAAGGTCAATAACAGCGTCGGCGGTAATGCCGCTGACGAGAATTTTATCGAATTCGGTTTTGGTCTTTTTGAGAGACATTGTGTTATACCTTCCTTTTTATATCAAAAAAGCCTTGTCGAATACGGCAAGACAACACACAAAAACCGATACGTAAACCGGACGTATCTTTCTTTGTTATTATCAAAATCTTGCCGACCTCACAGGATCTAACTTAAAGATTTGTTTTACTGTCAAAAATTATAACATTTTGCACCTGTTTTGTCAATAAAACAAAGTAAAAACAAGCATAAAAAAAGCAACTTTTTTAGTGTAAAAATTGTATATTTTCACAAACAAAATATTTAAAATAAAAAAGCGGTCATTTTGACCGCTTTAATCCTTTTCTTCAACAATAAAATTTTTATTTTCGAGTGCCTTTTGAATCCTGTCAAGCACATCCTCGCTCTCAGCACGAACCGTGTGATAGTGATAACCGTCGGTAATATGCATAAGCTCGGTGGAGCGCCCCGTTTTGATGCCCTCCATAAATTTTTCTATTGAATGAATTGAGAAAATATTAAGCTTTGCTTGGATTTTTCCGTACACCTTATGCCATACAAAAACATCCACCACCGTGCCGCCGTTTTGCACTATCAACGAAAGCTCCTCGGCGGTTTCCGAGCTGCTGTGACGCACCTTAAATACCCTCTCACAAAGAGGAGAGGATGAAATGATATATCCCTGATGAGTAGAGATGATATCATAGCCCGATGCCCTTAACACCGAAATGTCCTGAACGATGATCTGTCTTGAAGCCGAAAGCCTTTTGGAAAGCTCCCCGCCCGAAACGGGCGAGGCACTTGAAAGCAGTATATCGGCAATGGCCTTTCTTCTTTCTTCAGCCTTCATAACTTACACCGCGTGAAGATTTTTGAGTGACAGGTCCATAATAGGAGCAGAGTGGGTGAGAGCACCGCTTGAAATGTAGTCAACACCGATGTCGGTAAGACGGGCTATGTTTTCCTTGGTAACATTACCGCTGCACTCGGTTTCGGCCTTGCCCTTTGCCATCTCAACCGCCTTTTTCATATCTTCGGGGGACATATTGTCAAGCATAACTATATCGGCACCTGCGTCAAGAGCCTCTTTGAGCATATCAAGGTTTTCGACCTCAATTTCGATCTTTCTTACAAAGGGAGCATACTCCTTTGCCATCTTAACGGCAGCAGCAACACTACCCGCTGCACCTATGTGATTGTCCTTTAATAAAATACCGTCGGAAAGGTTGTAGCGATGATTATTACCGCCGCCTACCTTTACTGCGTACTTTTCAAAAATACGCATATTCGGAGTGGTCTTTCTGGTATCAAGAAGTTTGGTATTTGTACCCTCCAAAAGAGAAGCAACACTCTTTGTATAGGTTGCAATACCGCTCATTCTCTGAAGATAGTTTAACGCCGTTCTTTCACCCGAAAGCAAAACGCGTATATCTCCCTTTACAACACCTATTTTTTGTCCGTTTTTGACCTCGTCGCCATCCTTAACAAAGAAGACACACTCGGTATTTTTGTCAAGAAGCGTAAAAACCCTCTCGAAAACGGGCAGACCCGCAATAATTCCGTCCTGTTTACAGATGAGATCTACCTCACCCAACTTAAATGACGGCATTACTGAATTTGTGGTAATATCTTCGCTTGTTATATCCTCTTTAAGTGCAGATAAAATAAGATCATCAGCACAAAGCATCATTGTAATATCATTCATGCTTATTCTTCTCCTTTTCAATGGCTTGTAAAACCAAATGCCTGTATTTTTCCTCATAGTTTTTATATTTTAAGGTATCTATTTTCGTTTCGGTATACTCCGCTTTTTTGTATTCGCTTATAATGTGTAAAGCCGAACGCTTAGCAAAAACAAGACTTTCCAAAAGCGAGTTACTTGCAAGACGGTTTTTGCCGTGAACTCCGTTGCAGGAGGTCTCACCGACAGCATAAAGACGGTCAAGTGATGTCTTTGAATATTCATCAACATCTATTCCGCCCATAAAATAGTGTTGAGCAGGAACTACCGGAATAGGCTCTTTGGTTACGTCATATCCCTCTTCAAGACAGCGGGTATAGATGTTTGGGAAATGCTTTTTGATCTCCTCTTGGGGAATGGGAGAGAAGGAAAGCCAAACGTGCTTTGCGTTATCCTTTTTCATCTGCTCGAAGATTGCTTTTGCTACCTTGTCTCTGGGTAAAAGCTCGTTTACAAAGCGGTTGCCGTTTTTGTCAAGAAGTATAGCACCCTCACCCCTGACCGACTCCGATATCAAAAACTCTCGGCCGACGGTTTTGGTATAAAGTGTGGTGGGATGTATCTGAATATAGTCGATATTCTTTAATTCAACGCCGTGATTAAGACCTATGGCAAGAGCATCACCCGTAAGATGGGGGAAGTTTGTGGAATGCTCAAAAAGGCCGCCGATTCCACCCGTTGCAAGTACCGTATAATCGGCATAAACAGGGAAGAATCCATCATTGTTTTTACAAACGATACCGACGCATTCGTCGTTTTGCTTTATAATATCAACCATAGCGGTGTATTCATAAAGTGTAACGTTTTTAAGCTTTTTAACGGCATCAAGAAGATGTGAGGTTATCTCTTTTCCCGTCTCATCCTCGTGAAATAAAATTCGTGGCTTCGAATGGGCACCCTCCTTTGTGTAAACAAACTCTCCGTTTCGCTTTTCAAAGGATGCACCGTATGAGATAACATCATCAATAACGTTCTTTGAAGAACGTATCATAATGTCTACCGATTGCTTGTTGTTTTCATAGTGACCTGCACGCATAGTATCCTCAAAATAGGAGTCATAATCCGACTCCTCCTTTAAAACACAAATGCCGCCCTGCGCCAAAAACGAGTCGCTGTTTTCGGCACAGTCCTTGGTGATCATTATTATATTTTTATCCTCGGGAAGATTCAGTGCACAGTAAAGACCTGCAACACCCGAGCCTACAATTACAATATCAGTTTTCATCATTTTGCCATTTCCAACATTCTGTCAAGGGGAACCATAGCCCTTATTCTTGTTTCTTCGTCAACCTCAATAATATTGCTGTCCTCTTTTAGTACCTTTAAAACGTTTTCAAGAGTATTGAGCTTCATATCTTTGCAGATAAACTCTTTTTTTGCAAAGAAGAATTTTTTGAGGGGATTATTGCTTATAAGCGGATACCCTACACCCTCTTCGGTGCATATAATGAACTCGGTCTGCTTACTGTTGTTTGCAAAGGTGAGTATATCTGTGGTAGAACCGATAAAGTCCGAAAGAGCAAGTACCTCCGCCTCACATTCGGGATGTGTTAAAACAAGAGCATTTGGATGCTCTGATTTGGCTGAAAGTATATCCTCTTTTGTTACCGCGGCATGAATGGGACAACAACCGTCATTAAGAATTATATTCTTTTCGGGAACCTGCTTTTTTACAAAACTGCCCAGATTTTTATCCGGAATAAAAAATATGTTTTTATTCTTGAGTGATCTAACGATCTTTACGGCATTTGAAGAGGTAACGCATACATCACTGACACATTTAAGCTCTGCTGTGGAGTTTATATAACAAACCACCGCAAGATCCTCATACTCCTCTTTCATTTGCTTTATCTTATTTACATCCGCCATATGTGCCATTGCACAGTCGGCGGTGATATCGGGCATCTGTACCGTCTTTTCGGGGTTAAGTATTTTTACACTTTCGCCCATAAAACTTACACCGCAAAAAACTATACGACTTTGCTTTAACTTGGTAGCAACCTTTGCAAGATAAAAGGAATCACCGATGTAGTCGGCAATACCTTGAACCTCGGCAGGAGCATAGTAGTGAGCAAGTATGACCGCATCCTTTTGTGCCTTTAAATTTTCTATTTCTTTAATAATACCTTCAGACATGACCCTATCGCTTCTTATCTAAAATATTGTTCCAAATGAACAGACATATTTTACCACTCAACTTTACATCTGTCAAGTTATCTGTAAACCTTTTGAGTAAACTTAGAGCCTTAAGAAACACAGTTCTTAAGGCTTTGTTGGTTTATCGGTATTTTTCTGCCTGTAAATTAAACATATAGGCATATTTACCGTTAAGTTTTATAAGCTCTTCGTGAGAACCGCTTTCTATCAGACGGCCGCTGTCAAACATATAAATTCGGTCGGCATGACGGGTAGTTGAAAGTCGGTGAGAAATAAATACAACAGTTTTATCTCCCGAATATTCAGCGATGGAGCGGTTTAACTCATACTCTGCATCGGGATCAAGTGCACTCGAAGGCTCATCTAAAATAATAAGATCGGCATCCTTGTAAAACGCTCTCGCAATTGCCACCTTCTGCTTTTCACCACCGGAAAGCTCGGTACCGGTCTTATCAAATTCTCTGGTTAATATAGTGTCAATACCATTATCAAGTGTTTCTAATTTTGAGGTAAAGTCACTCTTTTTAAGGGCATCAAGTATCCGTTGTCTGTCCTCATTAACGAAACCGCCGCCTGCAACATTTTCAGCAAGGGAGGAGGCAAAAATTCTATAATCCTGAAATACCGCTGATATCTTTTGACGTAGGCTTTCTATATCGTACTCTTTCAGATCTTTACCGTTATAAAGAATATCACCGCTGACAGGATCATACAAACGCATAATAAGCTTAGTGAGTGTGGTCTTACCTGCACCGTTGTAGCCTACGATGGCGATTTTTTCACCTTTGTTGATTTTTAACGAAACATTTTCTAAAACATTTTTCGGTTGTGCTTCAAGATACGAAAAATCGAGGTTTCGTATCTCAAGCGATTCAAAGGTACTGGCCTTTTCTTTGCCGCCTACGACGGTTGGTTTGCAGTTTATAAAATGTATCATTTTTTCAATGAATATACCGTGCTCGTGTATCTTCATACTTCTGCCTACCAGGTCTCTCAGTAACCAACTCATTTTCCAGCAGGCATTAACGGCCACTGCAAAACCGCCAAGCTCTACCTCTTTAGTGATCATAACCTTGTAAAGCATAAGAATGATAAGTCCGCTTTCACCGATTATGGATAAACCGTATTCAAGAATGTTGAATAACGCAAAGAGCTTACCGTATTTTTTTATGACTTTTTTCTTCTGGATTGTGTTGATCTCCAGTTCTTCCGTTAAATTGTCGGAGACCTTGGTAATTCTAAGTTCTTTTGCATAATCCGGTAGTTTGAACACTCGTTTTATATATTCGTCCTTTCGGTCAAGAGGATTGAGTGCTTCCACATACTTTAAACGGGTTTTGTTTCTGAATACCGAAAGAACCATTCTGAATATTGAAAGTGCAAAAATGATTATTGCCATAGTGGCATCAACACTGAACAAAATACCGGTGAGTGTCACAGATGCCACTAAACGATTTATAAGTTTACCAACATCGACCATAAGATCGTTGGCGTGATTGTACGCCTTTTCCATCGACCAGACAAAATCGTTATAAAATATAGGGTCATCGTATTTGGCGATATCAATATTTACAGCATGACTGAACAGCTCGGAATGTAATTCGATATGCATACGCTGGCGGATCTTGGGATTATATACCGACCAATACCAGTTGTTGAATATCCAAAACAGCAGCACGTATACTGCAAAATAGAGTATTATTTTTGCTGTAGGCTCAAAGCCTGCATTTCTGCCGAGTGCATTAAATAGCTGTTGGGTAAAAATAACCGAAATGGAATGATGAATACCCCATATCACTCCCTCTGCAATCATCCAAAATATGTATTGAGGGGTGTACTTGGAGATTTTTTTGAGCATCCATAGGTCGTTTCGTATTACACGGCCAATGCTTAATTTGCTTTTCTCGCTCATACATCCACCTCCGCATAATTTTGGGCTTGTCTCCTAAACATATCAGCATACCTGCCGTTAAGCTTCATCAATTCCTCGTGTGTGCCGACCTCTGATATTTCACCCTTCTCCATAAGATATATCCTGTCTGCCATTACCGCAGATGAAAGCCTATGTGAAATAAAAACCATTGCACAATCCTTGCAGGCATCATTCATTTGGTTGTACATTTCATATTCGGCAATCGGGTCTAATGCGCTGGAGGGTTCATCAAGTATGACAAAACGGTTGTCCTTGGAATAAACATGTGAAATAGCAAGCTTTTGTTGCTGCCCGATGGATAAAAGTTCACCTTTTTCATCAAATTCCTTGGTCATTACCGTGTCAATACCCTTTTCAAATTGCTCCACCTTTTCAAAAAGACCGCTTTGCTGAAGAGCGTTTTTAATAATTTCGTCATCATCGGGTGTCCGTTTACGAAGCAAAACATTTTCAGCGGTAGTAAGTGCAAAGGTGTGAAAATCCTGCATAACGGCAGAGAAGATGTTGCGGTATTCATCTATGCACAGGTCTCTTATCTCCTCACCGCCATAGGTAATAGAGCCTTCGCAGTCATAAAGACGAAGCAATAGTTTTACAAGGGTGGTTTTTCCCGCCCCGTTATGTCCCACTATTGCGACCTTTTCGTGTTTTCCAAATCGCATGGAAATGTTTTTTAAGGTATAATCACTCGCACCCTCATACTTAAAATAAACATCTTTAAGCACAATGTCGCCGCTTTCGGGCAGGGCCTTGTCGCCGTCGGTGATCTTGGGGGCATAATCAAGAAAACTGCGGAGATTTTCTATGTATAAAGCATTTTCCTGAAACAATAGCAGATCATCGGTGGTGTAGGTAAGAGTATAGGATATATTTTCAATCGAGTTTATTATAACTATACAGTCGCCGTAACCAATCTTTCCCGTAACAAAGGTTTGCCATACAGCATAAAGTGTAGCACCCAAAGTTGTTACTACTTCGTTGCATACGGTAATCAGATAATCCAGCACACCTATCTTTATTCCGTGCTTGTGTAAGAGACCAATGACCTTTGCACCCGATTCTCTGAAACGCACCAGCATAAGTGATGACATATCTGTTAAACGCATTTCCTTTGAGTAGTCCGCCAAATAAAATGTACGTCTGGAATAATCTTTTCTGCGGTTTTCTTCCTTTAAATCCATTTCCTTACGGTAACGCGCTTTATTTAATTTAGTTCGAAGGGGAACGGTGACAAGGGGAATAAACGAAAAAATAAGAAGTACCGGATCAATAATAACTACTAAAGTGAAGTTAGTGGCAAAACGAACGATAGTGTAAACGATGTTTATAAGGGAATTTATCACCGATTCGCTTCTTGTGCTGCATTCGTCAATAGCCTTTACAAATTCATCATAATATTCAGGATTCTCATAGCAGGCAAGATCTACCGTTGTTGCTTTGCTGTACACAATGCTGTGTACATCCTTTTTTACATCTGTAATTTTAATGTCGTAGTAAAGTCGGTAGTAAAGGTTAACAATAGAGATAATTGCAAGGCGTATAAGTAACCATACTGCAATAACTGATGCTATTTCAATAAAAGAACGGTTCTCGTTTATGCCGTTCAAAGCAAAACGAAGCAGGAAGGTGTCCGAAATAAAACTGCAGACTGCGTCAAGTAAGGCTACTATAAGGCAGGATGCCACTAAAAACGGTGAGGATTTATGCAGTAGTTTGAGCATAAAGATGTTATCGGAAACAATTTTTCTGATAGGTAGCTTTATTTTCTTTTCTTTGTTCTTTTCGGCCACTGTGCAAACCTCCTCATCATATATCTTTGAAAAAGTATATCATATATTTTGTATTCGTGCAATAAACGGATGGTTGAAAACAAAAATTTTACTTACAACATAATATGACAAAATGTCATATTTGTCAATGCTTATTTATGACAAAATGTCATTAGGTGATGATATGAATAATCTCAGAAAGATACGAAAAGAGCGAAACTTTACGCAAATAGCCATCCAGATGCAGACCGGCATAGAACAGGCTCTTTTGTCAAAGTATGAAACAGGAGAACGGGTACCAACCACTGAAAATCTTATAATCTTAGCGGATTTTTATAATGTTAGTATAGATTATCTGTTAGGCAGAACAGATAATCCAAAAGTGAATAAATAAATATCCCGCAGAATTTATCTGCGGGATTAATTTATTTATAGGTTATAAACTTGTATGAGCTGAGAATCGAAAAAAACTGACAAAGTCTTTCATAAAGGGGATGCGCCTTTTCACCAAAGTGTGCATCGACATCTTTACCGATTTCTTCGATGCTTTTTTCTCCGTCAATAAGCGGCCATATAAAACTGCCGTTTTCATCAAGATGAATATAGGATATCTTGGGCTTTCTGAAAAGAAGTTGAAAAACCTTGTTCATAGCACCCTTGTTTTGCATCTCGAGTGTTACTATCCCGTTTTTATCGGCAGACCAGTTTATGTCGGGATTTTTAAGAGGAATATATTTAATATACTCCTCTATTGTAGCCGTTTTTTTACGTTTACTCATGCCTTTTTATTCTTCTTCCAAAGTGAGAACTTAAGGGTGATAAGTATAATAACAGCGAAAAGTACAATGCCGCCGATGCTCATAACACTGCTTGAAAGACCGAGTTTACCCGAAAGGTCGATTGCCTTGTCGATGCCGAATACTGCAAAGAGAGCGAGAAGAATACCGACAAGACCTTCACCTGCGATCATACCTGAGCAGAAGAGAATACCGTTGTTAACTGCCAACTTCTTCTTTTCCTCGTCCTTCTTGCAGACCTTTTCAACAAAGAGTCTGATAAGACCACCCACCATAATACAGGCGTTAAGCTGAACGGGAAGATAGATACCGATAGCAAAGGGAAGAACGGGTATGCCAATGCATTCGATTACAACCGCAATACCAACACCGACAAATACGAGGTTCCAGGGAAGATTACCCTCCATAACACCCTCGGTGATAAGCTTCATAAGGGTTGCCTGAGGAGCAGCAAGCTCCTCTGATCCAAAGCCCCAAGCGGAGTTCAAAAGATAGAGAGTTCCGCCGATTGCAAGAGCTGCGGCAGCAACACCGATAAGTTCGCCGAACTGTTGCTTTTTGGGAGTAGCGCCCAAAATGTAACCGGTCTTAAGATCTTGTGAAGTATCACCCGCAATAGCTGATACAATACAAATGATTGAACCGATGGCAATAGCCGAAGTCATACCTGTAATGCCTGAAGCACCTGTGAACTTCAAGATAAGGGTTGCAATCAAAAGTGTTGCAATTGCCATACCTGAAACGGGGTTGTTACTGCTTCCTACAAGGCCGACCATTCTTGAAGAAACGGTGGCAAAGAAGAAGCCGAAAATAACAATTATAAATGCACCGAGAAGCGAAACAGGGATGGCGGGAATAAGCCATATTGCAAGGGTAAGTGCAATTATAGCACCAATAACCAACTTAATGTTAATATCCTTTTCGGTACGTGCAGAGCCGGCCTTACCTGCATCGCCAAAGCCCTTGACAGCACCGCCAAAGGTGGAAATGATGGTGGGAAGACTTTTGATAAGGCTTATGATACCGCCTGCCGCCAATGCACCTGCACCTATGTATCTGATATAGCTGCTCCAGATACCGCTTGCACCGTCTGCGGCATATATCTCGCCGATGGTGACCGTACCGGGATAAAGAACGATGGATGAACCGAAAAGCATAATAAGGGGGATTATGACCATCCAGCTTAAAACACCGCCGGCAAACATATAAGACGAAATTCTGGGACCGCAGATGTAACCAACGCTCATAACAGCGGGATAGATCTGTGTGCCTATCTCACCCTTAAAGCCCTTGATAGCAACCGAAACCTCGCCTGCAACAAGCTTAAGGCCGTCAATGATAAGCTTAAAGAGTGCAGCAAAGCCCATACCTGCGAAAACGGTGGAGGCGTTTGCACCGCCCTCTTCACCTGCAAGAAGAACCTCTGCACAGGCAGTACCCTCGGGATAGGGAAGTGTGCCGTGCTCCTTAACGATAAGAGCGTTACGAAGCGGAACCATAAAGAATACACCCAAAAGACCGCCTATAAGTGCGATAAGAGTGATTTCTATGATTCCGGGAGCCTGTCCTTTGCCCTCTGCTGCCCAAAGGAAAAGGGCGGGAAGGGTAAAGATGGCACCGGCTGCAAGTGATTCACCGGCAGAACCGATGGTTTGAACTATGTTGCTTTCAAGTATAGAGTTTTTACGCATAAGAATACGTATAACGCCCATTGAAATAACAGCAGCGGGGATAGATGCAGAAACCGTCATACCGACTCTAAGGCCAAGATATGCGTTTGCTGCGCCGAATACTACCGCAAGGATAACACCCATAATAATGGAGGTAACGGTGATCTCCGGTGTTATTCTTTCAGCGGGGATATACGGCTTGAATTCTTTTTTATTGTCCATAATATCTCCGTTCCGTCACATTGTGACTTAATGATTTATGATATTTTATCACGAAAACCGACAAAAAGCAACGAAAACTATTTGCAGTTTTTCAAAACATCAAGAATAAGTGCAAAAGTCTTGGCAGTAGAGGATATACTCAAGCGCTCGGATGTGGTGTGAACATCGAACATTAAAGGTCCGATAGCTATGCAGTCAAGATCCTTTATACCTGACGAAAAGATACCGCATTCAAGACCTGCGTGTATGGCTGCAACCTTAGCATCACAGCCGTTAAGTCTTTTGTATGCCTCTTTGTAGAGCGACTGAAGAGAAGAGTTATCATTATACTCCCAGGCAGGATATTTTCCGTCGGTCTGAACCTCAAAATCAAAAGCATCCGAAAAGACAAGCAATCTTTTCTCGAGATATTCAAGCTCCGAAAGCTTATTGCTTCTTAATGCATATTGCATATGAATATGGTCGGGTTCGGTATAGAGGATACCCATATTAAGAGATGTTTCAACAAGTCCATCAATAGATGCACTCATCTGTTGAACGCCATCGGGTAAAATGTTAAGAGCAAGATTTAAAACCTTCAGATTTTCCTTTGTTATCGGCTCAAAAACACCGTTACAGCTGGTTTCAATCTCATAATCAACTGCGGTTCACGGTCGCTTATTGCCATCTTGATAGAATCAAGTATATCGGTAGCAATTGCGTTGAAACCATCAATATCCTCTACACAAAACGAAAGAGAGGTGCTTCTTGTTATGGCATTTGCCTTGTCGCCGCCGCTGATATTTACAAGACTTGCATCGCTTTTTTGGATAAGCTCATTAAGGAAACGACCGGCAAGAACGTTTGAGTTGATTCTTCCTTTGTGTATTTCAACACCCGAATGTCCACCGATAAGACCCTTAAGTGTTACATTCACGTAATCCCCCGTCCTTTTCTCGCGTGTCAAGGGAATTTTAATATTAAAATTACTTCCGCCTGCACAAGAAACGGTTACGGTATCGTCCTCCTCTGCATCAAGATTGATCATTCTTTTTGCACTTAAAAGAGAATAATCGAGGGAGGCTGCCCCGTACATTCCTGTTTCTTCATCGGTGGTAAATACCGCCTCAATAGCGGGATGCTCGTATTCATTGCTTTCTAAGATTGCAAGTATCATAGAAACGGCAATACCGTTATCTGCACCAAGAGTGGTGCCTTTGGCTCTTACAAAATCTCCGTCAATATACGGCTCAATGCCTTCTGTCAGAAAGTCCTTGGTAATATCATCGTTTTTTTGGCATACCATATCAAGATGACCCTGCAAAATAATGGGATCGGCATTTTCGTAACCCTTTGAAGCCGATTTATAAATTATTATATTGTTTGCACCGTCACGATGATATTTCAAACCTCTTGCCATAGCAAAGGCTTCACAGTAGTCGGCGATCCTTTTCATATCGCCTGAGCCGTGAGGGATATGACATATCTCTTCAAAATATTTAAATACCCTTTTAGGATTAAGTTCATCAAATCTCATTTTAACTCCTCCTGATGTCAACTGAAATTATTGTAACATAAAACTTTGTAAAATACTACAAAAAAGCGGCTTTTTCAGCCGCTTTTGATTTGTTATTCCGAAAAGAACGGCAGTTCTTCGGATTTATTATAAATTATATAACAGCCAAGAGTGTCCCTTTCGTCCTCAAAATAGTATGAATTCCACGAGATAATCTCCTCGGACAACTCCAAAACAGGGGTGCTTGGAGTATAAAGAACAAATTCTATACCGCCAGTCAAACCGTAAGGATCTTCATAAATATAACGTAAACCGTCTTTTATTTCGGTTTCGCCGACCTCGTTTTTATTCTTTACGCTGTCAAGGGTCAAATTGTATGTGTACTCATTTACCTTGACTGCATTTTTAAATCTGCCCGTAAACTCACAAAAATACACCGTACCGTTAGGATAGCTGTCATCGCTATCGCCCATATCAGTGTCGTGGAACTGACCCGTAAAACTAAGATCAGAGTTAAGAGTCAACAAGGTACACCAACCACCTACACCGCTTGAAAAAATAAACTCTAAAGAGTCGTTGTCTATACTTGAGCTTGAAGATGTTACTGCGTTTTGCGATGAGGAGGCCGATTCTGCTGAAGACTGTGTATCGGTATGGGTGGAATTGTTACCGGAAACGATATGGTTTTCTTTATGATTTATAGGCAGATCTCTATCTTCTACCTCATTTGTGCATCCGACGAAAGTAAATAAGATAAACAAAACAATAATTAAAGCGATACCCTTTTTCATTTAGTTTCTCCTGATCCGGATTTTTTACATTATTCTATCAGTTTTAAAACCAACTGTAAATGGAGTTTTATCTAAAATAATTACAATTTTGTAATAAATACGAAAAACAAAGAAACAATCTATGAAAGACGGATCATTTTATTCATTGACATTGTGGTGCTTTTAAATTAATATTAAAAGGATAGGAGGTATCAGTATGAAAGAATTATTGAAAAAGACCGGCTTTATATCCGATATGGACGGTGTTATATATCACGGCAATAAAATTCTCGAAGGAGTTAAAGAGTTTGTCAACTGGATGATAGACAACAATAAAAGATTTGTATTTTTGACCAACTCATCCGAAAGAACGCCCCACGAGCTTAGTATGAAGCTTGAAAGAATGGGACTTAAGGTGTCACCCGATCATTTTATACAATTGCAATGGCAACGGCGGAGTTTTTGAGCCGCCAAAAGCCCAACTGTACAGCCTATGTAATAGGCGAGGGAGCACTTACTAAGGCACTTTACGACCAAAAGATATATATGAACGACGTTAATCCCGATTACGTTGTAGTGGGAGAGACCCGTTCCTATAGCTTTGAAAAGATTGAAAAGGCAATAGAGCTCGTAAATAAGGGAGCAAAGCTTATCGGCACAAACCCCGATATCACAGGTCCCACAGAAAAGGGAATAGCTCCCGCAACAGGAGCACTTATTGCTCCTATTGAAATAGCAACCGGCAAAAAGGCATATTTTGTCGGTAAGCCCAACCCTCTTATGATACGCCACGGACTTCGTATCATAGGTTGCCATTCTGAAGAGATAGCCTTTATTGGCGACAGAATGGATACCGATATTATTTCAGGTATCGAATCAAATGTTGATACTGTTTTGGTGCTTTCGGGAGTAACCTCAATGCAGGATATCGACAACTTCCCATACCGTCCCAAGTATATTCTTAACGGAGTTTGCGATATAGTAAAATAATGACCCGTCAAGAGCTTTTTGAGTACATTAATAAGGCGTACGAAATCAAAGCCGACTATCCCTTTTCAGACGGTAACGAAACGGCGGTGTTCAGGCATACTCACAACCGAAAATGGTTTGGAATATTAATGAGCATTCCAAAAAGCCGTCTGGGTATTGATTCAAACGAGGTTACTGATGTTTTAAACATCAAGTGTGATCCCTTGATAAAGGGTAACCTTAATAGTGATGGCGGGTTTTATCCTGCATATCATATGAACAAAGAAAAGTGGATATCGGTGCTTTTAAGGGATGTAAGGGATGAAGAAAACCTTAAGTGGCTGATAAACATAAGCTTTGAGCTTACAAAATAAAGACCTGATGCATCGCATCAGGTCTTTTCCGTCGGCTTTTACTTAAAATCCAGCAGATTGAAGAACGGAGGTTGCATCCTGTGAGGTCATTCCAACTACATTTGGAACGGTAAGCTTTTGACCGAATATAAAATACAATGCGGCAGCCACTGTTAATATAGCAATTGCTGAACAGAGTATAATATTTTTTTGGAAAGCTTTTTCATAGAAATACCTTTTGTTATTCAACGAGTTTTTCGGGCTTGTTTTTGCTGTTCTTAACCCTATATAAACAATCCATGTCAAACGGATTTGTAAAATAAACCCAACCGTCCGCAACGTTCATATAATCAATACCGATTATATGCTCTGCAAAGGTATATATTCTTGTGTAGGAGGATCCGTCGGTCTTTATTTTGCAAAATCTTGTGGGGATATCTGTTTTGTTAAAATCAAGTTCGAGATAATATACCCATCCGTTAGAGACGTTAATACACATCTTTTGAATGCCATACTCGTCGATCAGAGTTTTGGACTTCTTTGTTTTGAGGTTAAGTTGGATGATCTCATAGGTGCTTGTGATGTATAAATTACCGCCGTCCGCCGTAATTTCGGAGCAAGAATCATTCCAAACTATTTGCGGGTTCTTGCCGTTGATGTCAATACTGTAAACCTTGTGTCCGTCATCGTAGTTGATAAAATAAATACGGTTTCCGTAAACGGTTATATCAGCACACATACCGGAATAGATGATGCTTTTGTTGTATCCGTTAATGTCGGATTTGTATATAGAACCAAAGAATTCGCCATCGGTGGAATAAATGGCCTCCGTCGTAACGTATGCCCAACGATATTTACCTTTGCCAATAGAAGTGGACTGTGTTCCGTCTATTCTCATTCTCATAAGCTTCTGGGTTTTAAGATCAACAAAGAACAACCAATTTCCAATAACGTTCAAACCGGTTGCAGGACCGGAATGCAGAAGCTGTTGATCACTTCCGTCTTTATGCTGCCTGAAAATTCCTGTATGAACACCTTCGTCAATAAAATATATCCAGTCTCCACGTAATACTACCGAGGGATGATCCTTTGCGTTGGAAGGGGTGGTTCCCAAGGAATTTGCCTTGCCTATACTTACCTCGACCGTAAGGGATGTGCCGGAAGTGACGCTTATTCCCGCTTTTATACCCTGCGAAATAACAGTATCCTCTTTAACTGTTGAACTCGGCTTTAAAAATATGTTAAGGTGAATGCCTGTATTGGCAAATAACTTTTTGACCTCCGAAAGAGACTTGCCTGAAATATCGGGGATCTTCAGCCTTTCAACGCCCTTGCTTACTACAAGGGCAATTTCTGATCCCTTATCTGCGACGGTACGTGCGCGTATGCTTTGAGAGGTAACCAATCCTTTTTGGTAATCACTGTGATAATCCTCTGTTACCGTGACCTTAAATCCAAGATCAGAAAGTGTTTTCTGGGCTTCCTTCGCAGGCATCTTTATTACATCGGGAACCGTTACCTGAAGCACACTGCTGTTTACCGTCAATACGATATTATCTACATCATAATTGTAAATACGTGAATACGCAGGGATGTTTTGTGAAAGAACCTCGTTTTCGTCATGGGATTGATCCACCGCCTCAACAGTTTCTACCTCAAATCCTATATCCTCGAGTATGTATACCGCCTCATTTACACTCATACCCACAACGTTTGGAACAGTAGTCTTTTGACTGAATATAAAAAACAGTACAGCAGCAATTAATAAAACCGCCCCGACAGAACATAATAAAATAATTTGTTTTTTTGAAAGCTTTTTCATACCGTCACCTCTTATTACAAGATATTATATGGTACTGAATGCTGTATGTCAATATTTGTTACAATATTGTAATTTTTGTTTATCTTTATTCGATAATAAATCATAAAAAACACGCTACATAATTGTTATCGCTGTTAACAGACTAAAAATCCTCAATATTCACGATCGTTTATTACATTCCAAAAATCCGAGCATTTAAAGAAAAAGTAAGAGTGAAGAGGTAATAGTGAAAAAGTAAAAATCCCCGTACTTTCGTACGAGGATTTTTAGCTGTTCCGAACCATTTAGATGCCAAGGTTTTTATACTATTAATTCTATATTAAAATGTAATAACTCATTTCTGATATCCACATTGATATTCTCTCTAAAGTATTCTAATGCCGAGGGTGCATCTAACTCATTCATTTTACAAATCACACCATAAATATGGGATATAGACGGTATATTCTATCCTCATTATAGCCGTGATTTTTATATTGAAGTTTATTTAAACAATATTCAAGATGTGCTATTTTATCATCCTTTACTGCTTGTTGTGTTTTCATTAAGATTCTCCCTTGCCTTGACAGTATTTATTGAGGAAATTAACATTACACGAATACTTGTGCAAGCGGTGTCAAGATTTTTGTAGGTTTCTACATCAATATAATTTGTTTTATATAAAAGTTCAAGCCAGTAACCTGTTTCATTGGCTTCTTTGAGGGCGATCTGGAGTTTTGAAATAAAGTCGGCCTTGCCGTGTGCATATTGCGCCTCGCGGATATTTGCGCCGATAGATGTACCGCTTCTGCCGATTTGATTGGAGATGATATTTTCTTTTTTGAGTTTGAGTTCTTTAACGAGGTTAATTATTGATACGGAAAAGTCTAATGACGTATCACGCAATTTGCTTTCAGACATTTGTACCACTCCTTTTTGTTTGCATTATACAGTAATTTTTAGTGAAGTGCAAGGCTTAGGTTTTAAGTGAAGTTGCGGCATTGCCGCAGTGAAGTTATGGCTTGTGCCATAATGAAGTATTTCGCTAACGCTCAAAGTGAAGTTAAGTGTTTCGTTTCCTTATCGTGCCGTAGGCATACTTCGCATCCGAAGGATACTTCACGCCGAAGGCACTTATCGTTTCGCTTGCGAAACACTTAGTTCCACCAAGCAAAAAAGACTTGCCATAGCAAGTCTTTTTTGTTTGGTGGGAGAGAGTGGATTTGAACCACTGAAGCTATCGCAACAGATTTACAGTCTGCCCCCTTTGGCCGCTCGGGAACTCTCCCATATTAAGTTTATCAAAACGGTGGAGCTGGTGGACGGACTTGAACCCCCGACCTGCTGATTACAAATCAGCTGCTCTACCGACTGAGCTACACCAGCAATTATCGCAAGCACTAATATATCACAGTTGGGGTGTAATGTCAAGAATTAATTTTAAAAAATATGATTTTTTTAAAAAATGGTTCATATCATTTTTATTGAATCATATTGAAAAGCAAAACAAAATATGATAAAATACAAAACAATAAACCGAAAGGACAGATAATATGATAAGAATTTCAGCAGACAGTACGGTTGATCTTTCAAACGAACTTCTTGAAAAATACGGTATTACTATATTTGCATTGCATATAAATCTCGGTGAGGATGAGTATAATGACGACGGCAAGAGCATTTGTCCGGACGATCTTTATGCCTATGCCGAGAGAACAGGCGAACTTGCAAAAACTGCAGCAGGCGGACTTGTTGAGTACGAGGAATTTTTTGAAAAACTTACTCAAAACGGCGACACTGTTATACATTTTAATATTTCTTCAGGTCTTTCAAGCTCTCATAACAATGCCAGAATGGCGGCAGAGGATATGGAAAATGTATATGTTATAGACTCGCTTAATCTTTCAACAGGAATCGGACTTCTGGTTATCAGAGCCGCAGAGCTTGCCGCACAGGGCAAGAGTGCTGAAGAAATAGTTGCAGATATTACCGAAAGAATTCCTTGCGTTGATGTTTCATTTGTAATTGATACCCTTGAGTATCTTCATAAGGGTGGCAGATGCAGTGCACTTGCAAAGTTCGGTGCAAACCTTTTGTCTCTTAAGCCTTGCATAGAGGTTAGAGAGGGAACAATGGGCGCTCATAAAAAGTACAAGGGAAAGATCAGTGGAATTATCCCGAATTACATTCGCGACCGTATTGTTGATCACGATGATATTATAACCGACAGAGTATTCGTTACACATACAAAGATGGATGACGAAATCGTCTCAAAGGCGGTCGAGCAGGTAAAGGAAATGGGAATTTTCGGTGAGGTTCTCGAGACCATGGCAGGATGTACCATTTCAACCCACTGCGGTCCCAACACCCTCGGCGTGTTGTTCTTACG
>JAFUPP010000006.1 GCA_017481115.1 Clostridia bacterium | reverse complement strand
GGAAGCATATTTTCCTCTAACCACTTAAGAGCGTTTGAAGGAGTCATACCCCAGTTTGTAGGAAAGGTGGAAACGACCTCGATAAGAGAGAAGCCCTTGCCGTCTATCTGGTTCTGGAACGAATTTTTGATTGCCTTTTTAGCTTTATTGATATTCTTTACGTTGTTTACGGTTACTCTTTCAAGATACTCGGGGCCGTCAAGCTGTGAAAGCATCTCACAAACCTTAATGGGGAAACCGCAATGATTTGTATCACGACCGTAGGGTGAGGTCTGTGTTACCTGACCGGGAAGTGATGTAGGAGCCATCTGACCGCCTGTCATACCGTAGATTGCATTGTTTATAAAGATTACGGTGATGTTTTCGTTTCTTGCGGCTGAATGTACGGTCTCTGCCATACCGATGGAAGCGAGGTCACCGTCTCCCTGATAGGTGAAAACAATGTGGTTTTCGGGGTCTGCACGCTTAACACCTGTTGCAACTGCGGGTGCTCTGCCGTGTGCTGCCTCTATCATATCGCAGGCAAAATAGTTATATGCCATAACCGAGCAACCAACCGGTGCAATACCGATGGTCTTACCCTCGATACCGAGCTCGTCAATAACCTCGGCAACAAGGCGGTGTACAATGCCGTGGGTACAACCCGGGCAGTAGTGCATAGGCACATCTGTAAGTGCCTTGGGCTTATCGAATACTACCATTATTTTGCCTCCTTATCTGCTTTAATAATTGCGGCAAGTACCTCATCGGGTGAGGGGATCATACCGCCTGTTCGGTTACAAAGTGTTACGGGAACCTTACACTCTGTTGCAAGTTTTACATCCTCGATCATCTGACCCATTGAAAGCTCAACCGAGATTATGCTCTTTGCAGTCTTTGCAGCCTTTTTAAAGGGCTCTGCGGGGAAGGGCCAAAGGGTAATGGGACGGATAAGTCCAACCTTTATTCCCTGCTTTCTTGCTTCGTTAACCGCATTCTTTGAAACACGTGAAGCTATGCCGAATGCTGCAACGATTATATCCGCATCCTCGGTCATATATTCCTCATACATTGCCTCATTCTCTTCGATATACTTATAACGCTCAAATCTCTCAAAGTTGGTTCTTTCGAGTTCATCCGGCTGTAAGAAGAGTGAGTTTACAATGTTATGCTCTCTCTCGCACTTTGTTCCTGTAGTTGCCCAGGGCTTTGCAGGAGCAGCCTTTACGTCAAAATCAAGGCTTACAGGCTCCATCATCTGACCCATTGTACCGTCTGCGAGGATCATAGCAGTCATTCTGTATGTATCTGCAAGTTCAAAGCCCTTAACGGTAAGCTCTGCCATTTCCTGTACCGAAGCAGGAGCTAAAACGATCATCTTGAAGTCACCGTGTCCGCCACCCTTGGTTGCCTGGAAATAGTCCGACTGGCTGGGCTGAATACCGCCAAGACCGGGGCCGCCACGCTGTACGTTTACTACGAGGGACGGAAGATCTGCACCTGCAAGATATGAAAGACCCTCACTCTTAAGAGAAATTCCGGGGCTTGATGATGAGGTCATAACCCTAAGACCTGTTGAAGCAACGCCATATACCATATTGATTGCGGCTACTTCACTTTCTGCCTGAAGGAAGGTGCCGCCGATTTTAGGCATTTTCTTTGCCATATATGCCGCGATTTCTGTCTGCGGTGTGATGGGATAACCAAAGTAATGTCTGCAACCTGCAATTATTGCAGCCTCAGCAATGGCTTCGTTACCCTTCATTAATACCTTATCTGCCATTTTGTTCCCTACCTTTCTACCTTAATTACACAGTCGGGACACATCATAGCACATGCTGCACAGCCTACGCACTGACTCTCGTCGGTGATCTCGGCAGGGTGATGTCCCTTTTTGTTGATCTTATCTGCTGCGAGAACCAAAAGCTTTTTGGGGCAGGCTTCTACACAAAGCCCGCATCCCTTACAATAATCGGTTCTGAATGTCAGTTTTGCCATTATTCATACTCCCTTTATAAATGAGTTTTTAACTAAAATACTTTGCCTGAAGCTTTAACGGAAACACATTATCAAGTCTTTCCTTTACGTCTTCATACAAATCTTCTTTTACGGCGGTAAACTTTACGGGCAGCCCGGAAAGAGCCGAAACACTTTTTGCATACTCAACCGATGCCAGCACATCCTCTACAGTGGTGCTTTCACCAAGGTTTGAGTTATTGACTATACCCGTAAATTTAATTTTACCTGCTGTTTCTATTTCACGCATTACTTCAACGGTGCTGACAGCATCGGGAGTAAGCGGTCGGTAACAGTTTATTACCATAAGCATTTCGTAATCTGCCTCGTCAATAAGCTTAGGGGCAATTCTGCCGAGTGCTAATGCTCCTCTGTCATCTCCGCCGACATCTACGATAAATCTTGTTGATCTGTCATCAACAATAGAATAAATTTCGGGCGGAAGTGCGGGAATGTCGAGGTTTGTATTTGCGTAATGAGAACTTATAAGGCTTATGCCCTGTTCTTCAAAGTCCTTTGCGGAGTCCTTGGTACGAAAATAAGGATTTACGATATCAAGGTCTGCTACCGAAACCTTATTATACACCTTTTTTTCCTGAAATGCTACATTTACTGCAACATTTGTCTTTCCGGAACCGTAATGTCCGCAAAAAAGCGTTACTCTTTTAAATTCCATAATTAAAGTTTATTCCTTTGTATCTTTCCGCTGACCGTCTTGGGAAGCGATTCTCTGAACTCAACGATTCTGGGATACTTATAGGGTGCAGTATGCTTTTTAACATACTCCTGAATCTCCTTTTTGAGTTCGTCGGTACCCTCGGTACCCGCTACAAGTACAATACTTGCCTTAACCACCTGACCTCTGACCTCATCGGGTGCCGCCGAAACGCCGCACTCAAGAACATATGGAAGCTCCATAATTACACTTTCTATCTCGAAGGGTCCTATACGGTAGCCCGACGACTTAATAACGTCATCAACACGGCCGACATACCAGAAGTATCCGTCCTCGTCCTTCCATGCAACGTCACCTGTGTGATAATATCCGTCGTGCCAGGATTCCTTAGTTTTTTCCTCGTCACCATAGTAACCAACCGAAAGTCCGCAGGGATGACCGTTTTTAAGATTTACAACTATCTCACCGGTATCACCGACCTTAACGGGATTGCCGTCTGCATCCATAAGCTCAACATCATAGATGGGGGCAGGCTTGCCCATTGAGCCAATCTTATGAGGTGCGCCGATCATATTACCGAGTATCATTGTGCTTTCGGTCTGACCAAAGCCTTCAAGTATCTGAAGACCTGTAGCCTTTTCAAATTGGCGGTATACCTCGGGGTTAAGTGCCTCACCTGCCGTTGTCATATGACGAACAGATGAGAAATCGTATTTTGAAATATCCTGCTTTATCATCATTCGAAGCATTGTGGGAGGCGCACAGAATGTGGTAATGTGGTATTTTGCAAACATCGGCAAAATATCTGCGGCATCAAAACGGTCAAAGTCGTATGTAAAGGTTGCCGCTTCGCAAAGCCACTGACCGTAAAGCTTACCCCACATTGCCTTTGCCCAACCTGTATCCGAAATTGTAAAGTGAAGTCCGTCGGGATCGACATAATGCCAATACTTTGCGGTATGGAAATGTCCCAAAGGATATTTATAGTTATGTGTTGCGATTTTGGGATATCCCGATGTACCCGATGTGAAGTACATAAGCATAAGATCCTCACCGCAGGGTGAATCTTCGGTACGGTTAAAGTGGGTGGAGAAGAGGGTGTATTCCTCGTCAAAGGTTCTCCATCCTTCTCTTTTGCCGTTTACAATGAGCTTGTTTTTCAGATCCGGACATTTTGCAGCGGCGATATCTACCTGCTCTGCAGTATCTCCGTCTGCGGTACAGATGATGGTATTTACACCTGCCGCCTTGAATCTGTATTCAAAATCGTGCTCTAAAAGCTGATTTGTTGCGGGTATCGCTATTGCTCCGAGTTTATTTAATGCAATCATTGCAAACCAGAACTGGTAATGACGCTTCAGAACAAGCATTACTCTGTCGCCCTTTTTGATGCCAAGGGATTTGAAGTAGTTTGCACACTGATTTGATGCCTTCTTTACATCCTTAAAGGTAATACGACGCTCGGTTTTATCCCTTGAAATGTGAAGCATTGCAAGTTTTTCGGGTTCGCGGTCTGCAAGTTCATCAACAAGGTCGAATGCAAAGTTGAATTTATCTGTATTTTTAAAGGTGATGGATGTAGGTGTACCGTTTTCGTTTTCTGTAATATCTATAAACTTTTCATAGATACGCTTTTTGGTATCCTTCTTATCCACCTTTTTAACGGTAATCTCGGGGGAAGCAAGTTCGGGAATAGGCTCACCCGTAGGATTAAGAACTATAGCATAGAAGATACAGTCCTTACCGTTTACGGCAATCATTCCGTGAGGTACATCGGAGTCAAAATAAATACTGTCACCGGGGCCTAAAACCTCTCTGTGTTCACCAATCTGTACCATAAGGTGACCCTCAATAATAAGGTCACATTCCTGCCCTGCGTGGGTGGTAAGCTCTATATCCTTATGCTGTGCCTCTTCGTCATAAATACTTCTGACGTAAAGGGGCTCTGCAATACGGTTCTGGAATGCATATGCGAGGTTATAGTAGGTCATACCGTGTGCCTGCGAGACCTTCTGCCCTGCACCGTATCTTGTAACGGTATAGCCTTTAAGTTTAGGAGAATGTCCCTCGATAATATCTGTAACGTTTACGTTAAGTGCCAATGCACAACGGTAAATAAAAGCAAAGTTAAGATCGCTTTTACCCTCTTCGCACTCTATGTATTCGGTAACCGTGACGCCTGTTTTGGCTGCCATATCCTCGACCGACAGATTTTCAAGCTCTCTTAAGGCTCTAATTCTGCCCGCCATTTCTTTGATTTTGTAGTCAAGACCGGTAATCTGTTCCATTTTCTCTCTCCATTCTTTATCTCTGGGACAAAGTCTAAAAAGCACCCGCCCCAAAGTTATGACTTTGAGACGAGTGCGATAATTCACCCGCGGTACCACTCAAATTGCAACAAACGTTGCCACTCTCGGAATCCAACAATTCCTATGCCTTTACGCAGCAATCACGGAGAAGTTCTACTGACCTTAGCCAAATCATTCAAACCCAAATCAGATTTTGAAACAAGGATTTTACGCTTGGCTTTGTTAAAATACTCGTTAATCCGACAGGATTAACTGCGTTTTTGCCTCGCCAACCAAAAAATCCTTCATTGACAAAATTCTGCGACCTAAAATGTGCAGATTTTTGTTTGAATTTTGGTGCAGACAAACACATAAGGCTATCGCCTATGTGTGCGAATAAGCCAAAATACACCGAAAAGCTGCCATTTTAGGCTGGTTCGGATTTAAATGATTTGGCTAAAGCTTTCTTCTTCCCGGCTCAAAAGCTACAAGCAACAATTTTCTTCCAACGTCTTGCACCAACCGACGCCTCTCTTGAGGAATACTGATATATGCCCTCTTCGTCACAGCCTTTATAAATTTTGAATCATTATATCACAACTTTGTTTTTGTTGTCAATAGTTTGTGTGATTTAAAGCTTGTTTCTTTGAATCTTTCCGCTTATGGTCTTGGGTAATTCATCACGGAATACGACAACTCTGGGATATTTATAGGGCGCTGTATTCTTTTTGACGTATTCCTGAATCTCCTTTTTGAGTTCATCGGTGCCTTCTGTTCCCTTTGTAAGAACGATGCTTGCCTTAACTATCTGTCCTCTGATTTCATCGGGAACGGCCGAAACACCACATTCAAGAACATAAGGAAGTTCCATAATTACACTTTCGATCTCAAACGGTCCGATACGGTAGCCGGATGATTTAATTACGTCATCTACACGGCCTACGTACCAGAAATAACCATCCTCATCACGCCAAGCGGTATCACCTGTATGATAAACTCCGTCGTGCCATGAATCCTTGGTCTTTTCATCATCAAGATAGTAGCCCTGATAAAGTCCGCAAGGAATCTCTTTATCGGTATGGATAACTATCTCACCAACCTCACCTGCGGCAACCGAATTGCCATCCGAATCAATAATATCAATATCGAACTGGGGAGATGCCTTACCCATTGATCCGACTCTTGCCTCGGTTCCCAAGAGATTCGCGATGATAAGTGTGGTTTCGGTCTGACCGAAGCCCTCCATTATCTCAAGACCCGTTGCATCCTTAAACTGCTTGAAGACCTCGGGGTTAAGTGCCTCACCTGCTGTAGTCATATGGTGGATGGATGAGAGGTCAAATTTCGAAAGGTCACCTCTGATCAACATACGAAGCATTGTGGGAGGAGCACAAAATGTAGTTATATTGTACTTTGCAAACATCGGGAGAATATCATTTTCATCAAAACGATCGAAGTCGTATACAAATACTGCTCCCTCGCAAAGCCACTGTCCGTATAATTTTCCCCAAAGGGATTTGCCCCAGCCTGTATCCGAAATGGTAAGATGTAAACCGTCTCTTTCGCAGCAGTGCCAATACTTAGCGGTTACAAAGTGACCCAAAGCATAGGTATGTGCGTGTGCTGCCATCTTGGGATTTCCTGTTGTGCCGGATGTAAAAAACATCAAAGCGGTCTCATTACCTGCAGAGGTGTCCTCGGTTCTGTCAAATTTACCCGTAAAGAGTGAATATTCACCGTCAAAATCGTGCCAACCGTCACGCTGACCGCCGACCATTATAAGATTTTTTACCTGCGGACATTTTTTTGCGGCGGCTTCTGCTATCTGTGCAGTATCACCGTCTGCGGTGCAAACAAGAGCCGAAACGCCTGCGGCATTGAAACGATATTCAAAATCGTGCTCTTTAAGCTGATTTGTTGCAGGAATTGCAACCGCTCCGAGTTTGTGGAGTGCTACCATACAGAACCAGAACTGATAATGACGCTTTAATACGAGCATTACCTTGTCACCCTTTTTGATACCGAGTGACTTAAAGTAGTTTGCGGTCTGATTGGAGGCTCTCTTTATATCCTTGAAGGTAAAACGTCTTTCGTTGCGGTTTACATCAAGATGAAGCATAGCAAGTTTTTCGGGATATTTATCTGCAATACCGTCAACTATATCAAAACCGAAGTTAAATGTATCGGTATTTTTAAACTTAATATCGGTAAGAGCACCGTTTTCGTCCTCTTTTGTATCGACAAATTTGGAGCAGATAAGCTCTTCGCTCTTTTTCGCCGAAATTACACTTCTGCGAACTGTTGTTTCTTCGACATCCTCACCCGACATAACGACCGCACAGAAAACACAGTCCTTACCGTCAACGGCGATCATACCGTGAGGGGTGGATGAATTATAGTAGATGCTGTCACCCTCGTGAAGCACCTCGGTGTGCGTACCGACCTGAACCTTTAAGCTACCGCTTAAAACAAGGTCAAATTCCTGACCCGAGTGTGTTGTAAGATGTATGGGTTTATTCTGCTGAGCAGGGTCGTACTCATACTTTACCCAATAGGGTTCTGCAAGTTTATCCTTAAATTTAGGTGCAAGGTTTGCGATGTCGATGCCGTCTTCCTTTGCGGTGGCCTGACCCTGACCTTTTCTTGTTACGGTATAGCTTGAAAGACGAGCCGAATGACCCTCCAAAAGCTCGGTCATTTCAACATCAAATTCAAGAGCACATTTATGAATAAATGTAAAAGGAATATCTACCGTTCCGCTTTCGTATAAAGCGTACTGTTCGGGAGAGACATCTGTCTTTTCTGCCATTTCTTCAACAGACCAGCCCATAATATCACGAAGCTCCTTAATTCGTGCGGCCATCTCCGAAAGATGAAGTAGAGCGTTGTTTGTTTTCATTTTACATTCCTCCTATAAAAATAATAAAACCCGTCTCAAATTTCTTTGAGACGGGTGAAATTCACTCGCGGTACCACTCAAATTGCAACAAACGTTGCCACTCTCGGAATCCAACAATTCCTATGCCTTTACGCAGCAATCACGGGAAACGTCTACTAAGCGTTAGCCTTTCGGGCTTCCGGCTCAAAAGTGATAGGTCACTGGAAACTTTAATACCGATTTGCACCACCATCGGCTCTCTGAAATCAAATATTTCCGACCGTCTTTGTCACAGCCTTTATAAATTTTTGTAAATTGTAGCACGAAAAAATCAATTTGTCAATAGATTTTTTAAAAATCATCGAAACACGTGAATGGTTACAAAACTGTAATTTGTTTTTGCCTAAAAGGGCTTGTTTTCATAGGTTTAATACCTTACAATTTGATCAGTAAATGTCGGTTACTTTAAAATAAAGGAGAAAATTATGAAAAGATCACTTGCTCTGATGCTCACACTGTTACTTATCTTAGCGGGTTGCAGTACAAATGAAACCGCATCTTCAAATACTTCGGATATTACATCTTCGTCTTCCAAAGTGGATACGGTTTCTCGTGTGTCCGATGACACTGATACCGGATTTGAGATAACCACTGTTTTCAAATCCATTAATAGCCATTATGATTACAGACATATTCTGGCATACGGTTATACAAAAGACGGTTATTCCGACGAAAATTATGAGCTCCTTCAACGACTTATAGACGAAAACGGTAACGAGGTTGCTCCTCCTGAAAAAGATTATTATATTTTAGATGATATAATCGTTGTTTTGACAAAAGACCTAAATATCAAGTTTCTTGATAAGACAGTGCTTACCGAAACCGAACCGAATACCGAGGCAAAGGTATTCGTAGCAGCAAGAGATCATATGAGAAAAAGCGGAGTTTTTGAGGACTGTGAAGACAGTGAATGGTATAGTTTAGAACACATTAAAGATGATCTTTACGTAGCGGAGGGAGCATTTAACTCGTTTATCTACTCTGTTTTGATAAATGAAAAGGGCAAAATAATTTACAAGAAGTCCGGCGGGTATATTCATTATATCGGTGAAGACCGTTTTGAAATTATCGATTACGAGCAACCTACCACCCGCACCGAAAAAATAATCGATTCAAAGGGTAAGACCATAAAAACCTTTGACAAGGATATTGAGGTCCTCTTTTCAGATAACGGCTTTGTTACATATAGAGATGCCTATCTCCCGGGAGAAAACGACGGTAACAGATTTGTAGGATTAATGGACAAAGACGGAAATTACATTACCGACAAAATATACGGTGAAAACTCTCAAGTATCCGCATACAATGATTTTATTTTTGTATCAAACCCTGACAATATCGGCGGAAAATTCATTAATGCAAAAAATGAAGAGGTTTTAAAAATAGACGGTGTAGTATCTGCTACCGTTTACAAGAGCGCTATTGCCTGCACAATGCAGGACCAAAAAACCTACATTTACAGTCTGGACGGCAAAAAGCTTTCACAAGGCTTTAGAGAGATATATTATATTTTTGACGATTATGCTGCGGTCAACATCGGCAGTAAAAATGATGCCCTTGTGACATTTGACGGAACAAAGATCAAATCAGAATTTTCTTTTTCCGATTATTTGTTTGAGTATAGCGATGACGGACTCTTTGCAATGCACCTTGGCAATGGTAGAATAAAGGTCTTTAAGGTTGCGAAAAAGTAAAAACAAAACCGACAGTTTCAAACTGTCGGTTTTGTTTTTAAAGTGAATCTATGTATCTGCAGGCGGCAAGGGCGGCAACCGCGCCGTCACCCGTTGCGGTGGAAACCTGACGTATCTGCTTTGAACGGCAATCTCCCGCTACAAAAACACCTGCGGTCTTGGTAAGGCAATCCTCACCCGAATCGGCATATCCCCACTGATTTAATTCCATTACGTTTTTAAAGGCATCATTTTCGGGAACAAGTCCGATGGCAACAAACATTCCGTCTGCATCGATTTGGGTAGTTTCGCCGGTTGCGGTCTTTTCTATTGTAATTCCGCTGAATATTTCGGTATCATTTATAGCCTTTACTGTAGCACCGGTAATTATCTCGACATTTCCGCGTGAAGAAAGTATCTCCTGAAGTCTTTGCTCACCCGTAAGATAGTCAAGATTTTGGATAACATATACCTTTTTGCTGGTTTCGCTTAAAAGTATTGCTTCCTGAAGTGCGGAGTTTCCTCCGCCGATAAGAGCAACAGTTTTGTTTTTATAGAATGCTCCGTCACAAACGGCACAAAATGAGATTCCGTCGCCTATAAATCTTTCTTCATTCTCAAGTCCTAAATGGCGATGCTTTGCTCCTGTTGCAATAATTACGGTAAGACCCTCATAGGTGTTGCCGTCTTCGGTCTTTACGGCATAACCCTTATCGGTCTTTTCGATTCCTATGACCTCTTCTATCTCAACATCTGCACCTTGTGACAGGGTTTGTTCGACAAACTTATCTGCAAGTTCGGTGCCGCTTATAGACTCAAAACCGGGATAGTTTTCCACCTTGGGTGAAAATGTTATCTGTCCGCCGAAGGCTCCTCTTTCTAAAATAACAACCTTTTTACCTGCTCGTCTGGCGTATATTGCGGCGGTAAGACCTGCAGGACCTGCACCGATTATAACAATATCATACATAATAATACCTCATATATTTTGTGGGCGACCGAAATCGCCCACTTTTAAAACTATTCTACTGATTTAAGAAATGTTTTGACACCGGGAACCGATACAAACTTTTCGGTTTCGCCGCCCTTTACAACAACAAGGGTGGGTGCCTGCTTGATTCCGAGAGACTCGGTAAGCTCAACATTTTGTTCTGCAAGGATCTTCTCATACTTAAGATCGGTCTTTGAGAGAAGTGCCTCTGCTATCTTACAGTTGGGGCAGGTTGCAGATGCGAAGAGATAAATGCCATCAGCAAGCTTTGCTGCTTTTTTCTCGCAATCGCATACGGTCTCTTCCTTGGGACCCTCGTGGGTAAGAACCGAATTTTCGATATCGTAGCACTTACGCTCCTTGTATTCTTGTGACTTACCTGCATTCCAGTTCTTAACAGGACGGTAGTAGCCTGTGATACGGCTGTATACCTCGGTATCCTTACCGCATTCAGGACAGGTGAAGTTTTCACCTGCAATGTATCCATGGTCTCTACATACCGAATAGATGGGTGAAAGAGTGTAGTAAGGAAGTCTGTAGTTTTCTGCAATCTTTCTTACAATACCCGCTGCTGAACGCCAATCGGGAAGCTTTTCACCGAGGAATGCGTGGAATACGGTTCCTGATGTATAAAGTGTCTGAAGCTCATCCTGAACGTCAAGAGCAGTAAAGATATCATCGGTATAACCAACGGGAAGATGTGAAGAGTTGGTGTAGTAGGGTGTCTCTCCCTCTGATGCACAGATGATGTCGGGATAATGCTTTCTGTCGTGCTTAGCAAGACGGTATGAGGTTGACTCTGCAGGTGTTGCCTCGAGGTTGTAGAGGTCGCCGTACATCTCCTGATAATCGGAAAGTCTTTCACGCATATGATTAAGAACTTCCTTGGTGAACTCCTGAGTTTCGGGATGTGTCATATCCTTTCTGAGCCACTTTGCATTAAGTCCAGCCTCGTTCATACCAACAAGACCGAGTGTTGAGAAGTGGTTGTTGAAGGTTCCGAGATATCTCTTTGTGTAGGGATAAAGACCCTCGTCGAGAAGCTTTGTGATAACGGTTCTCTTTATCTTAAGTGAACGTGCAGAGATATCCATCATCTTATCAAGACGCTTGTAGAAGTCTTCCTTATCTGCCGCAAGGTAAGCAATACGGGGCATATTGATGGTTACAACACCGACTGAACCGGTGCTTTCACCGCTTCCGAAGAAGCCGCCCGACTTTTTACGAAGCTCACGAAGGTCAAGACGGAGTCTGCAGCACATACTTCTGACATCGCTCGGCTCCATATCCGAGTTTACATAGTTTGAAAAATAAGGTGTGCCGTACTTTGAGGTCATCTCAAAGAGAAGCTTATTATTCTCGGTCTCTGACCAGTCAAAATCACGGGTAATTGAATATGTGGGAATGGGATACTGGAAGCCTCTTCCGTGTGCGTCGCCCTCGATCATAACCTCAATGAAGGCCTTGTTTACCATATCCATTTCCTTCTTACAGTCGCTGTACTTGAAGTCCATACGCTTACCGCCGACTATTGCATACTCATCTGCAAGGTCGTGGGGAACCGTCCAGTCAAGTGTAATATTGCTGAAGGGTGCCTGTGTACCCCAACGTGACGGAGTATTTACACCGTATACGAAGGATTCAATGCACTTTTTAACCTGGTCATAGCTGAGGTTATCATACTTTACAAAGGGAGCAAGATATGTATCAAAGGATGAGAATGCCTGTGCTCCTGCCCACTCGTTCTGCATAATTCCAAGAAAGTTTACCATCTGGTTACAGAGAGTTGCAAGATGCTTTGCGGGAGCAGATGTGATCTTTCCGGGAACTCCGCCGAGGCCCTCTTCGATAAGCTGCTTAAGTGACCAACCTGCACAATAACCTGTGAGCATTGAAAGGTCGTGAATGTGAATATCTGCATTCTTATGTGCATTACCGATCTCGTCGTCATAAATTTCGGAGAGCCAGTAGTTTGCGGTAATGGCACCCGAGTTTGAAAGGATAAGTCCGCCAACCGAGTAGGTAACGGTG
>JAFUPP010000005.1 GCA_017481115.1 Clostridia bacterium | reverse complement strand
CCGCACTTGCATTAATGTTCGCATGTTTTGCAGGCTGTGGTGATGACGAGACATCATCTGCTGCTTCAACTACCTCTTCAGGTAACAGCAGCATTTCAAACACCGACGTCATCGATCAGACCGATGACAATGAGCTTCCCGATTACGATCTCGGTGGCGTTACTCTTACCGTTGCCTCCGGTCACGAGAGTGTTCTTTTCCCCGATGAAGAAAAGAACGAGCTTGAATCAAGAAGAAAAGCATGGATCGAAGAGTGCAAAGAGAAGTACAATTTCGAGCTTACTCACGTTTACTATGCTTGGAACCAGTTGACCAGCACACTTCTCCCCGACATCATTTCGGGTGACTATGTTGCTGACTTCGTTCTTCCCGTTATCCGTCAGGCCGGTCCTTTCGTTCAGGCACGTCTTTGCTACGACCTTAACTCAAAGGATTTCTCTGAGTACCTTGACTTCACAAAGCCTTGGTGGGATCAGACAATGCTTAAGGCATCAACCATCGCAGGTAAGACCTACTGCTGTACTCCCCAGTTTACTTCAGCTGCAAACACCACTTGGGTCTGCTTCTTCAACCGTAACCTTATGGAAGAGATAGACGTTGATCCCGACAGCATTTATGATATGCAGGAAAAGGGTACCTGGACCTGGGATAAGTTTATTGAAATCGGTAAAAAGGCTGTTAAGGACCTTGACTCTAACGGTACTATGGATATGAACGACCGTTTCGCATTCGGTACTGCAAGATGGCACGCATTCAATAACCTCCTCACAGCTGCAGAGGTTGACTTCCTTGTTGAAAAGGACGGAAAGTTCCAGTATACACTCAATAACTCACACGCAATCTCAGTTCTTACCAAGATGAATGAGATGTTCACCGGCTACGGTATGTACTTCGACGTTGAAAACGGCGGCAGAGGTCTTTACGATATGTTCGCTAACGACCAGCTCCTCTTCGCTTTCACCGCTGTTGCAACCTGTTCACACGAAACCATCCGTGATATGGAATCCGACTTCGGTATGGTTCTTACCCCCAAATACACAGAGGATCAGAACTACATTTCACGTGCAGAGCAGACAACCGTTTGCTGCTTCGTTCCTGTAACCGCTCAGTATAAGCTCGAGACCGCATTCGCACTTCAGGCTCTTTCATTCAGTGCTTGGAAGAAGGGCGTTCCCGATATTATGGAGCTTAACTTCGCACAGTATGTTCGTGACGACGGCAGTGAGCACTGCATCTACGAAGTATTCAACCACACCACCTTCACCGTTGACCAGCTTCTCTACGACGTTGGTATCGAGAAGAAGTGGGTTGAGATCATTCTTCCCAACGTTATGATGCCGGTTGTTACTCAGGCGGGTGCTGATATGTCAGGTGCTGTTCAATCAATTTCTACACAGTGTCAGACACTTTTGGATGACTTCTACGGTCAGGCCACAGGTCAACAGTAATATAGCATAACTCTTAAAAGAGTAATGAGGGTTTCCTCATTACTCTTTTGTTTTATTGACAAATATTCTTTACTTATGATATAATTTTATTAGAAATATATTATATAGAAACGAGGTGTAGTATTATGAAAGCAACTATAAAAATTTTGTGTTTTATTTCGGTTCTCGCATTGATGTTTACCTGTTTTGCAGGATGCGGAAAGGATGAATCTTCTTCTGTCTTTAATTCAATTAAAAAAGACGATCCGGTGGACCCTATTTTTATTGAAGAAGATTATGCCGAATATGATCTTGCCGATGTAACGCTTTTGGTTGCATCGGGTCACGAAAGTATTCTTTTTCCGGATGAAGATATGGATGAACTTTCTGCAAGAAGAAAACAATGGATAGAGAATGATAAGTCGAAATACAAATTTGAGCTTGAGCACGTTTATTATAAGTCGGACAAGATAGCGGATACTCTTTTGCCCGAGCTTATTTCGGGAAAGTATGTTGCTGACATGGTACTTCCCGTTGTAAGCAAGACCGGCAGGTTTGTTCAGGCAGGTGTTTGCTATGACTTTTTATCAGAAGAATTTGTCAAGTATCTTGACTTCACAAAGCCTTGGTGGGATGATACAATGTTTAATCCATCCACCATCAACGGTAAGGTCTACTGTTGCGTACCGCAGTTTACATCGGCTGCCAATAACACCTGGGTATGTTTCTTCAACCGTACCCTTATGGAAGAGCTTGAGGTAGATCCCGACAGCCTTTACTATATGCAGGAGAAGGGTACTTGGACTTGGAATAAGTTCATGGAGTTAGGTAAAAAGGCAGTTAAGGATATAGACGGTAACGGCGTTATGAATGCAAAAGACCGTTATGCTTTTAGTTCTGAAAAATGGAGCACATTCAATAATCTTATTACCGCCGCAGGAATTGATTTTGCCTATGAGACCGACGGTGTTTTGAAGTGCGATCTGTTCAATGCTAAAAACAATAAAATCCTTTTAAGTTTGAACAAGATGTTCACGGGATACGGTATGTACTTTGACACCGAAAAGAGCAAAAAGAGCCTTTACGATATGTTTGCTAACGATCAGCTTCTCTTTGCTTTTGCGCCGGTTTCTGCCTGCTCAAACGATACCATTACCAATATGAAATCCGACTTCGGTATGGTTCTTACCCCCAAATACACAGAGGATCAGGATTACATCTCACGCGCAGATCAAAACTCTGTTTGTTGCTTCATTCCGGTAACTGCAAACTATAAACTTGAAACTGCATTTGTGATTCAGGCGCTTTCATACAGCGCTTGGACAAAAGGCATTCCCGATATTATGGAGCTTAACTACGCACAGTATGTCCATGATGCCGGAAGTGAATACTGCATCTACGAAGTATTCAACCATACCATCTTCACGATTGACCAGCTTCTCTTGGAGGTTGGCACTGAAAAAACATTGGCAGATATTATCTATTCCGATGTTATGATGCCCATCGTAACACAAGCTAATGTTGATATATCCGACATTCAGTCTGCCGCTGCACAATGCCAGACACTTTTGGATGACTTCTACGGTCAGGCCACAGGACAGCAATAAACAAAGTTATCAAAATTAAATGGGTTAGTGAATTTCACTAACCCATTTTTTTATTCTTTTTTTGTTGTCGATATCGGTTTATTGCTGCTCCTATAAACAACATCCACAAGCATACATAAAGCCATAACATAAATAAAACTATGGTGGTAAGGCTTCCGTAAAATGTAAGAGAGAAGTTTGCAACGTAGATTGAAAAGGCGGCAGATACTGCCATCCATCCCACCGCAGCAAAGACGGCTCCTAAAATGTTATTCTTAACCGAGCTTTTTTTACTCGGCATAAATGAATATATCATTGTAAAAATCAAGGACAGCAGTAAAAACGAAAAGGTGTTGCGGTAGCTTAGTATTCGTGCAACGGCAGAATACCTAACGTTTAGCAGCGACAGTATCATATTTAACAGCCAATCCCAAGCTACGAGCAGTGCAAACGAAATAAGTATAACAAGTGCTATTATAAGTGTAAACACACACGCCTTTATGCGTTTTTGTATCCAGCTTTTATTACTTTCAATCCCCGAAAATTTATCAAGTCCTCGAATTATTGCCAAGGTACCCTTGGAGGAGGACCATATTGCTGTTATGGACGAAACGGTGATTAGCAATGTTCCGCTTTTTATTTCTCTGGCTTCTGTAACCAATGTATGAGCAAAATCCTTTAGTGCCGAGGGAAGTATCTCCTCGGGTATGCTGGATACCGACTGAGAAAATCCGTCGGGCAAAAAGCCCGAAAGGGTGATTAGAAGTATTAAAAACGGAAAAATTGAGATTATCATAAAAAAGGCAGACTGTGCCGCAAAGTATGATACCTTTTGCAGTTCAAACTCTAATATCTGCCTTTTTATATCCGAAGCATATTGTTTGAATTTCATATTTTTCTCCTTGAAAATATGTCCTTCTACCCCAATATTTTTTTATCTATCATCTGTTGTGCCGCAAGAAGTATCCCTATTCTTGCAGAATCAAAGGTAAGTCCGCCCTGCAGCCATACCGCAAACGGTTCACGTAAAGGAGCATCTGCCGAAAGCTCTACCGATGCGCCTTGCGTAAATGCACCCGCCGCCATTATTACCTTACTGTCATATCCCGGCATATCCCATGGCTCCGGTCGTACAAAGGAATCCATCGGTGCACCCGCCTGTATTCCCTCACAAAAGGCTATAAGCGACTCGCTGTTTTTTAAGCATATGGCCTGAATGATATCTCCGCGATCTTCGTTTGGCTGCGGTGTTACCTCATAACCGAATTTTGAAAAGAGTGCCGATGCAAATATCGCCGTCTTTAAGGCTTCACCGGTTACGTGAGGTGCATTGAACACTCCCATATAAAGCTCACGTGAATGGCCAAGTGTTGAGCCTATCTCCTTACCTGTTGAGGGGGTGGTAAGTCGGTTGGCACACTTTTCTACCAAATCGCGTTTACCTGCGATATATCCGCCTGTGGGGGCTATTCCGCCACCCGCATTTTTAATAAGTGATCCTATTATAAGATCCGCACCCACCTCGGTGGGTTCCTTTTTTTGCGTGAATTCACCGTAGCAGTTATCCACCGCAACTATTACATCAGGCTGAACCTTTTTTACGGCAACAGCGATTTCTTCTATATCCTCTACCGTAAGCGAGGGTCTTAATGAGTATCCCCTTGAACGCTGAATATATACCATCTTTGTGCTTTTTTTCTTAAGCATTTCGCAAAGACGGGTAATATCCACCCTGCCCTCTTTTAAGGGACACTCCCTGTATTCTACACCAAAGTCCTTGAGTGAACCGTCGGTCTGTTTATCTATTCCTATAACATCAACAAGTGTGTCATACGGTCTGCCGGTAGCACTTATAAAACTATCCCCGGGTCTTAAAATTCCGAAAAGAGCAATACAAATGGCATGTGTTCCACTCATAAAATTATGACGGATTATTGAATCCTCTGCACCCATTACATCCGCCCATATAGCCTCAAGCGTTTCTCTGCCCGCATCACCGTAGCCGTATCCTGTAGATGCTGCAAGTTTACTTTCACTTGCGTGGTTTTTTATAAATGCACTAAGCACCTTTTCGGTGTTATACCTTGCTATATCCTCTGCCCTTTCAAGTGCCTCACCGACCTCCTTCATTGCCTCATCGGCCTTTAACAGAAGGTCTTGTGATATATCAAAAAATTCGCTCTTCAATTTATATCTCCGTTTCTGTCCATATTCCTGTTTTTCTAAATCCTATTCCCTCATAAAATCCGCAAAGTGAAGGGTCACGGATAAGCAGATATATATTCTTTTTATCAAGAACGGAGCATAATCCCTTTACCGTTCTCTTGGCATATCCCTTTCTGCGATGCTCGTCTCGGGTGAATACACCGCCGATTATTGCGGCATCATCGCTTTCTGCCACCGTCATTGCAGAGGATATTACAAAAGCATCCTCCTGTACGGCACATAAATGAAGGTTATCTGCCCTTCTTCTGTAAAATATATCTGTGTAAAAGTCCTCAAATGCGGGAAGCTCAAACTCCTGCTTCATTCCAAAATACAGCGTCTTTATATCGGGGGTATAGGTAACATCCTGCTGGGTGTCGATTTTTGATTCCAGTCTCATTATATCTCCGCACCAATAATTCAACCCCGTATCAAGAAGTCTTAAGGTTTCATCCGAGCAAAAAAGTCTACCCGAAAGCGAAAATACAAAAGCACGAAGCTCCTCAAAATCTGCCGCCGTGGATGCACAAAGATTTATTACACCGTCCGACTTTGATATTACCGCCGTCACCCTCTGACCGTTCTTTTGTTCGAAAAACCGAACATTCGGGATAACGTTATAATAGGTTTTATATAAGGATGCTATCCTTATAAACGCAATATCCTCCTCAAAGCCAAGCGGAAGCACTTCAAGCGGTGTTATCATAAACCGTTTACCATATCCTTAAAGTGATTGCCGCGCTCCTCAAAGTTACGGTAGTAGTCAAAGCTTGCACATGCGGGTGAAAGTGCAACTATATCACCGCTAACGGCTACCGATGCTGCCCTTTTTACACAATCCTCAAGGCTGTCTTCCATAAATATCTGGGTGGTGTTGGGATTAAAATCAGGACATTTTACAATTGCATCGTAAATCTTCTGCTTCGTTGCTCCCGTAAGAATAAGTGTTTTTACCTTTCTACAGACGGCAGGTCCCATAGGCTCAAAGGGTATCTGCTTATCGTAACCACCCGCTATGAGTATAATGCGTTGATCAATGGCATTAAGTCCCGCCATAACTCTGGTGGGATTGGTGGCGATGGAATCATTATACCATCTGACACCCTCCTTTTCGCGTACAAGCTCCATTCTGTGCTCAACACCGCCAAAGGTGGTGGCTATCTTTTTGATATGCTCTGCATTTGCTATGCCATAGGTTGCTGAAATTGCATCAAGATAGTTTTCTACATTGTGCACTCCCGGAAGCTTTATATCCGATGCATCCATAATATACTCACCGTTAAAGTAGATCTTTTTATCGGCGGTGCAGTAGGCTGCGTTGGTCTCACGCTTTCTTGAGAAATACAGCACCTCTCCCTTCGCTTCATTTACAAAGGAACGGGTTATATCGTTATCGTAGTTTAATATCAGCTTACCCTCTTTGGATTGATGGAGAAAGATGTTCTTCTTGGCATCAATATACTCCTTCATATCCTTATGGATATCAAGATGATTGGGAGCTACATTGGTTACCACCGCAACAGACGGACTCTTTTTCATCGAAATAAGCTGGAAGGATGAAAGCTCAACCACCGCAATATCATCGGGTGAGATATCCTCTATTATAGGAAGAAGCGGTGTGCCGATGTTTCCTCCAAGATGTACCTTTTTACCCGCTTCCTTTAATATTAGCGAGATAAGTGTAGTGGAGGTGGTCTTGCCATCGGAACCCGTTACCGCAAATATCTTACACGGACAAAGGTCAAAAAATGTCTCCATCTCACTGGTGACGACCCTGCCCTCCTGTCTTGCCTTTACAAGCTCGGGGGTAAAGTATCTCATACCGGGTGTACGGAAGATGATATCCTCATCAATATTCTTTAAATAATCGTCCCCCAGAATAAGTCTTACTCCTGCCTTTTCAAGCTCATCTGCGGTAACTCCCAGCTTTTCACGGGATGCCTTGTCCCTTACGGTGACAATAGCCCCGTAGCTTAAATATTTATACACAAGCGGACGGTTACTGACACCAACTCCTAGAAACGCTACCCGCTTGCCCTTTATTTGTTCAAAGTACTGTTTATGATCCATAAATAAACCTCCTTTACTATTATATTATACCTTCAATGCAGTTGGTTTGCAATATTTTTAAAAACAAAGACGTACTGTTTTTCACAGTACGTCTTTTTTATCTTTTTTCAGGTAAATATGCTTCGAGTCTGTATATAGGTAATCCCATAGAAACAAACTTTGTTTCGTACTCGGTCATTATATTGCCTTCGAAAGCAGAATTGTGCAGATCAAGTGAAACGTTTTTAAGCGAATATCCGGATTGTGAAAAGCTTTCTATGGAAAACTCAAAAAGCCTCATATTATCAGTCTTTTGATGTATCTCTCCGTCGGGTTTGAGAATCTGCCTGTAGATCTCCAAAAAACGCGGCGCTGTAAGACGGTGGGATGCATATGTGTTTTTAGGAAACGGGCAGGAAAAATTGAGATATATCCGTGATATGCTTTGTAAAGGGAGTATTCGTGCAAGATACTCGGCACGAAGCTTCATTACCCTTGCGTTTTTAACACCCTTTTCTTTTATGCTTTCAACAGCATCAACGCAAACGCTAGAATCCTTTTCGACCGCAAGAATATTATACTCCGGATGCTGATATGCAAGCTCTGCAGCAAATTTGCCCTTACCCGCTCCCACCTCGAGTATTACGGGAGCATCGTTTCCAAAAAGCTCGATAAGTGATATTTGCTCGTTTTCTCCTGTCTCATTGAAGTTAAGACTTTCACATCTGGGCTGAATAAGATATTCACCGCAGGCGGCTATCTTTTGTTCAAGATTTTTCTTTCGACGCATTCTCATAGTAATTCTCCAAAATCAATATGAGAAGATTATAATCTTTTTTTATAAAAATTTCAAGATTTATGCCGCTTTTAAGCGAAGTCGAAGCTTGTCGGCTATCATAGCCACAAATTCGGAGTTGGTGGGCTTTCCTCTTTGATTATGTATGGTAAATCCAAAGTATGAATTAAGCACGTCTATGTCGCCTCTGTCCCAGGCTACCTCGATGGCGTGACGTATGGCTCTTTCCACACGTGAGGATGTGGTCTGAAACATCTTTGCTACCGTCGGATACAAAAGCTTTGTTACAGAGTTTATCATTTCGGGATCCCTTACACAAAGTATTATGGATTCTCTCAAATAATGATATCCCTTTATGTGTGCAGGTACCCCTATCTGATGTATTATCTCGGTTATCATAAGCTCAAGCTGATTATCGGTCACGTTTTTGGCATTGGCACTAAGCACCGTCTCCTTTTTGGTTTCGGTAAGCTGTAAGATTCGCTCGGCAAGTATTTCAAAATCAATAGGCTTTAAAAAGTAGTATGCTGCTCCTGCTCCGAGAGTCTGCTTTTCAAGTCGCGGGTTATCAAACACCGACATTACAAGGATAAGCGGCTTCTTTTTTATCGTAAGCGTTTCAAGCGACTTTAGTATTCCGATGGCATCAAGCTTTGGCATAAATACATCGGCAAGTACAACGTCGGGCTGATGCTCTTCTATTTCACTAAGCAACTTCACTCCGTCCTTTGGCAGAGTGATTGCGTCCATTCCGTATGTTTTGAGTAAATTTGCACAGGGTTGACCGAATTCGGCAGAATTGTCGGCAATAAGAACTTTTAACTTATTTTCCATTTGTTATTCCTCCAATGATTTAATTTCGCTTGTAATATACCATAATTTACCAATTTTGTAAACATATTAGCACAAAATATTGTGGTTATTTTTTTATTGAAAACAAGATATATGTCGAAAAATGGGGAAAACAAAAAACCGGAACCGTTTTGGTTCCGGAATTATCTACTGTTTACGGAATGTGATATTGCCCGTAGTGTGATCCATAGCATCGACTATTGCAAGGGATTCAAGGCGGTAACCGAGATTTCGTATTACCCTGCCGCCTATCTGAAAGCCCTTTTCAATGGCGATTCCCAGACCCTCAACCGTTGCGCCTGCCGACTCGGTAATAGATATAAGTCCCTGCAGTGCACATCCGTTTGCCAGAAAGTCGTCAACGATAAGCACGTGATCATCGGCATTCAAAAACTTTTTACTTACAATTACGTTATTGCGGTTTTTGTGTGTAAAGGATTCAACCTCCGCAACATACATTTCGCCCTCAAGATTAATACTTTTGGACTTTTTAGCAAAAACCATGGGAACATTGAATTCGTTTGCAACGGCATATGCTATTGCGATTCCCGATGCCTCAATGGTAAGCACCTTTGTGACGGGTCGGTCGGCAAAACGACGGTGAAACTCTTTTCCTATCTCATTCATCAAAGAAACATCCATCTGGTGATTCAAAAAGCTGTCCACCTTTAAAACGTTACCCTCTTTAACTACTCCGTCCTTCATTATTCTTTGTTCAAGAAAATTCATAAGGCACCTCCCTTGGATTTGATATATTTATACCATATCAAATGACATTTGTCATCATTTTTCTGCAAAAAAATAAAATAACCCAAGACCGTTAGGTCTTGGGGGTTGTTTGCAGACGGGTCTTATGCGGCGGCATTTAATGAGTCGGACGTTGTCAACATATTTTCGGCAAATATTGCGTATCCCTTAGAGCAGTCATTCAAAAACACGTGGGTCACTGCTCCCACCAGATTTCCGTTTTGAATTATGGGACTGCCGCTCATGCCCTGAACTATACCTCCCGTTACCTCGAGAAGTTCTGCGTCCGTAATCTCTATTACCATATTCTTGGTGACCTGCGATTCATTATACGAAACCGATTTTATCTCTATATCATAATACTTTGGCTTTGTTCCCTTGACCGTACATAAGACCGAGGCTTTTCCTGTCTGTACCTCCTGCTTTCCCGCTATTCTTATGATCGGCAGATGCGACACATCCATATCGGTAACTCCGTATATTCCGGTGTCTGAATTTTCTCTGATTATACCGATAACACTGTCTCCTACTATCTTACCGTTTAAAGAACCGGCACTTTTTCCTCTGGCTTTCGATACAGAGGATACCGTTGCTTTGGTCAGCTGTCCTGTAAGCACCGGCAATCTGACCGAGGTATCTGCATCAAACACGGCATGTCCCAGCGCCGCAAAGGTTTTTTCGGTGGGATCAATAAAGGTGAGGGTTCCAAGTCCCGCAGTTGAGTCCCTTACCCACATTCCTGCTTTATATGTTCCGTCCGAATCACTTTTTACCGGCTTGATATTTACCCTAAACGAAGACGAATCCCGGCTTACCAAAAGCTCCATTGCTTTTCCCTTCGACGACTCGATCATTCTCCTTAAGGCGAAGTTTGATGATATGGGGGTATTATCTACCGTTAATATTATATCCCCTGTTTTGATACCTGCTGACGATGCGGGGTTTACGTTTTTTCCGTTATGGTCTACGTCTGTCAGTCCCACCACCAGCACACCTTCGGTATACATTTTCATTCCTATGGGTTCTCCCGACAAATGAACAAGTCTTGTTTCGGTTCGGTTGACCACCGCTTTTCCTATGGGGATTATTCCGCCTATGGAAAGATTTGCAATGTATGAACCGTTTTGTTTCATTACGGTATCCTGAGGCTCACTTGTTGCTCTGACAATTTTGAGTACCGAAAAATTCTCAGGCGTATCGGGTGCTACCATAAACTGTGCAGGTAGTTTTTGCATTAAGGAGGCTATCAAACTCATCAGCATAAAACTCATTATAAAGGCTGCAAAGGTCACCGTTTTTACTGTTGTTCTCATAAATCTTCTGAATTTTTTACCGATGTTTTTCTCCTCCCTTCGTCTGCTCTAATAATTTGCTCAATATTAAAGAAATAATGATAGCAAAATTTTGGAAAATTTAAAAAAGTATATACAAATTTTTTAATATTTGGTTTATAATAATAAAAAATGGAGGTGTTTAAATTGTTTATAACAAATGATATTAAATATATCGGTGTAAACGATCATAAAATTGATCTTTTTGAAGGTCAGTATATCGTTCCCAACGGTATGTCTTATAACTCTTATATTATAATGGATGAAAAAATTGCCGTTATGGATACGGTGGATATTTCATTTACACACGAGTGGTTGGATAACATTCAGCACACACTCGGTGACAAAAAGCCGGACTATCTTATAGTTCAGCATATGGAGCCGGATCATTCTGCAAACATTTATAATTTTGTAAAGACCTATCCCGACGCAAAGATAGTCTCGAGTGCAAAGGCCTTTGTTATGATGAAAAACTTTTTCGGTACCGATTTTCCCGAAAGACAGGTCGTAGTCGGAGAGGGCAGCACACTTTCTCTCGGCAAGCACACTCTTGCCTTTGTCGGTGCTCCTATGGTGCATTGGCCTGAGGTTATAGTTACCTATGATTCGACCGATAAGGTGCTTTTCTCGGCAGACGGTTTTGGAAAATTCGGTGCTCTTGACGTTGAGGAGGACTGGGCCTGTGAGGCAAGAAGATATTATATAGGAATAGTAGGCAAATACGGCGCACAGGTACAGTCGCTCCTAAAGAAGGCGGCAGGACTTGATATTCAGGTGATATGTCCATTACACGGCCCTGTGCTTACCGAAAATTTAGGTTATTATATTGACCTTTACAATACCTGGTCAAGCTATCAGCCCGAGGAAGAAGGCATTATGATAGCCTATACGTCGGTATACGGAAACACCAAAAAGGCTGTTATGCTGCTTGCCGATAAGCTTCGTGAAAAGGGTTGTCCCAAGGTTGTAGTAAACGATCTTGCAAGATGTGACATGGCTGAGGCGGTAGAGGATGCCTTCCGTTACTCAAAGCTGGTTCTTGCTACCACCACCTATAATGCAGAGATCTTCCCCTTTATGCGTGAGTTCATTAATCATCTTGTTGAAAGAAACTACTCAAACCGCACCGTTTCATTTATCGAAAACGGAAGCTGGGCACCGCTTGCGGCAAAGGTTATGAAGGGTATGCTTGAAACGAGCAAAAACATTACCTATACCGACAACAACGTAAAAATCCTTTCGGCATTGAACGATGAAAGCTCGGCACAGCTCGAGGCGTTGTCCGACGAGCTTTGCAAGGAATACATTGCACAAAGCGACAAGGCGGATAAAAACGATCTTACCGCACTCTTTAAAATAGGATACGGTCTTTACGTTGTAACCTCAAACGACGGTAAAAAGGATAACGGAATTATTGTTAATACCGTTTCGCAGGTGACAAACACACCCAACCGTATTGCCGTTACAATTAATAAGGAAAGCTATTCGCACCACGTCATTAAACAAACAGGCAAAATGAACCTTAACTGCTTATCGGTCGAGGCTCCCTTTAAGGTGTTTGAGACCTTTGGTTTTAAAAGCGGCAGAAATGTAAATAAGTTTGAAAACTGCACACCCAACCGCAGTGACAATTCACTTGTTTATCTTCCCCGATACATTAACGCCTTTATTTCGCTTAAGGTAGAAGATTACGTTGACCTTGATACACACGGAATGTTCATTTGCACCGTCACCGAAAGCCGTGTTCTTTCGGACAAAGAAACAATGAGCTACACTTATTATCAGGAAAACGTAAAACCCAAGCCCGAAACCGAGGGTAAAAAGGGTTATGTATGTAAGATATGCGGCTATGTTTATGAGGGTGAGTCTTTACCCGAGGATTTTGCTTGTCCTCTTTGTAAACACGGTGCTGCCGATTTTGAAAAGATAGTATAAAATGGAGCTTGTATTACTGACTGCTCTGGGGGTCGGCGGTGCCACCGTTTTCGGCTCCCTTATGGGCTTTGCTTTTAAAAAAATATCCCACAGATTTTCGGATATTGTATTATCCTTTGCCGCAGGTGTTATGCTTGCAGCGGCGGTGCTCGGACTTATTATTCCGTCGGTTGAGCACGGCGGTAAATACGGTGTTGTCATTACCGTTGCAGGAATATTTACGGGTGCTTTTTGTCTTAACCTTATAGATAAGATAGTTCCGCATCTACACAAAATCATGGGTACCGATACAGAAACGCATCATAACGCAAATTTAAGCCGAGTATTGTTGTTTGTTACCGCCATTGCAATACATAATTTGCCTGAAGGAATCGCGGCAGGTGTAGGTTTTGGTTCGGGAAACACCTCTCAGGCTCTGCTTATTGCAGGTGGTATTGCTCTGCAGAACATCCCTGAGGGCATGGTTATAATCGGGCCGATGTTAGCGGCGGGGGTAACACCCAGAAAAACCTTTATATGCGCTATGATCACCGGTCTTGTAGAGGTGGTTGGCACACTTATAGGCTATTTTGCGGTTAGTGTTTCGCAGATAATACTGCCCTTCGCATTAGCCTTTGCAGGCGGCACAATGCTTTATGTAATAAGCGATGAAATGATACCCGAAACACATTCGGGAGGATACGAAAGAGGTGCTACCTACGCACTTTTGGTGGGATTCTCGGTAATGCTCGTCTCCGATGTTTTATTAGGAGAAAAAAAACCCGTCCGTAAGAAGCTTACGGACGGGTTTTTATTTGCTGTTACATTATTTCGGGTGCGTCGATCTTTAAAATATCGAGGGTGTTTTTTACTGTCTGTCTGACCGCTTCGCAAAGAGCAAGACGCGACTGCATCAAAACCTCATCGTCACACTTTACGCGGCAGGCGTTATAGAACTTATGGAAAAGGGTTGCAAGGGTAACGGCATACTTTGTAAGACCTGTGGGATCTAAAAGTCTTGCACATTCACTTATCTCCTCACTAAATGCGGCTATGTGACGGATAAGCTCCTTTTCTTCATCTGCGGTTAGGCAGCAAAGCTCTTTTGCCGTAACCGTTCTCGGGGTTATGCCCTCTGCGGCAAGATTTTTAAAGATGGAGCAGATTCTCGCGTGTGCGTACTGAACATAATATACGGGATTCTGTGAGGTGTTTTCCACCGCAAGGTCAAGGTCAAAATCAAAGGGGGAATTGGCTTCTCTGAGGTTGAAGTAGAATCTTGCGGCATCTACGGGAACCTCCTCAAGAAGTGTTACAAGGGTGATCGCCTTGCCGCTACGCTTACTTGCCTTGATTATCTCTCCGTTTCTAACCAAACGAACCATCTGCATTAATACTACGGTAAGACGGTCAGCATCTACACCAAGGGCTGTGAGTGCCGCTTTAAGACGGGGAACGTATCCGTGATGATCGGCACCTAAAATGTCGATCGCCATATCGTAGCCACGTGTTGTAAGCTTATTATAGTGGTATGCGATATCGGGTACAACATAAGTAGCAAAACCGTTTGCACGAACAAGCACGAAGTCCTTATCTGCACCGAACTCGGTAGCCTTGAACCATACGGCTCCCTCCTGCTCATAGGTGTAGCCCCTCTTTTTAAGTTCTTCTACCACCCACTTAACGCTTCCGTCGTTATGAAGTGTGGATTCCTTGAACCACTTATCGTATACTATTTTGTATTTTTTAAGGTCTCTTTCAAGGCCTTCAATATTTTTGGGAAGTGCAAATGCACAAAGCTTCTTCTTTCGCTCGGTTTCATCCTCATTCATCAAGGAATCACCAAACTGCTCCTTATATGCATTTACATGGTCGATTATATCCTGACCGTGATAGCTGTCTTCGGGCATTTCGACATCCTCACCGCATGCCTGACGGTAGCGGATATCAAGTGACATGGAAAACTTTTCTATCTGATTGCCCGAGTCGTTTATATAAAACTCCCTGTCCGCCTTAAAGCCTGCAGCATTCATAACCGATGCAAGACAGTCACCCAGTGCTCCGCCCCTGGCATTACCGATATGCATAGGTCCTGTGGGGTTTGCCGAAACAAACTCTACCAGCACCCTTTTGCCCTGACCGTAGTCACTTTTGCCGTAGTTTTCCTTCTGATTAAGAACATCAAGCACCGTTTCGGAGTTGAAAAGCGGACTTAAAAAGAAGTTGAGAAATCCGGGACCTGCGGTTTCAAGCTTTTCAAAGTATGTACCCGACAGATCTGCGTTTTCAACAATTATCTGTGCAATCTTTACGGGTGCAGTGCGAAATGCTCTTGCCCCTACCATTGCGGCGTTTGCCGAATAGTCACCGTGTGAGGTATCGGCAGGTATCTCTACCTTAAAATCGGGAATTTCTGCCGTTACAAGTTCTCCCTTTTCCATCGCCTTTTTAAGTGCGTTTATAACCGTTTGTTTTATCTGATTTTCTGCAAGACAAGTTAATTTAGACATTATTTTTCCTCTTTTGATTTTATTCTTAAAGATATTTCATTTTCGCTTGAGTAGACTCCGTTTATATCCACCGCATAAACCAGCTTTACAAAGCCTCCCTGCTCTCCCATACTGTACTGTACCTTTCTGCCGAATATTCCGAGCATCAGATTGCCGTATTCGGTTTCGTACACACATTGGTGAAGCTGCTGCTTTTGTACCGCAAGTACCGAACTTATTCCGCCACGCTTTCTTATAACAAAAACCGTGTCATCCTCTGTCTTTACGGTGACGTGGGTCTCAGTGTTATCCTCATCTATCTCAATATAATCTATCTGCCAACCCTTGTCGGTCTTTTCAAAGCTTCCGACCGAGGTCATTTTCAGTACATCCTCATTACCGTCGGCACGTTGTACCGCTTTTATGTGTATAACTGCTTTTATCATATCAATATTCTTCTATATTTATCTTTTCTACGCTGTCGTTTATGCTTCTGCCAAGAAATATCTCGGCGGTTTTGGCAAACGAAGGGATATCATCGCTAACAAAATACTCCTCTTTACCGAGGTTGCCCTCACAAAGCATTCCCCTTTGTTCAAGAAGCTCTGCCGCTGCCTTTGCAGCCTCTTCTCCGCTTGAAATAAGTGTGACCTCGTCCCCCATCACCCTTTGTATTATCCCTGAAATTATAGGAAAATGGGTACATCCCAAAATAAGAGTATCTATTCCCTTTTGCTTTAGGGGTAAAAGGTATCTTTCTGCCGCCTTTACGGTTACCTCATCGTCATCCTTTACCCAGCCCGCTTCGACAAGGGGAACGAAAAGAGAACAGGCGGTGCTGAATATTTCAAGATCTTTATTTTCACTTAAAAGTGCCTTCTTAAAGGACCCGCTTTTTACGGTGGCTTCGGTACCGATAACACCGATTTTGCCGTTTCTTGTTGCTGCCGCTGCCGCCTTTGCGGTAGGCTGGACAACACTGACATTGGGAACGCTTAGTTTTTCGGTCACGCTTTTTGCTACCGAACTTGCGGTACCGCAGGCAACAATGATCATCTTAACGTCCTTTGAAAGCAAAAATGCCTCGTCCTGCCCTGTATAACGGCAGATGGTATCGGTTCCCTTAGTGCCGTAGGGTACTCGGCCTGTATCGCCGAAATATATTATATTTTCATCTTCAAGAAGCTCACGCAGTTTTCTTACCACGGTAAGTCCGCCAAGCCCCGAATCAAATACGCCTATGGCTCTGTTATCCATCGGTTTCTCCTATTTAAAAAATTTCTTTAAATTTGATTTTTCAATCAAAAGGTAAAAGGGCACTCCGAGCAGTACGCAGGGAATCAGCTGTCCTATACCAACACTCGCGGCAGAAATAAGAAACGCCGTAAATGAGGCATTTCCCGGCACAAAGAGTGTTATTTCAAGCCCGATTATAACCGCATTTACTACTACCGGTGCCAAAAGCGACAAAAACGGGATCTTCCAAAGCTTTATATTTCTTAAACACCTCGTCAGCAACGCTGCTATGAGTGTTGCTGACGTTCCGAACAACATATCAACAGGGGTTACTGTACTGAATATATTTGATACAAAACAACCGAGGGTTAAACCCGTTACCCCTACGGGAGTAAATATCGGCAGTACCGTCAGCACCTCACTTATCCTGCATTGGACAGCTCCAAAGGATAAGGGTAAAAGTATAAGCGTCAGTGCGGCATATACCGCCGCTATGACGGCGGCGGTAACGGCTTTTCTTAATTTCATTTTAATCTTCCTTAGTTTTATTTTTTAGATGTCTTTAGCATCCCGGTCAGGATTTTGCGAACTGACCGTTTTATCTCAAAGGCTTTTTGGGAGCCTTTTGTTTGAAGTCCTCTTCAAGTCTTCTCTTACGGAACTCCGTAAAAATTGTGACTACACCGTATATGAGTATTCCCGATGCCAAGGCGATAAGCACCCAGTTTACAATTATCTGTGTATCGTTTTGTTCCTCTAATGTTGGGTCGGCAGGGCCTCTGGTAAGCTTCATACTCTTTACAAAGTCCTGCATCATGGTCTTTGCTTTATCGGTAAACACACCGCTCTCGTTTGTGTAGGTTACTACATATGCTACCGAATCTATTACCGTTACATAGTATACCATACACGGCTCTGTCTTCGGTGTCTCTCCCTCTTCGGTGGGTTCAACTACGGGAGCTTCCTTTACTACATAAAAGTAGACCTCTTCGTTTATCGGCTCGGTGACGGTAACAACACCGCCCTCACCCTCAATATCGCCTACTAAAAGGGATTGTACCGATGCGGGATTTTTAATATCCGACAAATTGCCGATCGCCGAAGAAACATCGTTTTGCTCCGCAATTATATAAATCTGCTCACGGTAGTCCTCAGATATGGAAAACGCAAGAAAATCCTTTTCATCAAAATACTGATGCATCGTTTCCTGACTTATTCCCAGAAACTTCAAAAGGTCGGTATTATCCTCCACAGTATCCTTGGTTATGGGTGAAAAGCCATCGGGAAAAACAAAGCTTGACTCATACGGCGTTTTGACCTCTACCGTCGTTTTTGCCAGGGTATTCGTTACCGAAAACATAAGCATTAAAACGCAGATCATAATACATATAATTTTTTTCATACATTGCCTCCTTTCGATTTCGTGCCAATACACGTCCTCAAAAGATATATAATTAGAAAATTCGACTAATTATACATTATATATGATATTACAAATGTTTAAATTTTTCAAGCATTTTCCTGTATTTTACGGTTTTGTAATAAAAAATACGCTGTTAGTTTTGCTATCGATTGACAAAAAAGACATTTTATTGTATAATGGTGGAGTGTATTTTTAATTTTACTAATGGAGGAAAACACAATGAAAAAGATTTTAGCACTTATTATGGCAGTTCTTATGATGACCGCTTGCTTTGCAGGCTGTGGTGAGGACACCGCAACCGATGCAACCGGCGAGGCAAAGACCTACATAATCTATTCAGACAACTCATTTGCTCCCTTCGAGTTCCTTGACACAAATACAAACACCTATGTAGGTGTTGATATGGAGCTTCTTGCTGCAATCGCAAAGGATCAGGGCTTTAAGTACGAGATGCACAACGAAGGTTTTGACCCCGCTATGGGCGCTGTTCAGTCCGGTCAGGCAGATGCAATGATCGCAGGTATGACCATCAACGATAAGAGAAAAGAGACCTTTGATTTCTCCGACGGTTATTTCGAGGACGGTTCTATCCTTGTTGTTGCTCAGGGCAACACCGCTATCACCGACGAGTCAAAGCTCGCAGGCAAGAAGGTAGCTGCAAAGATCGGTACCGTTTCCACCACCTACGCAGAGAGCCTTAAGGATAAGTACGGCTTTGAGATCAACTACTTTGAAGATTCACCCGCAATGTATCAGGCAGTAGCTTCAGGCAATGCAGATGCTTGCTTTGAGGACTATTCGGTTATTGCTTGGGCAATCAAGGAGTCAGGCGTTAAGCTTCAGACCGTAGGCAGCGTTGTTAATCCCTCACAGTACGGCTTTGCTGTAAAGAAGGGCCAGAACGCAGAGCTCATCACCATGTTCAACAAGGGTCTTGCTAACATCAAGGCAAACGGCGAATATGAAAAGATCCTCAACAAGTACGGTTATTCTGCAGAGAAATAATTAAGATTGTATAAAGCGGTGGCTCCGCTTTGGAGCCACCAAATTTTTAGTTAAGAGTGAATTGATTTGAGTACAATAATACAAAACATTACAGACGCTTTCAGAGATCTGGGTTTTAATAAGGTGTTTTTTGAAGAGGTCGTCCCCCTGCTTTTGGACGGACTTCTTGTTACTATTTACATTTCCCTTATTGCAATTGCAATAGGTCTTGTTTTTGGCTTCCTTACCTGCCTTATGGGTAAGGCTAAAAACTGTATTCTCCGTGGCATCTCTGCCACATATGTCTGGTGTATACGCGGTACACCTATGATCGTTCAGGCATTCTTTATCTACTTTGCAATGCCGCAGCTTATTCAGATTTTTAATCCCGCTTTCCGTATGGAGCCTACAACTGCAGGTCTTATCACCCTCAGCCTTAATGCCGGTGCTTATATGTCGGAGATATTCAGAGGCGGTATCGATGCAGTAAACAAGGGTCAGACAGAGGCGGCAAGAAGTCTTGGTCTTTCACAGACAAAAACCATGCTTAAGGTCGTTTTGCCCCAGGCATTCAAGATCAGTATCCCCTCTCTTGTTAATCAGTTTATTATCACCGTTAAAGACTCCTCTATCCTTTCGGTTATCGGTATGGGCGAGATCGTAAACAAGGCAAAGGTATATGTAGGTTCCTCCTATAAATACTTTGCTACCTACATTCTTGTTGCGGTGTTCTATCTTATAGTCATTTCCATTTTAATGATTGTATCAAAAATTATAGAGAAGAAGTTTAGTTATGACAAAAAAAGTAATAGTTAAAAATCTAAAAAAGAGCTTTGGCAGTCTGGATGTTCTCAACGGTATTGATCTTGAGATAAACGAGGGCGAGGTCGTATGTCTTATCGGCCCTTCGGGCAGCGGTAAGTCAACCTTCCTCAGATGCCTTAACCGTCTTGAAGAGTCCACAGACGGTACCATAATCGTCGACGGCTATGAGATATCCGATAAAAAGCTCAATATTAATAAGACCCGCGAAAACATTGGTATGGTATTCCAGCAGTTTAACCTGTTTTCACATCTTACGGTAAAAAAGAACATAATGCTTGCTCCCGTAGACCGTAAGAAAATGAAAAAGCCTGAGGCAGAAAAGAAGGCTATGGAGCTACTGGAAAGGGTCGGTCTTGCCGATAAGGCGGACGCTTACCCCCATCAGCTTTCGGGCGGTCAGCAGCAGCGTGTTGCAATAGCACGTGCTCTCGCTATGAATCCCGATATTATGCTCTTTGACGAGCCTACCAGTGCACTCGATCCCGAAATGGTCGGCGAGGTTCTGGCGGTTATGAAGGAGCTTGCAGCTCAGGGTATGACAATGGTGGTCGTTACTCACGAAATGTGCTTTGCAATAGACGTTGCCGACAGGGTCATATTTATGAGCGACGGCGTCATTGTTGAAGAAGGTACTCCCGAGGATATATTCATCAATCCTCAAAATCAGCGTACCAAGGATTTTCTTGGTTGCGTACTTTAAAAAATCAAGCCCCGAAAAATCGGGGCTTTTTTATATCTCAAATTCGGTAAAGGGCGGATGATCGGGTGTTTCCTTAAAGGTCATCTGCTCCTTCGTCGTAGGATGGGTAAATGTAAGGCTATGTGAAAACAGTCCTATGTTCCCTTTGTATCTGGAGCCGTATTTTCCGTCACCCGAAAGGGCCATTCCTCTGTGAGAAAACTGAACGCGTATCTGGTGGCTTCTGCCTGTATCAAGGGTTATTTTTACAAGGCTTTTTTGCTCATTTTTTTGCAAGACCTCATAGGTTAGTCTTGCTTTTTTTACGCCCTTGCGTTCCCTGTCAACAACAAAGCTTTTGTTTTTTCTTGAGTCCTTAAATAAAAGATCGCACATTTCACCCGCGTTTTCTTCGGGACAGCCCGATACCACCGCAAGATACTTCTTTTCAAAGCGTTTTTCGGCAATTTCCTTTGATAAAAAAGCGGCGGCACTTTTTGTTTTGGCATACACCATTACACCGCCAACCGCTGTGTCTAATCGGTGCAGTGTATAGATTTTGCACCCTGTAATTTCGGACAGAGTCTTCACCATTCCCTCTTCGCTGGAAACACCGATGGGTTTTACCGCAACTATTATATTTTCATCCTCAAAAAGAATCTTCATTTTATCACCCTGGTAATTATACTATATCATAACGAGGTTGGCAAGATTGATGTGTCTTTTGTGTTGAACAAACATATTATTTATGTTATACTGTCATTGAAAAGGAGTGATGGATTTGAATAACTTTACATTCACCAATATAATCGATACGGATTATTATAAAAATCTTGCAAGTGCTATTCATAAAAGTAAGAACCATTACATATTTTGGGGAATTATTTTTGGGTTAGCGTATGCTCTGATTGTTTCCCCGATTCTGACCTTCTTTGCTTTTCATACTTATATAATCACCCTTTCATGTATCTTCTTGGCTCATTCCATCTGGTACTTTTTTCAAGAATCAAAATACTACAAGGAAATGGTAAAAAACAGCACCGAGCTTATGGGTATAAAAATCACCCAAACATTTAACGATGACAGTTTTTCGGTAGAGTGTGCCGATTTTAAATCTACATATTCATATAAAATGGTAAAAGGTGTCTATGAGACAGATACTTCCTTTTGTATTATAATAAACCGTTATGACGGTGTGGTTGTTTCAAAAAGGAGTATAACTGCTCAACAACTTGAATCCTTCAGGGCATTTATCACCGCCAAAGCAAATTTCGGAACAATTAAGATCAAAAGAAACAGCAGAAATTTCAAAACGACTCTTGCGTGGGTGTTGATTTTATCTTTTATACCCGTTATCTACGGAACAATAAGTTTAAGACTGTTCCCCCAAACATTTGAGAATTCCGATTACACGATCACGCTCAACCGAACCTTTAAAGAAAACGACTCCTATTACACTTCCTCGTATGAAAACACGTATGTTATTATGCAGTCCCACAGTTATAATGACATTTCTAAGAATTCCCAAACAGGTGAATATAATTACGTAACATTCTTGCAGGAAGAATACAAAGATTATTATCCCAGCAGTGAGTTGTTTAACATTGAAAGCGGAAAAGACGGAAATAATTATTACTGTTCATTCGAAACCAATTACAATAAATACTGTTACCTTTACTGTATACCCGCAAATAATAAGGTCGTCGTCGCAACTTTTGAATGTAATTCAAAAGAATACAGATATGATATGCAGTACGATTTTGAAAAATGGGCTAAAAGTATAAATGTAAAGTAGACGAAAACACCCGAGGGTTACTCGGGTGTTTAGTCTTCTAAAGCAATCAAAAACCAAGCAAATGGCAGAAAAAGGAAGATTTTCCGTGACAAATACAAGGTTTGTCGAAAAATGGGGGCAAAATCGCAAAAAAATATTGACTTTAATGCCGTTTTACAATATATTTAGAAGTGCAATTTTGTATCTGCAAAAAAGTTTTAAGTTGCGATCAAGTCCCGTGCCGCAACGGCTTTAGCCCGTTGTGAAAAACCCTTTGCGGAGGGCACCCGACAGCGACGTGACGGGCAGAGGACCATCCGTTTGTTCGGGCAGAGGTTACCTGCTAAATTCCGCAAAGGGGGATGCATTATGAAAAACAAAATAATTGATTTACACAACATCACGGTAGCATTTGACGGAGAAAAGGTTCTTGACGGTATTGATCTTTCGATTGAGGACGGTCAGTTCGTAACGCTTCTCGGTCCTTCAGGTTGCGGTAAGACCACAACCCTCAGGATCATCGGCGGTTTTATCTCTCCCGACAGCGGTGATGTTTTTTTTGACGGAAAAAGAATTAATGATCTGCCTGCCTACAAAAGACAGGTCAGTACCATTTTCCAGCGTTATGCTCTTTTTCCCCATCTGAACGTCTACGATAACATAGCTTTTGGATTAAGGGTACAAAAGGTACCTAAAAACGAAATTGCCGAGCGTGTTGCCGAGGTTATTAAGATGGTAAACCTTTCGGGCTTTGAAAAGAGAAAAATTGATTCTCTGTCGGGCGGTCAGCAGCAGCGTGTTGCCATTGCACGTGCGATAGTTACAAGACCTAAGGTCTTGCTTCTTGACGAGCCTTTGGCAGCGCTTGATCTGAAGCTTCGTAAGGATATGCAGGTCGAGCTTAAGAACATCCAGCGTCAGCTTGGTATCACCTTTATATTTGTTACTCACGATCAGGAAGAAGCCCTTTCAATGAGTGACGTTGTTGTAGTTATGGACGGCGGTAAGATCCAGCAGATAGGAACTCCCGAGGACATTTATAACGAGCCCGTCAATGCATTTGTTGCCGACTTTATAGGTGAAAGTAACATTGTTGACGGTATTATGATAGAGGATAATCTTGTAAAGTTTGCGGGTCAAAAAATCAGGTGTGTTGACAAGGGCTTTGGCAAGAACGAGCCTGTCGACGTTGTTATACGTCCTGAGGATATTGACGTTGTAAGTCCCAATGAGTCTCCCCTTTCGGGTCTTGTTACCGCAGTAACCTTTAAGGGTGTTCATTTTGAGGCTATTGTTGATGTTGACAACTTCAAATGGATGATCCAGACAACAGATATGATAAAAGAGGGTCAGGAGATAGGGCTTCTTTTGAATCCCGACGATATGCACGTTATGAGAAAGAGCGAATACTCGGGTATGTTTGGTGACTACTCCTCCTTCTCGGATGAGATGGATTACATTTCTGACCCCGACTATGTTGAGGATGAAGAGTCTGAAGAGGTTGCGGAGGCAGAGGAATAAATGGTGAAAAACAAAAAATCATTTTTTGTAGGTTCACCGTACTATATCTGGATGATAATTTTTATTGTCGTTCCCATGCTTATGGTTGCCTACTATTCATTTACCGATATTGATGGCAATTTTACCCTTGAAAATATTAAAAACCTGTCCGAATATGCCGACACCTTTGTATTATCAATATTTTTAGGTGCTGTTGCTACGCTTATCTGTCTTATAATTGCATATCCGCTTGCATTTATGATATCAAGAAGCAAGGCAAGTACACAAAAAATGATGATAATGCTGGTTATGCTCCCTATGTGGATGAATCTATTACTTCGCACATACTCCTGGATGACCATTATTGAGGATACAGGCATTATAAACTCCCTTCTTTCAAAAATCGGCATTGGTCCGTTTCATATGATAAATACTGCAGGTGCGGTGGTTTTGGGTATGGTTTATAACTTTTTACCCTATATGATCCTGCCCCTTTATTCTGCCATGACCAAGATCGACAAGAATGTTCTTGAAGCGGCTGAGGATCTTGGCGCAAATATGTTCCAAAGGGTCTTTAAGGTCATATTCCCCCTTTCCGTTCCGGGCGTTGTATCGGGTATTACTATGGTTTTTGTACCGTCGGTATCTACCTTCTACATCTCCCAAAAGCTCGGCGGTACGGGATACACACTTATCGGTGACGTTATCGACACGCAGTTTTTAAACTCGGGCAGAAATATGGGTGCTACCCTTTCGCTCGTTTTGATGGTTCTGATACTCCTTTGTATGCTTCTTATGAACCAGTTTGCATCCAATGAAGAGGAGGCAATGTTGGTATGAGAGGTATTTCAAAGGCATATATGGTACTTGTTATGGTGTTTTTATACGCTCCCATTGCAGTACTTATCTTCTTCTCCTTTAATGCGGGAAATTCAACCAGCGTATTCACCGGATTTTCGTTACAGTGGTACAAGGAGCTTTTTCAGGATGAAGAAACCCTTTCGGCTCTTTATAACACACTTGTTGTTGCACTTTTATCATCCGGTATATCTACAGTGCTTGGCACTGCAGCCGCGGTCGGCATAAATAAGCTCAATAAATGGATGAAGAATGTTGTTATGAATATAACAAACCTTCCTATGATGAACCCCGATATCGTTACGGGTATTTCAATGATGCTTTTGTTCGTTTTTGCGGGCAGCATTTTGGGCAGTGACGATGTTTTGGGATTCGGCACCCTTTTGATCGCACATATCACCTTTAATCTGCCTTACGTTATTTTGTCGGTGCTTCCGAAGCTTCGTCAGCTTGACAGTCACCTGGTTGAGGCGGCTGAGGATCTTGGTTGTCCTGCAAACAAGACCTTCTTCAAGGTGGTGCTTCCCAACATAATGTCGGGTGTTATAACCGGTTTTATGATGGCGTTTACCCTGTCTATAGACGACTTTGTTATAAGTTATTTTGTAAGCGGTCCGTCATTCCAGACACTTCCGCTTCGTATATATTCAATGACGAAGAGGGTTGTAAGACCCAGTATCAATGCACTTTCCACACTTATTTTTGTAAGTATTCTGGTGCTTCTTATCGTCATCAACGTGCTTCAGGCAAAGGACGAAAAGAAGGCTGAAAGAAGAAGGAGGGCTGCAAAATGAAAAGACTCCTTACTTTAATTTTGGCTTTACTTCTCATTTTAATGACCTTTGGCTGCGGTGAGTCCGCCATCGATGAGGTCGAGGAGGAAGAGGACGCAGAGGGTGAGCTTGTCCTTTTTGATAACAGCGACTACGATTGGCAACGCTTTAAGGATCGGGACATTACCATAAACGTCTTTAACTGGGGCGAATATATTGCCGACGGACTTAACGATATGTTTACCGAAATAACAGGTATCAAGGTAAACTATTCAAACTACGATACAAACGAGACAATGTACGCAAAGCTTTCGGGCGGCGGCGCATCATACGATGTTATAGTTCCTTCGGACTATATGATAGCAAGACTTATTCGTGAGGGCCTTGTTCAAAAGCTCGACTTTGCCAATATTCCCAACGTAAAATATAATCTTGACACGCTTGACAGCTCCTTTGACCCCACCGAAGAATATTCGGTTCCTTATACCTGGGGTCTTGTTGGTATGGTTTATAATACAAACTACGTTGATGCTGATGATATCAAAAGCTGGTCGGCTCTTTGGAATACCGATAAATATTCGGGTAAGATACTTATGTTCAACAATCCCCGAGATGCCTTTGCGATAGCCCATAAAAAGCTGGGTCTTTCGCTCAACACCCACATAAAAAAAGAGTGGGATACCGCTTTTGACGAGCTGGTCTTACAGCGTTCTCATCTTTACAGCTATGTTACCGACGAAATCTTTAATAAGATGGAAAGCGGCGAGTGCTGGATAGCTCCCTGCTATGCGGGTGACTTCATTACAATGTATGATATGAACGAGGATCTTGCCTTCAGTTATCCTGAAGAGGGTACCAACGTTTTCGTTGACTCGATGTGTGTTCCCGTTTCATCCAAAAACAAGGAAGCGGCTGAGATGTACATAAACTTTATGTGCGATCCCAACGTTGCCTGTGAAAACATCAATTACATCTGGTACTTCACCCCCAACGCCGAGACCGAACAGATGGAGGATTATTTTGCCAACTGTGATCTTGACGAGGTAAGTGACGATGTTATCGCTACCCCCGAATATCTTGAAAAATGCGAGGCCTTTGTGGCGCTTGAGCCCGACACCCAAAAGTATATGGAGTCCCTCTGGTTGCTTCTTAAAAAGAGTGATGTGGGCTGGGGTCTTTACATTACGGTTGCGGCAATACTCGTCTTTTCAATAGGTCTTTATGTGTTCAAACGAATAAAAAAGGCAAAGGAGTCTAAATGAACAAATTTGATGCAGTGATCTTTGATCTTGACGGAACCCTTTGTAACACCTTTGAGGATCTGTGTCTGTCGCTTGATGCCGCCTGCGAGCAGTTTGGATTTGAACCCAAAAGCCGTGAGCATCATCTTGAAAACATAAATACGGGTGCATATGAATTTGTGCGTTCCGCCCTGCCCGACGACGTTTCCGAGCAAAAGCTCAAGGAGGTTTTTTCGTGGTACAGAGCCTACTATGACACTCATTTTTTGGATCACACCACCGTATTTGAGGGTATGAAGGAGCTTGTCATAAATCTTCGCAAAAAGGGCATAAAAACGGGCGTTCTCACCAACAAGGTTCATTCTTGTACATTGATGGTAATCGAGAAATTCTTTGGATTTGAGCTTTTTGACGGGATTTTGGGGAACACCGATGAATTCCCCTCAAAGCCCGATACTCCCATGACGTATGAGGTTATGAAAAGAATGGGCGTCACCGCCAATATGAAGACAGCAATGGTGGGTGACAGCGATGTCGACTATCACACCGCAAAAAACGCAGCACTCACCGCCATAGCGGTCACCTGGGGTTATCGCAGTAAGGAATATCTTGCCGCACTGTCCCCCGACTTTATGGCAGACTCTGTAAATGAGTTGCACGATATTTTGTTATAATCAAAATATCGGTAGTTTTCGTTGCACAAATATAAACGCACCCAAAATTTGGGTGCGTTTTTTATTAATTGTTTTTACTGTTGCCAAGCAAAATAACCGGAAGGCAGCAAATACCACTTGTATAATGCTTGATTTTCTCCGTTGAAGTCATAAAAGCCCATAATATCATCTTTTCCGTCGTTGTTATAATCAACAACAAATACTCTTCCTTCAAGGCTTACCGCGTAGAAATAGTCGTTAAAAAACTCATGCTCTCGAACTTCAAAACCCGTTGCTTTTCCATACCATACAAAAATGCTCAAATCATCGTTGGTATAATCATAAACAGCCGCAAGATCATCGTATCCATCACCGTTAAAGTCACCTACTAACAGCGGCGCAACAGTTAATTCCATATTATGATCGACATAAACTGCCACACAGGTTGAATTTTGCAATCCCGAATTACTACCATACCAGACATAAATATCGATATGCGTCATATACAACCTGCACGTTAGCAGTGCAATATCATCATAACCATCGTTATTAAAATCACCTGTCACTATACTATCTTTATAGTCAAAAAAGCCTTCTTGCGCTCTTGATTCAGACCAAACACTGCCCTGGTATGATAATGTTGTGCTCGTACCAAGCCAAAGATACAAACCAACGCTTTCTTTACCTGTATTAACAAATGCTGCAATATCATCTTTACCGTCACCGTTATAATCACCGGCGGTTACCTTGCCTATAGCATATTCACTACTTATAATCAACGGAATTTCATTAGACGTCATTTTGGTAAAGCCTGTAAAGCCGCCTCTCCAAACATAAACACGTGAAAGTCCGTTAACATTATATAAAGCCGCTAAATCATCAAAGCCGTCGCCGTTAAAATCACCGACAGTGACCCTGTCATTCAAAAAGTTGTAAGCCGCATCACCTATCCATGCAACCGTAGGATTATCAAACTGAACCGTACCATTGACAATATCCCAAATCAAAATATTTGTCTGTGTGCTTGATATCTTTTTAAAACAAGCAACCTGGGGCTGATTCATATCATTGGTAAAGCAACCTGTGAAAAGATCTCCGTACTGAGCAACACTTGAATAATTGATTGCCAGTATTAAGCTGTTGTATGCGTTGACCTTGCCACCGGTTAGTATCTTGCCTTGCAACGCAGAGACAGGTGTAGCACCTTCTAATATAAATCTTTTTACTTCAGCCGTAGTCAAGGTGTAGTCATAGCTTTTTAAAAGTGCTGCAATACCCGCAACATACGGCGCTGCCATAGAAGTGCCGCTATTTTGATGATATCCTCTGTATATACCTGCATGTAATGGATCTGTACAGTTTTCAGGACAATTTGCCATGGGAACCGTACTTATTATATCGACACCAGGCGCTGCAATATCCACCGTTTCAACACCGAAATTTGAATCACCTGCGAGTTGATCATACTCGTCAATAGATGCAACCGAAATAATATTATCACCGTCACAGCCGGAAGGTACATGATAATTTTCCGGAAGGTCGGTATTTACACCAATAAAATCGCCCAAATCATTCTTTTTACCGTTACCTGCAGAACATACAAGGAGTCCTCTATACCACTCCATAGCAGCTTGTAGATCACTCCCGGATGCACTACCATAACCACCTAAGGATAAATTTAATATAGGTATATCGTTAAGCGCGGCATCAACAATAGCTGAAACAACCCAATCCGTTAAAATATGATAACCACTACATTTCGAGTCACCACAACCGGTACATATTTCTACAACCCTATAGGATGTAAGACTAACTTTATCACAAACACCGGCAATACCAATTCCGTTATTTATTTCAGCAGCAATTATGCCCGCCACGTGTGTTCCGTGACCGTTAGTATCAACCCACTGATCACCCTCATCAGAGGTATAATTATGGCCGGCAAATAGTGCTATCTTCCCGTCAAGGTCTGGATGGGTCCCATCTATACCTGTATCTAAAACTCCTACTTTGACCTCGTAATTCATTGTTATATCCCACGCCTGCTGTATATTACTGTTATCTAATGCATACTGAAAGAAACTGTATGGGTCATTTGTGGGAGCCGGTGTGATTATCCGCGGGTCAATATCTTGCGGTAAATCTGTATCATTTACCGAGTTTGTAACTGCTGATAATTCCGGATAGAATATATAATTAGGCCTAGCAGAATATACATCATTTGATTGCTCAGCAATTTTTATTGCATCCAATACCGCCTGCTTACCGTTTTCGAATATTTCAATTTTAAGTGTCTGTCTGAATTTTGAAGGATCAATGAGATGATCTGTAGTTTCCTCAAAATTTTCAAAGTATGTCAGATCTGTTACACTTTTAACGGTTATACCCCATTTTGATGATAGCTCTTCTGCTGTGTACTCTCTGTTCATTTCACTGGACTCTTTAGTAAGGGTTACTAAAAACTCCCCTTCCTTAAAATCATCCTCAAGAGTGGCAGTGCAAAGCAGCTTTTCTATTGCTTGATTATCCGAAGAACCGGCATTAACAGTTAATGAAAAAGATAATAACACCACTATTAATACAAGACCTATTATTCTTTTTGCCATATAGACACCTCTCTTATGCTATAGAATCTATAGTAACCCAAATATCAGGGTTATCTTTAAATCTGTTAATGTAGTCTTGTTTTGCTTGCAAACTGCAATTTTTAATTTTAAATACTACGCTTAACTCTTTTTGATACCGTCCGTCTATCTTTACATCTCTGTAAAAAGAGTAACAAATAGTATCTACCTCCAGCCCCAGTATCTCCGATAACTTTTCAACTGTTATTTCACCGATTTCAGCTGTTTTTTTGGTAGAGAACGTTACTCCTAATTTTTCCGGGTCAGTCGGCTTATTTCTGACCGGTAGATACATCTCTACTTCACTTAAGGTTTGCTCCGACTTGTCGGTTTCTTCAACCTTTGAAACTACGCTCTGCTCAACGCTTGAAACAGCTTCTTCTTGTTCGGATACGGCAGGTTCACTTGAAGCTATATCTATCTCTTTTGGTGTGCTTGGTGTTTCTTTGTTTTCGTCGGTATTAATATCCGCCTTTACATCCGAGCTTACACCCGACTGTGTATCATCCGCACAGGCAGAGATACTAAAAAGAAGTACACCTATCATTAATAATACTAATACTTTTTTCATATAAAACACCTCCATTTAATTCTATTATTATTTTACATTATTTTCCTTTTCAATGTCAATAGAATATGGTGTCGAATTTTATGATCATTTATACTCATTGTATATATACTGTTGTTATGCACAATTTAAATGTTTTATTTTTGTATATTATGTACAATCCATAATTTTAAATCGTGCAAGCCAAAATAAAAGACGAATTTCAATAGAAATTCGTCTTTTTTTATTTACTTATTTTGTTTTAACTCCTGCTTTTCGCGGTAGTCTAAAACGTCCTTTATCATCTTATAGAGTGCCGCGGCTATGGGAACGCCTAAAAGCATTCCGACAACACCCATTATTCCGCCGCCTACCGTTACTGCGGCAAGTACCCATATTCCGGGTAGGCCTATGGAGTTACCGACTACCCTTGGATATATGAGGTTGCCTTCGAGCTGCTGAAGAACAAGAAGGAATATAAGAAATATAAGTGCCTTTACGGGTGATTCGGTAACTATCATAAGTGCGCCGACTATTGCACCGATATACGCACCCGCCACGGGAATAAGTGCGGTAAAGGCTATGAGTGCTCCGATCATTGCGGCATACGGCAGACCTAAAATAAGCATTCCCAATGCGCAAAGTGAGCCTAAAATTACCGCCTCGGTGCACTGTCCTATTATATAACTTCTGAATGCGTTATTAAGGGTTTCAAGTGCATAGCGTGTTCTCGTATACCATTTGCCCTTTAACACGTGCTTTATAAGTTTTTCGAACTGTGAGGAAAGTTTCTCCTTAGATGCAAGGATATATACTGCAAATATGATAGAAAGCACGGTCGTTACAACGCCCGAAAATACCGACGAAACGGTGGTGATAACAACATCCATCACATTACCGAGTCCCGAGCCTATGACATTTATCATCTGTCCTATTTTTGAGCCCCAATCAACAGACTTTATGGATGCCGCAAATTCATCGGTTATTATGTTCCATTCACCAAGCTTTGCGGTGAAGGATGTTATAACACCCGGAATTTTGGTGATTATAAGCTGAATACATGAAATCAGCTGTGGCAAAACAAGACCAACCACAATCGAAATGACCGCGATTACCGACAAAACCGAAAGTGTAAGGCAGATGGGTCTGCGGGTAACGGTTACCGCCTTTTTGTTGCTTTTTGGAAAATACATCTTTTCGTATCTTACAAGTATTATATTTATTACATAGGCTATTGCGGCTCCGATTATCAAGGGTGCGGCGGCTCCGACAAGCGAACCTATAAAACCAATAACACTCGGCAAATAATAAATACCAAGATACACTAAAATTATTGTAATACCCAGCTTTAAGCAGGTTTTAAAACTTATCTTCATATATGATCCTTTCGCTTTTTATACTATTTTAATATATAAACAAAGGTTTTACAATAAAAGTTTAAATTTTAAAGATAAAAATATACACAAAAAAGGAGAGAAAGTTGATTTCTCTCCGTTAAATATTTAGTTAAGAGTGCCTCCTGCGACACGGATGGTGTCAAGTGAGGACTTCTCTGCTGATGCGGTGATGGTAACGGTATGTGTACCTGAACCGAGATCAGTCTTGGAGAAGATTACCTGCTTGTATGCCTCTGCGCCGTTAAGATCTACTACATAATCGGTTCCGTCGATGTTTACGATCATTGTGCTGATCGAGGGTGACTTG